>NZ_JAQMYO010000007.1:0-471297 GCF_028369215.1 Brevibacillus sp. AG | reverse complement strand
GGTTCGGCTGTTTTTCTTTTTGGATTTATACGTAGGGCTCTTTGTAAATTCCTTTTTCATAAATGTACTGAAGGCAAGCATCCGGCAACAGGAAGCTGGGGTCTCCGCCTTTGCGGATTTCGTCTCGGATATAGGTAGAGCTGATTCCCATGTTGATGCCTTTGCTCATAATGAGAAAATGCTCGTCGTGATTGCGCAGCAGCGCGTCCTCCGCAATCAGGTCAGCGGTTGGATAGCCTTCGCGCGACATCACGATGAAGTTGAAGCCTGCGACCAGCTTTTCAGCGTTGCCCCAGTTCGACAGTCCCTCTAACA
Source organism: Brevibacillus sp. AG (assembly GCF_028369215.1). Classification (NCBI taxonomy): domain Bacteria; kingdom Bacillati; phylum Bacillota; class Bacilli; order Caryophanales; family Paenibacillaceae; genus Brevibacillus; species Brevibacillus sp. AG. Next base: position 470,982 of record NZ_JAQMYO010000007.1, on the reverse strand, counting down.
AATCCGATCCCATAATGAAAAAGAGATCGTCGTTTGGATACTTCTTTTTCATGTGAATCATCGTATCATACGTATAGGTTTCACCTGGCAAGGCATCCATCTCGACTGTAGAAATTTCGAAAAGTGGTTCGCCATACTTGTTTGTTTTGTGTGTACTGCTTGCCAAAGCCAGTTTGAGCATGTGCAAGCGATGGACGTCCTCTGTCTGCAATTTTTTATCATGACGCTTTGAAGAGCATGGTACGAAAATGACTTTATCCAGTCGTCTCCGATGAGCGACGGTCGCTGCTGTGAACAAATGGCTGTACGTGATGGGATCAAAGCTGCTGCCATAAATGCCGATTCGCATGAAGATTGCCTCCTATTCGCCATGAGCTTGTTATTTTTTGCGGACAGTCATGCCAAGCTGGTTCTGAAAATGACCGAGAGCCCATTTGTGACCTTCTGGAAGAAAGCTTGCTACTGCATCCTCGTGGATGACGACAGAAAAGCCATTATAGAAGCCTTCAATCGCTGTATGCAATACACAAATGTCCGTGCAGACACCTACCAGATGAACCTCAGTGATACCTCTCGTGCGCAACAATAGCGCAAGGTCGGTGCCTTGAAAAGCACTGTAGCGCGTCTTATCCATCCAGTGAATCGTATCTTCGAATTCCTCGTAAATCTCCTGAATGCTGCCATATAAATTCCGGCCAGACGTACCGATAATGTTATGTGGAGGGTAGAGACCTGTCTCAGGGTGGTACGGGTCCTGCTCGCGATGAGCGTCGACTGCCATGACGACAAAATCGCCTTCTGCGAGGAAGTCGCGGATCAATTCTCCAATGCGTCCTCCAATAGCTTGACCAGGCTCACCACAAGTCAATGCACCATCTGTCGCGACAAAATCATTTGTGTAGTCGATCACAATCAAAGCTTTCATGGCAAAAACCTCCTGAATTTGTGCGTTCAAAAAGTCAGCTGTTCAGCACCGAGAAAGTGTCCTTGCTCAGTAAATCATGGCAATTGGGGTAAAGCCAGTAAAGCGATAGAGCTTGGCTGGCGAATTCGAAAACTCGGTCGAGTAGACAGGCTGTCCGTCAGCCGATAGAACTGGCTCGAGAAGTCCTTGTCGTCGGGTTGTCGCAAGCAAGCGACGCTCAAAATTACCGCGATCTTTTGCCGAAAAGGATGGAACGACAGTCTCAATCACTTGCAGCAGCTCACTCAAGGTAAACTCATCTGGCAAAAACGCTTTGGCAATAGTCGTTTGCAGCATCTGCTCACGAACTCGCTGTAAGGCGTCAGTTAAAATTTCACGATGGTCAAAAGCAAGGTTGAGGGCAAAGGCTTCCTCAATCGGAAACAGCTGCGCGTCCGATGCGTCATCATTTGCCTGTGCGTGCTTCAATAAATCTTCATGAACGAGGGAGACATAGGCAACACTCGGGATCCAACCACGAGGGTCTCTTCCCGGCTTGTAGTACGTCTTCAACTGCTCGATGTGTACATCGCGGTCAATATTCGTCTCTTCTTTCAGCTCACGATAGGCGCATTCGTCCAGTGTCTCCGATTCATGGGAAAACCCGCCAGGCAAGGCCCATTGCTCTCCAAATATATCGCTTTTTCGCTTGATTAAAAGAACGGCCAATTGCTTGTGTGGCAGCGATTTTGTTTTCGTTTGGCGCGGGATGGAAAGGATCGTAAAGAGGCAAATATCTGTTGGAAGTCCATCCGGCGAGCGGTACTTTTTGGTCCGATAGTGGATGCGTTTGGCTCGAAGGGGAGACGTACTCACAAGATCATCCTTTCCGTTTGCTCGAATCTGTTATCATGCTTTTATGGTATGATATCGAATTAACAATGTCAATATAACAATGTAAAAATGTGTGAAAAAAGACGTCTGTGAATGTCAGACGTCTCTCGAAGCAGTTCCTGCGAAAAGCGAGTGATTAAACAGCATCCAGCGCGAGTCGCAATGTAATGTTAATGTTTTCTTCCGTTTTGGCCACGATTGTATGAGGGCTGGTCAATCCGAAGTCACCAAACGTTACGATGGATGTTCCTTCCAACTGTAGCTTGCCTTGGGAATAAATCGCGTCAGCATTAATTTTCACGTCTTTGGCAATTCCTTTTACGGTCAGGACGCCATTGATGGTGAACGAAGCCTTTTGTCCTTCTGTCCATGCCGTTGGCCAGTTCTCAAAAGATTTCGCTTCAAAAGTAGCAGCTGGGTGCACGGCAGTATCAAAGTAATCAGGAGATTTAATATGGGTGTCGCGCTTTTCATTACCGGAGTTCAGCTGATTCAAGTCAGCGGAAGCTGTTGCTTTCATTTGATCTGGTGCAGAGAGGTTCACATCCCAGCTGCCGGTAATCCCGTCCATTTCAAAGTTTACCGTTTCTTTCGATGTCGTTACGGAGAAATAGACTTTGGACTGGTCATTAATCTTCCATTTTTTATTCAGTTGATCTGCTGTCAGAGCCGTTGAGGAAGCGGTAGATGAGGCTGTGGTTACCGCAGCTGCAGGCTGAATCTCCACATGGTTTCCCACGAAATAGTCATAGAGCATGTAACCTCCGATACCGACCACGAGCGTGGCAACTGAAGCTGTCAGGATAACCGAATTCTTTTTCATTATTGTATAACCTCCATGTTTTTGAAGTGTTCAGATTTGAGTCGTATGTATTTGACTACGCAGGGATCATTATGAGAGAGGAAGCTGAGTGGGTCTTGAAAGCTGGCTGAAAGTTTGTTGAAAGTGCAATGGTAAGAGAATTATCAACGTTTTTTATATGAAATTTACATTTTTTGGTTTGTTATTCTGTAAAAAGCTTTCAGCTCGTACTCAGGGCATATTCAGCAAACATTCAGCTACTCTTGGCCTGTTCAGGTAAAATAGAGGTGAGGTGAAAAAAATGAGCCTAAACAAAGGCATTAAAATATTGCTTGTCGATGATGAACCGACCATCCTGCAATTTTTGGAGATGGGTCTTGAAAATGAAGGCTTCCAAGTATTGACGGCACAAGATGGGATGACCGCGGTGACCATGGTGAAGGAGCATCAGCCCCATGTCGTCATTCTCGATGTGATGATGCCAGGTATGGACGGCTTCGAGGTATGCCGGATGCTGAAAAAGATACAGAATGTAGCAACGATCATGCTAACAGCCAGAGAAGACGTAGAGGATCGGGTAAAAGGGCTGAAGTTGGGTGCTGATGATTATATGATCAAGCCGTTTAGCTTTGAGGAGCTGCTTGCCCGTATCCATGCTCGCATTCGCAATCATTACCCGCATCTGCTCTCCAAGGTACATCTCGGCCCCTTCCAGATCGATGACAGACGAAAGGAGATTAGCTACGAGGACACGCTTCTGGAGCTATCGCCAACGGAATACTCTTTGCTGAAATATTTGGTGACGAACCACGGCTTGGTGTTGAGTAAACCCATGATTCTGGATAATGTGTGGGGCTATGATTTTGGTGGGGAGGAGAATATTGTCGAGGTGTATATCCGCTCCCTGCGTGACAAACTGAACGATCGTCAGCATCGGATCATTCGCACATTGCGCGGTGCGGGCTATCGGGTTGATTTTGTATGACGATGAATCGAAACAATCAATGGGCCGCCTTCCTAGAACCGAACTCTTTGCGCTACCAGCTGTTGTCACGTTCGTTATTTATCTTATCCGGGTTGCTGCTTCTAATCGGCATGATTCAATACTTATTGATGGAGCAGTTCTTATATCGCAGCAAAGCGGAAAGCCTGTTAAATCTGGCAGTTACCGTTCCTTATCAGGTCTTGGAAGACACGGAAACGCTCCCGAAAAACGATCAGTATGTCAGCGCATTGCTTTCCTTGCGTACACCCGATATCAAGTATGCCTTTATTGACAATGACGCCAACGTGACGGAGCTGTTTGCGAATCCGACCGAAGGGTATTCCCCGCGCTTTCCTGAGAGTTTATACCGCGAGATCTTAGCTAGTGGTGTATGCAGTTTTAAATACAAAATTTTGGAAGGTAGCACTGGGAAGGATTATTTGGTCGTGCTGGCACCTATCAAATCACCTGAACAGCTGCAAGGAATCGTACAACTGAGTACACCTGTTGGCTCGATGCGGGAAGTGCTCTTTCCACAGTTGATCATTTTCTTCTCTGCGTCTGCACTCGCCTTGCTCATTGGTTTGTTAACCTATGTGCCTGTGCTCCGTCGTACGCTGAATCCACTTTCGCGTATTGAGGTTACAGTTGAACGGATCAATGCGGGTAATTTGGATGAACGACTGCCGATGGATCAAGGTCAGATGGAGATTGATCAATTATCGGCGGTCTTTAATGGAATGCTGGAGCGGTTGGAAACCTCCTTTAAAATCGAACAAGAAGCTGGAGAACGGATGCGACGCTTTGTGGCGGATGCCTCTCACGAATTGCGAACACCGCTGACATCCATTCATGGTTTTTTGGAGGTGCTGCTGCGCGGTGCGGCGGCAAATCCCGAACATTTACAGAAAGCATTGAAAAGCATGCACGGCGAGACAGAGCGGCTGAACAAACTCGTCAACGATTTGCTGTACCTGGCTCGGATGGATCGGGAACCAGCTTTCTTTTTGCAAGAAGGGCAGTTGGACGCGGTCGTGCACAGTATGGAATCGCAGCTCATGGTTCTGGCCGGTGACCGAAACGTTCATTTCCGCGTAGAACCGAATGTTTCGGCTACTTTTGACTGTGACGGAATGAAGCAAGTCATTCTCAATCTGTTTCAAAATGCGGTGCAGCATACTGGACCTGTGAACGGTGAGATCGAGCTTACATTGAGAAAGCTTTCCAATGGGATTGAACTGACGATTAGAGATAATGGGGCCGGGATCGCACCGGAGCATGTCCCACATGTATTCGACCGTTTCTACCGGATTGAATCCTCACGCGCACGCAAAAGCGGAGGTGCTGGCTTGGGGTTGTCGATCACCCAATCCATCGTAGAAAATCATCGAGGAAAAATTGACGTACAAAGCAGCCTGGGAACAGGGACGGTGTTTCGCGTCTGGTTGCCTATCGGTTTGAAAGAGGTCCAGAAGACAGAAGTTGTTGGTTGACAATGAGAGAAAACCTCATTTATAATCTGAGACATTCAATAAAACAACCAACACAGCCGTGAAAAGGAAAGTAAAAAAGGGATTTTGACGTCCAGAGAGTTGCCTGTTAGCTGAGAGGGCAGCCGCGAACTCTTTTTGAAAGCCACCTTGGAGCTCTGCTTTTGAAAATGCCAAGTAGAAAGCAGCGGATGGCCCACGTTATGGGGCGCATGTCTTTGTAGACAGCACAAGTTTGCCTTTTGTGAGAGAGGCAAAAAAGCTGAGTGGTACCGCGATACCTTCGCCTCAGCAATCGGATTCATGTAAATCATGAGTCTGGTTGCTGAGGCTTTTTGAATGATGCCGTTGTTCAAAAAGTCGACTACTTGAACACGCACTTATGTACAAAAAATAAAGAGAAAACTGGAGTGGTGGGGCATGGATCGCTTGAAGCAAAGAGAGCTGTTGCACCTGTTGGAAGAAGACAGTCGCATGAGCGCTGAGCAAATCGGAAAAATGATCGGAGAGCCGACCGAGGTCGTTGAGCAGACGATTGCAGCATTGGAAGCCGAGAAGGTCATTGTTAAATATCCAGCGCTGGTGAACTGGGAGCGTGTGGATGATCATCCGTACGTGAACGCCATGATTGACGTGAAAGTCACGCCGAAGCGCGATGTTGGCTTTGATGAAGTGGCGGAGCGAATCTGCCGTTTCCCAGAAGTGAAGGCTGTTTACTTGATGTCTGGTGCAAGCTATGACTTGTCGATTATTTTGGAAGGCAAAACGATGAAAGAGGTAGCCACTTTTGTTTCGCAAAAGCTGTCCACTCTCGATTCAGTTGTCTCAACAGCTACACACTTTATTTTGAAACGTTACAAGCACGATGGTATTGAGCTGGAAGATCGTGACGAAGATCACAGGATGGTGGTTACGCCGTGAGTACACAAGTCAAAGTCAAAAACCGTTTATCCAATACAGTTCAGTCGTTGAAGCCATCAGGCATTCGCCGCTTTTTCGATTTGGCAGCATCGATGGAGGGAGTCATTTCCTTGGGCGTAGGGGAGCCTGATTTCGTCACTCCTTGGCGCATGAGAGAAGCTTCGATTTCTTCCCTGGAGCGTGGACATACAGCTTATACATCCAATGCAGGTATGCTGCCATTGCGCGTGGAAATTCAGAAATACTTGGAAGAACGTTTTTCTGTCAGCTATCATCCAGAGACCGAAATTCTCGTGACGGTTGGTGCCAGCGAAGCGATTGATATCGCACTGCGTGCCATTCTTGATCCGGGTGATGAAGTATTGGTCGTGGAGCCTTGCTATGTCTCCTATGAACCAGTCATTCGCTTGGCTGGCGGGGTGCCGGTTTTCCTGAAAACTACGATGGAAAACGAGTTCAAGCTGACACCGCAAGAGCTGGAGACGCACATCACCGCGCGTACAAAAGCAATCATTTTCTGCTATCCAAATAACCCGACTGGGGGGACCATGACGGCTGAAGAGTGGAAAACACTTTTGCCGATCATTGAAAAGCACGACCTTATGGTGATCTCTGATGAGATTTATGCAGAGCTTACTTACGGTCGAATGCACGATAGTATCGCGGCTCTGCCAGGGATGAAAGATCGGACGATCCTGATCTCCGGTTTTTCCAAAGCGTTCGCGATGACCGGCTGGCGTCTGGGATATGTTTGCGCGTCGCCTGATTTGCTCGCAGGCATGCTGAAAATCCACCAGTACACCATGCTGTGTGCACCGACGATGGCTCAGATGGCTGCATTGGAAGCCCTGCGTCATGGACGCTCTGATATGGAACGAATGATTGAGAGCTACCGTCAGCGCCGCAATTATGTGGTAGATGGATTCCGTCAAATCGGATTGACTTGCCACGAGCCGGACGGAGCATTCTACGCATTCCCGTCTGTAGCTTCTACAGGTTTCAGTTCTTCTGAGTTTGCGGAGAAGCTGCTGATGGAGGAAAAGGTAGCTGTTGTACCTGGAGACGTGTTCGGCGAAAGCGGACAGGGTCATATCCGTTGTTCTTATGCAACATCGATGGAGCAATTGAAAAAGGCGCTGGAACGTATGGAGCGCTTGATGGGACGGCTGTCCTAACATTTTCCGGGAAATAAAAGGGGGGGCGGTTTTCAAGCTGCTCCCTTTTTTATGAGTAGATGTTGGGGGGAAGAAGCGGCTGTGGTAGGGGAACAGCTTGAAAGCTGGGGCAAGAGGATGTTTTGCAAGTAGTTCGAGGAGGGGGTTCCTAATGATTTCATTGCCAACCCAATTTACCCAAGCAATTATGGGCATACATAAAGAAGCGGGACGTCTTTGGCTCGATTCCTTTCACGAGCTGATTGCCGATTGCGAAGCACGGTGGTCTCTAAAGGTACTAGATCCGTTTCCACTCTCCTATAACTTTGTTGCACCTGTTGTGTTGCAGGATGGGAGAAACGCAGTGCTGAAGCTGGGCGTGCCTGGACTGGACTGGCAGAGAGAGCTGACGGCGATTCGGGCTTTTGCGGGGCGGGGGATGGTGCAGTTACTCGATGCTGACGAGGAGAAAGGGATCATGCTTTTGGAGCGCATCATGCCAGGGGAGACACTGGACAAGCTGAGCAGCGAAGAAGAACGAATTCAATGCTTGGCGGACGTGATTAAAAAGATGCATACCCGCGTTTCGAACGCTGGCAAGCTTGCGTCTACGTTTCCAACGATAGCGGACTGGGCTGTGGGACTGGAAAAGATTCGTCCACATTTCCAAGGGGGGACAGGACCGATTCCCGAGCAAATGGTGGAGCGAACCAAGCAATGGTACAAAAAGCTTCTCTCCACACAAAAAGAACAGTGCCTGCTGCATGGTGATCTGCATCATGAAAATATTTTGCGTGCAGAAAGAGAGCCGTGGTTGGCAATTGATCCAAAGGGGCTGATCGGGGAGACGGAGTATGAGGTGATTCCGTTTTTGCTGAACCATTTGCCAGAGGATGGGGTAGAAGAAGTAATGAAACAGCGGGTCGATGGACTGACGAAGGCGCTGTCTTTGCAAAAAGAGAGAGTGTTGGCGTGGGCGTATTGCCATAGTGTGCTATCGGCTTGGTGGTTTATAGAGGATTTTGGTGTAGACGGTGGTCGTCTGGTGATGCCGGGAGTTTTTGAGAGGCTAATAAATGAGTAAAGGCTTCACCCTGTGGGATGAAGCCTCCTTTATTTTAAATGAATATATGAGATCCTTCGTGATACGAAATATTAATAACCAGTCGACTGATTCAAGGTGGTAGCAGCGAGATTGTATTGATAAACCGATTCGATTGCTTTTGCTTCGGAGTCAAACAGGTTTGCTTCGTCTTCCATCAGTTCTTTCATCGATGCTTTTCCTAATCTATATTGATCGATTGTTGCCTGATAGCGCTCCAATGCGGTTTCTTTCTTTGTTGTACTTTCCTCTAATGCCTTTTTCGCTGTCAGTACCTTCGTATAGTTGTCACTTACTTCTTGACCGATTTTCTTTTGTGTTTTTTGTTTTTGCAGTTCCGCTTTTTTGTGCTCATTTTTTGCGATTGTACCTTTATGTGTGCTGAGTGCGGAATACTCTGCTGTGTAATCAATTCTTACTTGGGCAAAGTCTATTTCTGCTTGTGCTTTGATCATTTCAGGACGATTTTCATAAGCTTTTGCTTGCAATTGCTCTAAGGAAAGCAACTCGTGTTGGGTCAGATCAGTAGCGATCATTTTCCATTGTCTGTCCGCTTTTTCATTCAATAAATCGTTGAGTTTGGCCAATGCTTGCTTGTAGCTGGTTTCAAGGGCAGCAAGATTTTTGTGAGCTTCTGTTTCTTGGGAGTCCAACCAGTACTGTCTTTGCAAACTTTTCTTTTGTGCTTTGATTTTGGCGTCTAGTGATTGGGCTTCGAAGAATGCTTTTTGCACCTGCAATTGAATGGTGTTTTTTTGCGTATTCAGGGCGACTTCATCGACAACCACCTCTTTGACCGCTTTGGCAGCGTCTTCGAATTTCTTTTTTGCATCAGCTAGCGACATGATGTCGGCTTTTTTGATTTCTGCTTTTTCTCTCAATGTGATGGATGTTTCGTACTTTGTAATATCTAAGTCAAGCCGAAGCACCTCCAGATCAACGCTGTTCTTTATTGCCTGTTCGACTGCGAAATCTAGCGACAAAGGGGAAACATCCGTCTGTTCAGCAGTGGCCACGAGTGGTGCGGCCAGAGCCATATGGGCGCCACCTGTGAGGAGAGAAGTGACTAATGTTGTGCTGTAAATGTGTTTGAAGAGCCTGGATTTCATGGGGCAACCTCCTGATCATATATACAAGAATATGATAACGATTCTCATTATCAAATCCATGAAAAGTATATATTTCCAATAGAGTTTCGTCAATAAGAAAATGTTCTTTCACCATGTTCTTGGTCAGAAATCCAAAAGAATCCCCTTCAGAAAAACAGGCAAAGTGAGCATCTGCTTGTTTCCCCAAAGGGGATTTGTTCATCGTGACGGGGAAAGAACTATTCTTTGTCCCTGTTTTCTTTTTTTGCCGCAGCCGTCTTTCCAGTTTGCTCCGATGTCCCTTCCTTTGCTGTAAGGGAATAACCATGCATATTGCTTCCGTTATAACCCATGTCCGGTTTTTCCTTTGAGCTGCGATCAGTCATTTGTTTCCCCCTTATTTTGTCCAGTGGGTGTAGAGTCTTGCTGCACATACGGATTGTCGACGTCATTTGGTTCCTTGTCTAGATTGGTACGGATTGCGATTATGGGGCTAGTAGGAGGTTGAGCGATCAGTCTGTCATCCAGTTGTTTGAAATCAGGCAGGTCGTTTTCGCGATTGTCATACATGTTCGTCCCCTCCTTTACGGGTTAGTATGTCCATCAACTACACCAAAAAAAGAGCCCCAGTCCCAGGGAAGTTCGGGAGGAGGCTGTGACCATCATCTTTGTGTAGTTAACTTGTTTTCTTGGTCAAGATCTTCATAAAAGAGGCAAGATTCGTTTGAAGCAATGGTGTGAAGGTAGAAAAGGAAGCATTTTCAGCGAGCGTATTCATTTGACGAACAAATTCAGTGGCGTCCTTTGTATTTACAATCTCAAAGCGGTTAGTGATTTTCGTATTTTTTAAATCGGAAAGAAGCGTAGCTTGTTCGTTCCGGTATTGAGAGATCCAGTCTGGTCGATGTTGTAGCTTTTTGACGAATTGAATCAGCATGCTTACTTTCTCTGTTTGATTGGTAGCCGCATGCATTTTTTTGTAGGCTTCCGGGTCATACCGCTCCATCAGCTTGGACGGGTTAACATAGTCGCTCGGCGCCCCATGTGGTTTTTGCGGAAGCTCTAAGTAGCTGACACTGCCGGTTGCAGGGTCAACCTTTCGTGTTTTGGCAACGCCAGCGAGCAAATGGAGGGTATCCAAAAATTCAGCAGCATTTTCATCAGCCATGTATTGGTCTGCCAAATATTTGCCTTGGGTTAGACCGACTTCTACCAAAGCAGCTCTTTCTTCATCGGTGTAGGTGGATGGGGAGTTGAAAAAGTTTTGCTCCAGGATGTGGTCAAAGGCTTTGCGAGCCTCGGGTGGTTTATCTGCAAAAATTTTATCCAAACGCTCATTAATCTCTGTGTTAAAGAAAAATTGGACACTATGATGCTCGATGACACCAGCAGGGAGCTCGCGTGCCTTGTGAGAACGAAGGTCTACTGTATCGTGCTCGGGCAATCCTAGACGAGTTCCTGTCACCATTTTGGGTGCAAGTTGGTTAGTTGAAAGCTGGGGGGTTAGGTAGCGGGTATTCGATTGGATGTGCATGTTCTACTCTCCTCACATGGATTCATGTTCAGTCGTGATGGTAGGAGATCTGGTTACCTTATATCAGATGACTGGTATGAGTTGTGAGAACGGAAGGAAACGGATCTCAATGGCTTCTTGTCTATACTATCGGCAATTTTTGGGCAGTTTTTAATATGCCGGCAAACATGAAAAAGGACTCCCGTTTAGATAACGGAAGTCCGTACTTATTTCTTCGATTATTTCGTGTGCTCATCCATGCTGAAGTCTACTTGTTCAAGAGGGACGAGCTCGGTCTTTTTGGTAATTTTATAAGCGAGCCAAACGATTAAGAAGAGTGGCAGGCCAATGTAAGAGACCAGGACGCCATACCAGTCAACCGTTCCACCCATGAATGCAGAGTAGTTTTGCCCAATAATAACGATACAGCAAATGATGAAGGCAAAAATCGGTCCAAACGGGAACCACTTTGCCCGATAAGGCAATTCGCTTAAGTCACGACCCTGAGCGATAAACGCTTTACGGAAACGGTAGTGACTAATGGCAATTCCCAGCCAAGCGATGAAGCCTGACATACCGGAAGCATTCAGAAGCCAGACGTACACTTCGCCTTCCCCAAACAGAGAGGACAGAAAAGCAAGGGCGCCGATGAGCGCAGTCAAGATCAAGGCATTGATCGGTACGCCGTTACTTGTTACTTTTGCGAACCATTTTGGTGCGTTTCCTTCTTTCGCCAAGTTCCACAGCATGCGTGTAGAGGCGTACATGCCAGAGTTTCCAGCAGACAATACAGACGTAAGAATAACGGCATTCATGACGGATGCTGCAAAAGCAAATCCGGCATTTTCAAAAACAATCGTAAACGGACTGATCGCAATATCCGTAATGTCGCCACTGATCAGATTTGGATTATCGTATGGAACCAACAACCCGATGATCATAATAGCGAGGATGTAGAAGAGCAGGATGCGCCAAAAAATTTGACGGATGGCCTTCGGAATGTTGCGGGCAGGGTCTTCGCTCTCCCCAGCTGCGACACCAACCAGCTCTGTCCCTTGGAAAGAGAATCCGGCAATCATAAAGACACCGAGCAGGGCCATGAAGCCGCCATTGAATGGCGCGTCGCCTTTGGTGAAATTTTGGAGGCCGACTGCTTGGCCGCCCATAATGCCAAAAATCATCAACACACCAACAATAATAAAGACGATTACCGTTACTACTTTAATCAAGGCGAACCAATATTCAGATTCTCCATAGGCTTTCACAGACAGGAGATTCAAGGCAAACAGCAATCCGAGGAACAAAGCGCTCCACAATATCGCTGGGGTATCCGGGAACCAATATTTCATAATGAGTGCGGAAGCTGACAGCTCGACGGCAATGGTAATGGCCCAGTTGTACCAGTAGTTCCAGCCGAGAGCAAAGCCGAGAGATGGATCGACGAACCGTGTGGCATACGTCGAAAACGAACCAGAAACAGGCATGAAGGCCGCCATTTCCCCCAAGCTGGTCATTAAAAAGTAAACCATGATACTAATGGCGAGATAGGCAACTAAAGCTCCACCAGGTCCGGCGGAATGAATCGAGCCTCCGCTCGCGAGAAACAATCCCGTCCCAATCGAGCCGCCGATGGCGATCATCGTCAGGTGTCGGGCTTTTAAACCACGTTGCAATTGATTTTGTGACATAAGCTACTTGCACGACCTTTCTTGATTTTTGAGAAGGAAGGTCGGAAACGAAAAAACCGCCATAGCCAAAAAAATGGCATAGGGCGGTATCATCCAATCCCCACCAAGCCTTCACTGAAGATAGCTCACCACGCTTGCTTGGCATGCAAACGTGACAGTTCTGCCCCTTTCGAGTACAGCCCCAACCCAATCGCACAGAGACGCGATATGAGCTTCGGCGGATTTTCCTTACCTGGAGTCATTGATTTTCTCTGAATCTCGTACAGGATGATATAAAAGCCGCGACCTCTATCCTCACCGTGAAAGATGAGGATAACATGTATGAAATTATGTGATTTATCAACTATAAAGGATTGTTTATGATTAATCAATGTGAAATTTTGTTATTCAAATGAGCGTCTGGCAGGCCAAGAGCCTTGTAACTTGCGAATTTGGACAATTTGTCCCGTATGAAACGCATCATGCAGGACCAGACTCATCACGGTTTGGTAAATGGGCGTATAAGTAGCCGTCTGGTTTAAATCCTCATCCGTCAGCAAGGAAAGCTTTTCATGAATGTGGCGATGGACGCTTTCCATGCGCAAGAGGGTAGCTTGCCAAGCGTCTTCGTCATCCGGACCGCCGGACGGGATGAAGGTATCATCGTTCGTCTCAGCCGAGCCAGGAAATTCAGTGCCCAATAGACGATGCAACAGGCGTTCTTTGTAATAAAGAAGGTGGCTGATGTTTTCCCAGATCGTGTTGGCTGCTTCTCCTACAGGGCGCCAGCTGGCCTCGGCTGCTGATACTCCGGAAAGCGCTTCTTTTAAGGGTGGATACCAGTCTTCCTTGTCATACGTACATTCCCATCCATGCAAAAGCAAATCCTTCCGATTCATACGCTTCCTCCTCGTCTGTGAAACAGATTGATGAAACGCTATAATAGCAGTAAGAAATGAAAGTGTAACCAGTTAACTTAATTACGATAGTTACAAAAAGATATTACCATATTCTGTATAGTCATACAAGAGAGAAAAATGTAGGGTTTCGTCAGGAGAGATAATAACATGGACTGGTTTTGTATCGATTTTTTAAATAGTGATTGGCGGGATTGGCGTGGTTCTGGTCGTGCGGAAAATCGTTTGGAGAACCAGGAATGGCTGTCATCCTTTTTACAAACATACAAGCTAACCGCTCCGCTTCCGATAAATGAGGAGTGTGCCGCTTCCCTTTTGCGGCTGCGCGAACGTTTGAGATGTATGCTGGAAGCTGTTGTCCGTGGAGACCGAATCCAAGAGGACGACCTTGCGGAATTGAACAGAGTTTTGGCTCAGGCCCCTTTTCATATACAGGTGTTGTATGTAGAGGAGGAGGGCGTCTACGGGCAAAAGCAATCCAGCTCAACAGAGGGCTGGCCCCTCGTCATGGCACAAATTGCGGCTTCTTTCGCGGAGCTGCTTGCCCCGCAGCATCTGGAGCGAATCAAAATATGTGACAACGAGGATTGCCGCTGGGTGTTTTATGATGAAAGCCGCAATCGGGTGCGCCGCTGGTGTGATGACAAAATGTGCGGAAACCTGATGAAGGTGCGCCGTTTTCGGGAGCGACAGAAGGAAAAAGGCTGATGGAGCCATTACCAACACCGTCGGGATTTTGTCTCTGACGGTTTTTTTCTAGGTTTGAGACATAATATATAGAACTATACATGGGAACGGAAACGAGGTGGGTAGGATGAGTCAAGCACGCAAAAAATGGTTTCAGGCACTCGTATTGGTGACACTTGGAGCGATTTGTCTGGCGATATGGTATTTGCAACCCTATCAACCCGATCAGGCAGCATTAACGGCCATGCAAGGTGGTGAAGGGATTACGGTCATGGATACGAATGACTGGATTATTTTCCAAGGCGGGGAGTCACGCGAGCCGGGACTCATCTTATATCCAGGAGCACTGGTCAAACCGGAGAGTTATGCACCGATTGCCCGTGCTTTGGCAGGCTACGGCTACCATGTTTTTCTCGCACGAATGCCGCTGAATTTGGCTGTAAGTGATATGACGAGAGCCACACAAGTATTAAAGGCGTACCCGAATAAAACGTTTGTCATCGGAGGACATTCGCTCGGTGGTACTATGGCAGCTCAATTCGCAGCAAACCATCCGGACCGAATCAGTGGAGTATTTTTGCTGGGAGCGTATCCGAATAGTCAGGGGAACTTGAAGAAGGTGAATTTGCCTGTGCTGTCTTTACTCGGATCTCGCGACGGTGTGATCCATATAGAAAAGTTTGAGGAGAGCAAGCAATACTTGCCGGAGCGTACCGTGTACATGTCCATAGAAGGGGGGAACCACTCCCAGTTCGGAAGCTATGGATCTCAGGAAGGCGACCAGCCCGCTGCCATTACTCCGCAGGAGCAGTGGCAGCAAACGGTGGCAGCGATCAAGGATTGGCTGCTTAATGAGGTTACGATGATGAACGTGGAATAATACCGGATACAACACCTGTAATGCGAATGTTTTCCGAGGGGAGTAGCATGGGGGTGTCTTGCTCGCGTGTGGTTGTAAACAGACATTCCAATGGATTGACGTCTGCTGCGATACGCACAAGGAACTGCCCCTCCTGTCGGATCAATACAGGTCTGTCTTTTACAGGTTCCATCGAAAAGTCTGAGATCAAGAGGGCGTCTCCGGGAAAAATACCGAGACCACGAAGGCCGTCATCTCGCATGATGAGAGCAAAGCGGGCCACGTGATAGCTGGCTACCTGCAAGGAGGGTAACAGCGACAGCTCCTCGTCTTGGTCCAAGGCGAGATCAAAAAAATGAGTCGTGTATGCATCTCCGGCAATAAAGACTCGTTTCATCAGGTTTCGCCTCCTACATAATAGCGTCGTAATTTACCCATAGACGGGAAAGCCTTTGGCATACATACGGCTCAGTATGCGCTCAAAACGGGCACGAGCTAGAGGCATCGGTACCTGAAAGCGCTGAGCCAACATAGCTGGAGCGTTGTATCGAGAACAATCAGCAAGCAAGGGGCTCATCATGTAAATGGGAAGCAGCAAATGCTCGGCAAAATGATTCGCCTGCGATTCTTGCCAGTCAATCATCCATTCGCTGCTCTGGGGCTGAATGCCTTCATGAAGGAGCAAATGGCCGAGTTCATGCGCGATTTTAACCCGTTGGGTAGCCAGATCGAGTCGCTCGTCCACCGCAATGACATAACGTCCCGGCAAAAAAGGATGCGCGTGTGCACGACTCCTGCCGCAAATACGATGGATCTCGATGCCGTACGTCTCACACAGCAGATGCAGATCGATTTGTTCGGGCGAATCGATGCCGTGATGCTGAAGCAGCAAGTACACGCGACTCTCGAGCCATGTTTGCGGTTCGCAGATTTCTTTCAAAAGGGAGTGAAGCATCAAGAACCTCCTAAATGAATGGTGAGGAACGTACGTTCTGCTTTTCGTTGAAAAGAAAACCCCGTACTGGGGTTATTTTTTTTTGATGTCTTCCGTGATGTCAAACAAAGACGGAGGTCTTTCTTCGCGTACTTTACTGACTTTCCACTGTTTCTTCAAGTCGTACCAGTAGCGGCGAATTTCTTTTTTCTCCTCTTCTGAAGCGTCCAGATACCCGTCTAGGAAATAGTAGTCGTCCGGGTCATCGATCTTTTCCTGCAAGAGCTCGTCCAACGAACGTTGATTTGTCTGCTCTGTTGTTGGGAGAATATAGGCCGTGACTTCATCTGTGCGACCCAACAACCAATCGGTCGTGACGTCCAGCACATCAGCCAATTGCCGCAGCATGTCATTCGGTGGTGTGCTGTGGTTGTTCTCGTAGTTACTGATCGTCCCCTTGGTCGTGCAGACATGCTCTGCCAACTCTTCCTGGGTCAGACCTTTTGTCTTACGAGCTGTGCGTAAGCGCTGAGATAGCATGAGCGAGCCAGTCCTTCCTGTGAGGATGTACAAACTTATTGTACTAAATGAGAGCGAAAAAGAAAAGTATGGATATTAATTTTGTTTTTAACGAATTATGTACAAGCCTTTTGTACAAAATACAGATAAGGACGATGCAGGAACACTCGTTCTGTACAGTGACAAAAGGGGAGATCAAACATGGAAGATCAAGTAACAACCGTATTACTTCAGCAAGGGCCATTTGCTGCTTTGTTTGTCTGGTTGTTGTTTTATATTATGAAAGCAAATCGCGAGCGCGAGGGGCGTTTACAAGACTTGCTGGACAAATACAGCGACAAATACGATCTGATCCTCGAGGAATTGCGCGAGATCAAGGGAAAAGTAAAGAAATAACCCTTTTACTTATGTTGCCCGATTCCTTGAAGAGCTTATTCAGCAAAGGGGACAAATCGTTGCAGCCTGTACTAGACCTTGATCGGCCTTTAGCCATTCAAGGTCCTTTTTTACTTGCTGTGTCCTTTTCTACATTCACACGTCTTTCCTAATAAATGACCAATACTTAGCAAAAAGGAGCAGCATGACTATGCATCTACCCGTCGTCTACTCAACCATCTGTGAAAAAGCATTACAAAAAGTACTTCAGGAAGCATATCCAACTGAACAAATACAATCGGTTCACTACATGCTTCGAGGCATGAACGATACGTACCTCGTGGAGACGATTGATCAAAAACGAATATTCAGGCTGTATCGCAGTGATTGGCGAACAGAGGAAGCAGCAGTCGCTTTCGAGATGGAGCTGTTGCTCCATTTGAACAGACAAGGAGTATCTGTTTCTGTGCCAATTGCGGCCGGCTCAGGAAAGCATGTCTTGAGACTGCAAGCAGCAGAGGGCAATCGCTTTGGTGCGCTGTTCACTTATGCCTGTGGCAAGGAGCAGGAGATCGATAGCGAGGAACTGAGCGCACGGTTTGGCAGAGCCGTTGCTGAGCTGCATGTCAAAGCAGAAGGTTTTTCCACCCAACAAGCTCGCGAGGTGTGGGACGTCAAGACGTTGATTCATCGCCCGTTAGCCATCATCGAGCCACGTCTGCAGCATCGGAAGGAAGATTTTCAAATTCTCCAAAAGCTGGCGATTGAGCTGGAATCCAAGCTGAACGAGCATATCCGTGCGGGACTTGACTGGGGGATTTGCCACGGAGACCTTCAAGGGAATTTTAATACGAATTTTTGCGAGGACAACACCTATACCCACTTTGATTTCGACCTGTGCGGATATGGTTGGCGTGCGTATGATCTGGCTGCTTTCAAGCTGAGCCGAATATTGATCGAAGAAGATGACGAACTGGTGGAATTGCTATGGCGTGCTTTCCTAAAAGGATATACGGAGGTTCGTCCCCTATCTGAAAACGATCAGGCTGCGGTGTCTCTCATGACAGGTATTCGCCAATTGTGGCTAATGGGGCTTTGCATGCATGATCCTCATATCATGGGTAGCAGCGAATCAGATGATGCTTTCGTGAGTGAGAAGATAGAATTTTTCAGCAAATATTTCGCGTAAACGAGAAATGTTTTGCAAAGCGTTGTCAGAAAAACATGCGACCCGAAGTCAATGATAGGTAAGCCATACATTGACGAGAAAGAGGGAGAAACGCATGTTACCGTACATCGGAAGTGGCCACTACTGCTACGCAAATTCATCATCAATGCTTTTGGAGACAATTGGGGAGAAGGTATCGCCTGCCGTACTCGAGGTACTCTCCGGCGTAGGAGTTGGAGCCATCTGGTATGAGGAGCAGAAGGTCATTTATTTCGGACAAGTGATTCCTGACCGTGGTGTCAGTCATGCGCTAGAACTGCTTGGTTTTCGTTGGACGGAAAAGTCAGGAGATGCGGAGGGCGAGCCACCGTTGGAGGAATTACGGCGCGATTTGGAAAAGGGGCCCGTGTTGCTCGGACCGCTTGATATGGGCTACCTGACGTATAACCCAAATGCTCAGTACTTGGGTGGCGCTGATCATTTTGTTCTTGCTTACGAGATGGATGATCAAGCGATCTACGTGCATGATCCCGCAGGTTTTCCTTTTGTCAGCCTGCCGTTGTCTCAGTTTGTCCTGGCGTGGAAGGCTGAGAAAATCTTTGATGGCCTCTTTTCCTACCATTATTGGACAGCACCAAAGCGTGTAGGCAATCCGACAGAGGAGGAGCTGGTTGCAAATGCGCTTCGTTTATACCAAGGAATCTATCAGGAAAGCGCAGCGGTTGAACCAAACCCTTCGATCCTATACGGAAAGGAAGCAATCTTGCGTGTAGTGAAGCGGATGGAAGAGGAAGGTGGACTTTCGCCAGCGGAAATGGGCCACTTATCCTATTTTGCTTTCCAGCTAGGGGCGAGGCGAGCGATGGATTTCGCTATATTTTTCTCGAAGTATGAGCCAGAGCTGGCGGCGATCAAAGAAAAGCAAGCGAAGCAATTCGGACGTTGTCACACACTGACCGTAGAAAAGAAGGAGAAAGAACTCGCGGATGCCATGCGCATGCTGGCACATATTGAAGAAGAATTTCGCCAAGTGATTTGCGCCAAATAATATCGTTCCCCCAAGTGAGTAAGCAACGCTCATTGGGGGTTTTTCTTTAATTTAAATATTATTACTTTTTTATGATTCATGACAATCTCATCCCGGATGTGTTACCTTGTTATTCATTAGTCCATGTAAAGGAGACACAGTCCATTCCACGTGGACATTTTTTACCAACACGTAACGGGGGTTCAATTCATGAAACAGCTAGGCTTACTACCCAAAATCCTGATCGCCATTGTCCTTGGGATCGGGATTGGCTCCATTTCGCCGATTTGGGTTGTGAAAGGATTGGCTACATTTAGTGGCCTATTTGGAAATTTCCTCGGATTTGCGATTCCGTTGATTATCATTGGATTTATCGCGCCAGGCATCGGTGAGCTGGGCAAAGGGGCAGGGCGCTTGCTTGGGGTAACCACAGGGGTGGCTTACTTATCTACGATCCTTGCAGGAGCGCTTGCTTATTTGGTCAGTACGAGTATTTTTCCACACATTCTTGAGGTAGGTGGACTGGCGAATCAGTATGCCAACCCAGAGAAAGCACTGGTGAAGCCGTTCTTTACGGTGGACATGCCGCCGATTGTAGGTGTGATGACAGCATTACTGCTCGCCTTCACCCTTGGTCTAGGGGCGACTGTCATCAAAGGGAACGCCCTGCAAAATGTGATGGTAGACTTGAGAGATATCGTAGAGAAGCTCATTGCTTCCGTCATTATCCCGTTGCTTCCATTACATATCCTGTCTGTATTTTCCAACCTGACCTATGGTGGACAAGTCACCATGATTTTGTCCGTGTTCGTTAAAGTTTTCGTTATGATTATTGCCTTGCATCTATTCTATCTGTTCGTACAGTACTTGGTAGCGGGTCAGATGGGGCGCAAAAACCCATTCACGCTGATGAAAAATATGCTTCCCGCTTACTTCACAGCGATTGGAACACAATCCTCTGCGGCCACCATTCCTGTGACACTGAACCAGACCAAGAAAAACGGTGTGAGTGACAAGATCGCAGATTTCGTCGTTCCACTCTGTGCGACGATCCATCTTTCTGGAAGCACGATTACGCTTGTCAGCTGTTCCATGGCAGTCATGATGCTAAACGGCATGACGACATCATTCGACGTGATGTTTCCATTCATTTTGATGCTTGGTGTAACGATGATTGCCGCACCAGGTGTGCCGGGCGGAGCAGTCATGGCGGCACTGGGATTGATGGAGTCTATGCTCGGATTTACTACCACGTTGACTTCGTTGATGATTGCTTTGTACATTGCGCAAGATAGCTTTGGTACCGCTTGTAACGTAACGGGTGATGGAGCGATTGCTGTGATTACAGATCGATTGAGTGAAGAGAAAGTAGCTTGATGATGTAATAGAAAGAAGTAGGGGAAAAAGACCTGTCCATTTTTGGATAGGTCTTTTTTTGTAGGATTCTGAGTGCTTATGTTATAACTCGACAAAATTTTTGAGAGAAATTACACAAAACAACAAATAAAGGCAAAAAACATTATGTTTTGACAATTTTTGAATGAAATGGTATATTCCAATTATCCCATAATATAGGAGGAACTCATTGTGAAAAAAATCTTACTCGCATTGACACTAGTATTTGCACTATCCTCTTCCGCATTTGCTGCGAATACGGAAACAGAACCAAACGATACCTTTGAAATGGCGAATACTTTGGAGATTAACTCCTCTATCTTAGGTCAAGGGGAGAGCGGTGATTGGGATACGTTTGTTTTTGTAGCAAATCAAACCGGAAAAATGAAAACGAACCTTACCAATAAGAACCAATCAGTAGTTCCATACGTTGTATTGGCTTCAGATAAAACTACCAGCCTTGCAGAGACTTCTGGTGAAGCAGAATTTGATGTAGTTGCTGGTGAAACATACTATATAAGACTCTGGTCTATTGGAAAGTCTGATTACACTCTCTCATTGAACAATCTGTAATTAGCCTTTAAAAAACGCAGATAGCTTTTTACGAAAGCAGGTTACAGCTTTGTAAAAAGCTATCTTTTTATTTTGGAACGCATGGGGACAACTTGGAAGCTTCTTAAAGCACTAAGTGGCTATACCTCGACAAAATTTTTATGAGAGTCTACACAAAACTACAAATATAGACAAAAAGCATTATGTTTTGACAATTATTGAATAAAATGGTATATTCCAATTATTCCATAATATAGGAGGAAATCATCGTGAAAAAAATCTTACTCGCATTGACACTAGTATTTGGACTATCCTCATCTGCATTTGCTGCAAATACGGAAACAGAGCCTAACGATACTATTGCAACAGCGGATATTTTAGAGGTTAACTCCTCTATCTCAGGGCAAGCGGGAACGGTGATTTTGATCATTTTGTTTTTGTAGCAAACCAAACCGGAAAAATGAGTACGAGCCTTACGAATAAGGAAGCATCAGCTGTTCCATACGTTGTAATGACTTCAGACACAAATACCACTCTTGCAATGAGTTCTGGTGAAGCAGAATTTGATGTAGTTGCTGGTGAAACATACTATATAAGACTCTGGTCTATTGGAAAATCCGATTACACGCTCTCATTGAACAATCTGTAAATATTCTTGAAAAAATACAGATAGCTTTTTACGAAAGCAGATTATGGCTTTGTAAAAAGCTATCTTTTTATTTTGTAACCTGTGGCTATGATTGGGTGCTTCAAATTCCCATTTTCAACTAGTGAGAATTATATTATCATTGGGTATAATTCCATCATTCTACTTTTTGCGAAAAGGGGAATACATAACGCAATGTTTAACGAACGGAAAGCGTTACAAATGACATTGCAGGCCATGCTAGAACAGCGTATGGCACTGCGTCGACAGTATGTCGATCAGGACAAGCAGTTGGGAGCTGACATCAAGCAGCTTTTGAGCCGCATTCGTGAGTTGGATAACGAAGCCGGGATCGGAGACGATGAAAGCTCAGAAGATACAGCTATGTCGACAGAGGAATTTTCCGATGATCTGATGAAGCGAATGAAGGTGAGAAAGGCGCACATCCGTCACGATTATTTGGAAGTTGCAAAGCACATCGAAAACCTGTTACAGGAAGCGATGTCTCCGATGTCATTGGCTGATCTCTGTTCCGTGTTGAAAGCACGGCACCAGGTAGAGTTTGCGAGTCCCTACATTGGTGTACAGAAGTCATTAAAGTATCTACCCCAAGTAAAAGTAGAAAAGGACGGGCGGAAACTGATATTTTCACTTTAGGCAACCAGGGTGGATAAGCAGTTTCACGGGAGGCAAAACCCAAAAAAGGCGATGTGTCTATGCACAATCGCCTTTTGGTGTCTATTGATTTACTTGCTTATTGCAAGAAGGACTTGAGCATCCAAATGTGTTTTTCTAGGCCACTGCGGATTCCCAGCAGCATATCGGCTGTCGCTTCATCGTCAGCTTGGTCTGCCGTTTCCATAGCCAGCTTCAGCTCGTCTACGAGAATGGAGAAGTCTCTTGCGATCGTTTCTACCATTTGCTCAGCTGTTTCGCTTCCTTCTGCTTCGGTGATGCTCGCTGTGTTCAGACATGCAGCCAAAGTCGCTACAGGTTTTCCACCGATGGAGAGGACACGTTCAGCGAGGGAATCAAGATTCGCTGCTGCTTCGTTGTACAATTCCTCAAATTTTGAGTGGAGCGTAAAGAAGTGAGGTCCTTTTACATTCCAGTGAAAATTGTGTAGTTTCGTATAGAGGACTGTCCAGTTCGCTACTTGTTTATTTAGAACGCTGTAGAGTGTGTTTTCCATCGAGAATCTCTCCTTATTTATAATAATTATTTGTTTAAACTTATTATAAACTAAAAAGGATTATTGTCAACACCCAGGAGGAAATTTATGCAGCAGCTGCGTATCGGTGTGGTTATTTTAGCGGGCGGAAAAAGCAGCAGAATGGGCTCGCCCAAGCAAAAATTACCGTGGAGGGACGGAACCTTTTTAACAGAGCTGGTAAAGGAAGTACAGGCGGTTGGTTTGTCTTGTTTCATTGTAGCGAACGATTTTTCGGACACTCAAGTGACACAAAAGGAACAAATTGATGAACAGCCTGTCACAATTACACCTGATCTGGTACCATCCTGTGGCCCTGTCAGTGGACTGGTTACTGCCTTTCGCGTAAGTTCCGAGGATGCTTTGCTGGTATTGTCCTGTGACCTACCTTTTATGGATCGTGGGCAAATCGCCAAACTTATTGAATTTGCGAGGGAGAGAAACGATTGGGATGTGATTGTCGCCCAATCAGAGGGACGAATCCACCCATTATGTGCAGTGTACCATCGGAGAACACAGACTAATTGGGAGCAGGCGCTGTTGTATGGACAGCGAAAACTGATGCGGACTTTAGATGAACTGCGCGTGGTGCCCTTGCCTGATGAATGGTTGGACCCTTGGGCTGTTTTTAATGTCAACACGCCTGAAGAGTACGAACAGGCCAAAATTGAAGAAGAACGCAGAAAGACAGGACATGCTTGATGTATGTCCTGTTTTTTGTTTGGAAAAAAGAGGCTTTTCATAGAGGGCTATCATACAAGCGTTTCTCTGGACAAACCGTATAAATAGTAGTGATTGCTAATGAAAGGAGGGAATCGCAATGATAAGAAAGTGCAAAAAACAAGGCAAACACCACGACCACCACTGTTGCGGCAAAAAACACGACAAGCATCACGACCACCACTGTTGCTGCAAAAAACACGATAAGCATCACGACCACCATTGCTGCTGCAAAAAACACGATAAGCATCACGACCACCACTGCTGCTGCAAGAAACACGACAAGCATCACGACCACCACTGTAGTTGCAAGAAACATGACGATTACTACGAGCTTCACTGCTACTACAAAAAACACGATGAGCCGCATTGCTGCTGCAAAAAGCATGAACATTGCCACGATCACTGCTGTTGCTGCAAATGCCATGATTGCAAATGCTTTGAAAAACATGACCATCACTGTTGCAAGAAGTATGGAATCGATGATGAAGATGAAGAAGAGGACGACGACGAAGACGAAGATGATGACGACAACCATTGCAAGCATCACAAAAAGAAACATTGCTGCTGCAAATAAAAAATTCCCACGTACAAAGAACAAAAGCCCGAGAGATAACTCGGGCTTTGAGATTACCAACAGCTTGTCCCGCTTTTGATTGATTCCTCCTTTAAGGTAGGAGGATTCTCTGGGCTTGTGTATACACGTTCATTTTGTCATTGCGGATAAATCCGACAGCGGTGAGCTTCAGCTCATCTGCCAATTGTAGGGCGAGATCAGTTGGAGCGGACTTGGACAATATGATGCCAGCACCAATCTTGGCAGCCTTGAGCAGCACCTCAGACGAGATGCGTCCACTGAAGACAAGAATTTTGTCCGTGGTCGAAATGTCATCTCGCAAGCATTTCCCATAGATTTTGTCGAGAGCATTGTGACGTCCGATGTCGGAGAACTGAAGCAAAACTTCATCCGGTGTACAGAGAGCTGCATTGTGGACGCCACCTGTTTGGCGGTGGATCTCAGACGACGCTTGCAATTCTTTCATCAGGCGCATGCACTGAGCAGGGGTGACAGTTGTTGTGCTTTCAACGGGCTTTGCTGTGCGCGCATCGCTAAAAAAGTAAAAGGATTGTCTGCTTTTTCCGCAGCAGGAAGTAATTCTGCGTTTGGAGTAAAAGCTCTGCGACAAAATTGTTTCTTTATGCAAATCAACGTAAGCAAACCCTTGGGCCTCATTAATCGTAAGCTGTTTGATTTCCGAGTAGCTCTTGATAACGCCCTCGGCTGCGAGAAAACCGATGACCATTTCTTCCAGGTCGGCCGGAGTACATACGATTGTAGCGAATTCCTCATCATTGAGGAAAATGGTGAGGGGGTACTCGGTAACGATTTCGTCGTCTTCCCAGCCATGTTGGTCAGCTGAAATTTTCAACACAGGCAATCGGGTGGTGATGGTTAGTTCGGACATACGGGCCTCCTTTTTGTCGAAAATATGAAGTTTTTATGGCTAATTTGTGAGGAAAATATTGTCGAGTGAACGCTTACATGGTAGTATACTATGTGAGATGAAAAGTGTCATAAAATTTTCGTCTTTCCATGTATGCACAGCGTAAGGACAGATTGACACGGAGCAGCGACCCTGCCACCGATTATTTTGTAGCCTTGCAGCGAATTACATAGTGAACACAATGCTTGTTGATGCTGATGTAGCGTTCCTGCTGATGATTAACTGCTGTGTTTCATCGTAGCCCTCGTTTCCATTTGTGGAGACCTGGGTGAGTCGGTGAAATCAGCAGTTTTTCTTTTTTTCGAGAAGGCTGCTGATGGATCCACAGCATGCGAAAGACCATTGCGAAGGAGATGAATGATTTGGAACAAAAAGTGAAAAACCGCTGGCTCATCGCGTTGGCTGCGGTAGGCATCCACATCTCGATTGGATCGGTATACGCATGGAGTGTATTCACCAAGCCAATTACCGAGCAGTTCGGCTGGGACTTGCCAGACGTTCAATTTACGTTTAGTATTGCGATCTTGTTCTTGGGGCTGTCTGCTGCCTTTCTCGGTCATTATGTAGAAAAGCACGGCCCGCGCAAAGCTGGCATTCTCGCATCTATCTTTTTTGGAGTAGGAACTGTTGGGGCTGGCTTGGCGATTCAATTAAGCAGTTTGCCTCTGTTGTACTTATGTTATGGCGTGCTGGGCGGTATCGGACTTGGGGTAGGCTATATTACGCCAGTATCGACGTTGGTCAAATGGTTTCCGGATCGCCGTGGTTTAGCAACAGGTCTTGCGATTATGGGCTTCGGCTTTGCTTCCATGATTGCCAGTCCGATTATGAACGCTTTGATTGCAAATGTAGGTATCGCGAACACCTTTTATATTTTGGGCATTATTTATTTCGTTGTAATGTTGGCTTCGGCTCAATATTTGGCTCCACCTCCAAAAGGCTGGGTACCGGCTGGATTTTCCGCTGAGGGAAGAGCTGGCAGCAAGCAAATCAAAAAAGATTTGTGTCAATTGACTGCCAATGAAGCGATCAAGACACGCCGTTTTTACTGGCTGTGGCTGATGTTGTTCATCAATGTGACTTGTGGAATCGCGGTTATTTCGGTAGCATCGCCGATGGCGCAAGAAATGGTGGGCATGTCTGTCGGAACAGCAGCTCTGATGGTAGGGCTAAACGGTTTGTTCAACGGTGGTGGACGAATCGGCTGGGCGTCTCTGTCTGATTTCATTGGACGACCAAATACGTACACAGCTTTCTTTGCCATCCAAATGATATTGTTCTTCCTGTTGCCGAATTTGACCAATCCAATCCTGTTCATGGTTGCGATGTTTATCATTATGACCTGTTACGGTGGTGGCTTTGCATCCATTCCGGCATACATTGGTGACTTGTTTGGAACAAAGCAATTGGGCGCGATTCACGGCTATATTCTGACGGCATGGGCTGCTGCCGGCTTGGCAGGACCGATCTTTGCAGCATGGGTTCGCAAGACGACAGAAAGCTATACAGGAACCATGAGTGTTTTCGCGGGAATGTTCGTTGTCGCTCTGGTGATCTCGCTAATAGTCCGTCTGGATATCAAAAAACTGAAGGAAGAAGCCAAACAAAGAGAAAAGTCTGTTGAATTGGCTAGTTAATCAATGGTAAAGTTTAAGTAGAGAATGATTTGAAGTAAAGGTGATTTTCCTCGATGAATAAGTTCGAAGCAGAATTCAGTAATTTGGTCAGGGCTTTCCGAAAGCGCCATATGGGAAAGGGACCTAGCAAGATCAGCACCACGTTCTGCAAGAACTGGGCGATCTGCGAGATGGAAGGCAACCTTTCTCCGGTGGAAAAGTTCATCGCCACTTCGGAAGACGGAAAGCAGACATTACGAGCTGCCCGAACCGAAATGGTCAAAGAGATCTATCGGAAACACCAGCCAGTTGACATGGAAGCGTTTCTTGGAGCAAAACTCGTTGATCTTTTCGTCGATATTGACATTGAACGGGATTTTGGAATGTCGATCTTTGTTTTTGATCAAGACATCGAAAAAAGAATGAAAAACGAACCGTAAGTCTAAACGAAGCAGCGTTCCTGTTCACCGGCTTAGACGTAACGGAATTCGCGAAAGCAAACACGAAGTTGAGACTAGGTAGCGAACCTGCCGTAGACAACCACCGTGAACACGCTCTTTTCCTATAGGACAAGGGACGGTTTCATGGTGGTTTTTTCGTTTCAATGGAGTTTATTAGAGGGGAGACAAAAGAAATGGGCAAGACCAAGCATGGAGGACCAATTAAGCTGGATACTTCGTGGAAGCCTTCCTTATGGGCTTCACTGATGCCGATGGGACTCGGAAAAATCAAGCCGCATCACATTCGCGATACGATGAAGGTGGCCTATGACAATCGCGATAATTTGGGCTATGCGTATCGTATTTTGACACAAGGGGTATGTGATGGTTGTGCTCTCGGCGTATCCGGTCTCTACGATCAGACGTTGACTGGTCCTCATTTGTGCACCACGCGACTGAATGTACTGCGTCTCAATACTATGTCTGCCATGGATGCCAAATGGTTTGAAGACGTGAATGCGCTGCGCAAGCTATCTAGCGAAGAATTGCGCAAGCTGGGAAGAATTCCATATCCACTTTCAAGAAAGCCAGGCGAAAACAAGTTCACCCGCATTAGCTGGGATGAAGCGTTAAACCGCATCGCCACAAAAATTAAAAACATCAGCCCGAAACAGCTGGCCTTTTTCTTGACCGCTCGTGGGATTACCAACGAGGTATACTACACGGCAGCTAAAATGGCTCGTTTCCTCGGAACCAACAACATCGACAACGCATCACGTATTTGTCACTCGCCGAGTAAGACAGCACTAAAGCGTTCGGTTGGAATTGGTGCATCGAGCTGTAACTATCAGGATTGGATCGGTACCGATGTGCTCGTATTCTGGGGCTCTGTACCAGGTAACAACCAGCCTGTATCGACGAAATACATGTATGCTGCGAAAAAAGCAGGAACGAAAATCATCCTGATCAACCCGTACAGAGAGCCAGCGATGGAGAAGTACTGGATTCCATCTGTACCGGATAGTGCTTTGTTTGGAACGAAGATTGCAGACGATTTCTACCAAGTGAACATTGGCGGCGACATTGCATTCATGAACGGCGTGATGAAGATTTGGTTCGAGATGGAGGAAGCCAAGCCAGGTTCTGCGATCAATCATGAATTCATCAAGGAGCACGCGAACGGAATCGAAGAGCTGCGCAAGCATGTGATGAATGAATCGTGGGACAAAATCATTGAATCCTCCGGTCTCAGCCGTGAGCGTATCAAAGAATTCGCGCAACTGCTCGCCAACTCCAAAAATGGCGTATTCGTATGGAGTATGGGACTGACTCAGCACAAATTCGGTACGGACAATATTTCTCAAGTAGCCAATCTGGCTATCCTGCGTGGATTCTTCGGTCGTAAGCACACAGGTCTCATGCCGATTCGCGGTCACTCCGGCGTACAAGGCTCCGGTGAAATGGGTGCCGATCCATTCAGCTTGCCTGGCGGCGACTTCGAAGAAAAATCGTGGGACCGCATTGAAAAGATCTGGAATTTCCCGATCCCGAAATGGCAAGGGGATATCGTGGGTATTACTTTGGAAAATGCAGTGTTGCCAGATGGACACGAGCGCAAGACCAGACTGTTCTACACGAGCGGTGGTAACTTCCTGGAGACGATGCCAGATCCGGACTTCATGGAAAAATGCTTGGAAAGCGTAGAGCTACGTGTACATCAGGACATCATTTTCAATACATCTACGTTGGTGGACGCGAAGGAAGAAGTGATCGTTCTGCCGGCAATGACTCGTTACGAGCAGCCGGGTGGCGGAACTTCGACTAGTACGGAGCGTATGGTCTATTTCAGTGCAGAAGTCGAAGGGCCACGTATTGAAGAAGCCCGTTCGGAATGGGAGATTTACGTAGACTTGGCGGCACGGGTAAATCCAGAGAAAAAGCATCTGATGCACTTCTCCAATGCGGCTGAAATTCGCGCAGAGATCGCCCTAGCGAATCCGAACTACGACGGCATCCAGCATTTGAAAAACCGTGGAGATGTCTTCCAATGGGGTGGCGCATGGTTGTGTGAAGATGGCGTATGCCCGACACCAGACGGACGTGCGAATCTGATCCCGATTGAGATTCCGGATTTGAACAAGCCAGAAGGCCACTTCTATGTAACGACTCGTCGGGGCAAGCAGTTCAACTCGATGGTCTATAGCAAGAAAGACCCGTTCAACAATGCGGACCGTTATGATATCCTGATCAATGCAGAGGATGCAAAAGAACTGCGCATTGCAGAAGGCGAAAATATCGTCGTTTACAATAAATATGGAACGTTCCAAGGACGGGCCAAATTCGAGGACACCAGACGCGGAAACATTCAAGTACACTGGCCGGAAGGGAACGTACTCATTCCGAAGGGTGTATACGAGACATACGCAGGTATTCCCGAATACAATACAGCCGTGAAGGTTGAAAAAGCGGACACTTTCCACGCCAACAAAGATTTGAAATACGTGGAGAGAGAAGTAGAAGATTTGGAAGTAAACGTCGGCTGACGAGCTGTAGCAATGGGTGGTCAAGATTAGGAGGAACAAGCCATGCGTTTTTCGCGACAAACACTCTCGGTTGAAGAAGCGATGAGCAAGCTGTTGGCAAAATTGCTGACAGGGAGAACGGAACAAGTGCAGATCGGGGAGGCATACGGGCGGATACTGGCCTCTGATCTATGTGCAACATATGATTTGCCGCACTTTGACCGATCGCCGCTGGATGGGTTTGCCGTGAGAGCTGCGGATACGGTTGGGGCCTCCGTTGACCACCCAATTACGCTAACAGTGCTAGAGACGGTTGCGGCCGGGCAAGTACCTACTAGAGAATTGAAAAAGGGCTACGCTACGCGGATCATGACAGGAGCGATGATGCCTGCGGGTGCGGATGCGGTCATCATGTTTGAGCAAACGTACAACCCAGCCGAAGAGGCGGATACTGTACGGCTCAAGCGTGAGATGAAGCCTGGGGAAAATGTATCGCGTCGCGGTGAAGAGATGGCCGCAGGAACGATCATTGCCAAGGCGGGCGAGCGGATTAACGCAGGTACTCTCGCCAGTTTGGCTACGTTTGGCTATTCGCAGGTTGAGGTGTTCTGCAAGCCGCGTGTCGGTCTGATTTCGACTGGAAGCGAGCTGCTGGAGATTGATCAGCCGCTTGCTCCAGGCAAAATTCGCAACAGTAATACGGTGATGCTGACTGCCTTGATTGCCGAGGCAGGGGGCATCCCTGTTTCGTTTTCAAGGCTGCCGGATGATTTGTCGGTGGCAAAGACGAAAATCAATGAATGCTTGCAGGGCGTGGATCTGGTCATTTCAAGCGGCGGTGTGTCCGTTGGGGATTTTGATGTGATCGCGGCATTAGTGGATGAGCCTGAGGTGGAGCTTCTGTTCAACCGGATCGCGATACGTCCGGGAAGTCCGACAACAGCGATGATCATGGAAGGCAAGCCTTTTATTGCCCTATCAGGTAATCCGGGTGCCTGTTTTCTCGGATTTGAGTTATTTGCGCGAACAGCGATTCGGCGCATCTCGGGAGAAGCCCATGTAGTGCAACAGGTGATTAAGGCGAGACTTGGCGTCGATTATACGAAGCCTTGTCCATACCCGCGTTACCTGCGAGGGAAGCTCCTTGAAAAAGACGGGGTTTTGCACGCGATCCCTGATTTCAATGAAAAGGCAGGGAATCTGGGGACATTGAAGGACAGCGAATGCTTTATGATCATACCAGCCGGGGGAAGCGGGCAAAAAGCAGGAGAGCTGGTTGATGTTCTCACGCATACCGCCCCAACCTGGAGAAGAGAGGGATAGAGAATGGTTAAGCCACCTTGTGTTTTGCAGATTGTCGGTTATTCGAACAGTGGCAAGACGACGCTGCTCACCAAGCTCATTCCGATCCTCGAAAAGGCAGGGATAAGAGTCGGGGTCATCAAGCATGACGGGGGACATGATTTTGAGTGGGATCAGCCAGGGAAGGACACCTGGCGTTATCGTGAAGCCGGGGCATCGCTTGTTGCTATCACTTCGAAAACGAAGACAGCCATCGTGGAGCAAAAGCCGCAGGAGTTGTCCGTCCTTATCCAGCGCTTAGCAGACGCCGGGGCCCAGCTCGTTTTGGTAGAAGGCTTCAAGCGTGAAGGTTATCCCAAGCTCGTCCTGCTTCGCAGGCCTGAAGATCAGGAGCTTTTATCGACCGTTACTCATCTGGTAGGGATCGTAGGTTGGTCAGACAATCGTCAGCCGGGGTTGCCATTTTTCGATATTAATGACATAGACAACTTGGCCACGTTTGTAAGGGAACGGGTATCCGTTTGGTATTGTCAAAACTGATTAGAATAATTGAGATCATTCCAGCTTGGTTGGGATGATCTTTTTTTGTAGAACTTGCTGGCAGATTATCCATGTAATGAAAGATGTGGTAATGTAAATAAAAAATCGGCAAGAAATGATAAGGAGCAAAGAACATGAAATGCCCTCACTGTAACGAAGAATTAAATGAACTTCCTTTCTGTTACGGAATGGAAGCACCACATTATTTTTACATGGTACCAGAAGAGAAAAGAACAGAATTAATCAGAGACTTTTGTGTAATAGATGAACAGCATTTCTTTATTAGAGGACACATTGAAATACCAATAATGGATACAGATGAGAAATTTATATGGAGTGTTTGGGTTTCTCTTAGTGAAGAAAACTTTTTGAAATCGAATGAATTGCTGCACGTAGAAGGAAGGGAGAATGAAAAACCTTATTTTGGTTGGTTATCGACTGAACTTTCCATCTATCCAGAAACTACCCTATCCTTAAAGACATTGGTACATACACAAGAAGTTGGTGCGGTTCCATTAATAGAAGTAGAACAAACGAGTCATCCACTTGCAGTTGAACAAAGAGAAGGAATTACAATGGATAGAGTGAAAGAAATTGCTCATTTAATCCATCATACTGAGTAAATGGATTGCTTCAATCTGGTAGTTTTGGACGTATATATTCACTCCAATGGCTGATAAACTTGCAGCATATTTCAAAATAATAGGAGTGATAACAATGGATGGAGTGCGTTACAAAATTAGAGAAGTATTGGATAAGAGCAAGATTGAGACATTTTTGCAGCAAGCTAGAATCGGACATCTTGGAATGGTCGATGGTCATTTGCCGTATGTTGTTCCGCTCAATTTTGTCTGGACAAACGGGAAGCTATATTTCCATGGGGCCACCGGCGGGAGAAGAAATCAGGTTATGGATGCGAATCCAGAGGTCTGTTTTACGGTTTGTGAAGAATATGGAACGATTACTGATCCGGTGCCAGCTAAGACGGACACAGCGTATATGAGTGTAATGATTTTTGGCAAGGCACAGCCTATAGTCGATCTGGATGAAGCTACACACATGTTGCAAGAAATGATGAATAAGTATGTACCTGGCTACTTCAATCGGCCTTTACCCAAGCAGCACGTAGACAAATACCGTTCAGCAGTATTCGGTGGTCCGGTTCAGGTGTATCGAATAGATCCAGATCATATCACTGCGAAAGAAAATCCAATGGAAGAAGAAAAAATGTTCAAACCGGGTAAAACTGTGTAAATGCTTTTGTAAAAACATGAATGCTGCCGTTATTTATGCGGCAGCATTTTCCATTATGAACGCCGTGTAATCTCCGCAAGACGAAGAATGCCTTCTTCAATGGTTGATTCATCTACTTTAGCAAAACCCAGCACCCATCCTTTTCGATCGCTTTTCAAACAATACTTGCTAAGTGGATATACACGGATTCCTTTTTCGAGTGCTAGGTTCGTCTCAGCTTCTTCGAGAAACGATTTATCAGCTTCAAGAAGGATATGCAACCCCGTTTCTACGCCGCTTAGTGTGAAATGTTCGCCGAGACCTGTCGTGATGATTGCCTTTGTCATGGCTTCATGTCTGCGCCGATATACATTTCGAACTCGTCTCATATGGCGCATGAAATGACCATGCTCAATAAAATGAGTAAGCGTTAATTGCTCCATAATCGGAAGATGACGATAGGTTAATTCATGGACTTGGACGAGCTGACGAATGGCTTCTTTGGGACCAATGATTGCCGATATTCGAATACCAGGAGCAATCATTTTGGAAAAACTCATCATATACAGCGTGTTCTGAGGTCGCTGACTGAACAAGGTTGGAAGTGGGTCGCCGCGATAGCGAAATTCGCTGTCGTAATCATCCTCAACAATCCAAAACTGCTGCTCGGCAGCCATGTGTAACAATTGTTGCCTGCGAGGTTCCGACATAATGACTCCAACCGCACACTGGTGCGATGGCGTAACATAGACAAGCTTGGACCCCGGATGAATATGGTCTACGCATAACCCGTACTCGTCAACTGGAACGGAGACAACTTGCATACGCCGATACTTCATTGCCATCCAGGCAGCAGGGAAGCCAGGATCTTCAACAGAAACGGTATCTCCTTCTTGTAAAAGGGCTTGGGCGATCAAATCAATGCTATGTTGTGCGCCTGAGGTTAACATGATTTGATCGATAGTCACATGAACGCCCCGTTCAAGTGACAAATATCGTTGGATCTGTTCACGTAGCGGTTGGTATCCATAGGCATTGCCATAAGCCCAACTGTCCAGATTCGTTTCTGTGGAAGCTTGTAAAAACGAACGTCTCCAATTCTTTTGAAAATGTTCGTCCAAATATGGCTCATGGGGACTGAAATCGATCTCAACCTTTCGACTATCTTTATCCCCGAACCAACCGTGCAAATGACCGATTGTAGCGTTTAATAAAGGCAATTCGGGGGGGACAGGTCCTTCGGTCGCAACATCCTCTGAAGGACGCGTTGCATACGTCCATTCGCTCACTCTAGTCCCGCCGCGACGTGAGGTTACCGTGTATCCGCGGCTGAATAACTCCTCATAAACAATCTGTATGGTGGAACGGGAAACGCCAATTAAAGAAGCGAGTTCGCGGGAGGGGAGCAGCAATTCACCTGGCTGCCATTTTCCAGTGGTAATATTATGGATCGCTTGGTCCAGCAGTTGCTGCCAGATTGGACGCTCGTCATCTCGGTTTACTGTTAGCATTCATTCACCTTCAGTGTTTTTGTTGGAATGATAGATTTGGCTGATATGCTATCATGGCAATCGTTTCTTTTGCAACAAGAGAGTTGGGGGACGACTTTTTCTTATGGTCTTTTGCAGTTGTCACAAATCGTTTCTATTTCCTGTGACCAGAATCACATGTGTAATTCTGAACCTCCCGTACACTTGAAATATAGAAAGAACGAAGCACTTCAAGGAGGTTCTACGATGTTAAGCCCAAAAACCATTGAAATCATAAAATCAACCGTTCCTGTGCTAGAGGTACACGGAACTGCCATTACAAAACGTTTTTATCAAATGATGTTTGCTAAGCACCCTGAGCTTCTCAATATTTTCAACCACGCCAATCAAAAGCAGGGAAGACAGCAAACAGCTCTGGCAAATGCGGTGTATGCTGCGGCTTTGTATATTGATAAGCTGGAAACGATTTTGCCTGTAGTGAAGCAGATTGGACACAAGCACCGCAGCCTGGGAGTGAAGGCTGAACACTACCCAATCGTCGGGGAAAACCTGCTTGCTGCGATCAAAGACGTACTTGGCGATGCCGCTACAGACGAGATTTTACAAGCATGGGCGGAAGCGTATGGCGTCATTGCGGATGCTTTTATTGGTGTAGAACACGAAATGTATGAAGAGGCGAGCGGGCAGCCTGGAGGATGGGGAGATTTCAGAGAGTTTATTGTCCAGCGCAAGGTGAAGGAAAGCGACGTGATCACTTCCTTTTATCTGGTTCCGGCGGATGGCCAATCGATTTCCAGCTATGAGCCAGGGCAGTATGTCAGCGTCAAGGTAGAATTACCGGGCGAGCAATTTACGCACATTCGCCAGTACAGTCTCTCAGATGCGCCAGGGAATGCGTACTACCGCATTTCTGTCAAACGCGAGGACGCGATGCAAGATAAGCCAGCAGGAAAAGTATCCGTTTATTTGTCCGAGGAAGTGAAGGAAGGAGATAGCCTGCAGCTGTCTGCTCCGGCTGGAGATTTTACCTTACAGCAAGAGGACAGCCGTCCGGTTGTGCTGCTCAGTGGTGGTGTAGGATTGACCCCCATGATCAGCATGCTAAACACACTGATCAAATCGGGAACAGACCGTCCGATCACCTTCATTCACGCAGTCAAAAACGGAAATGTGCATGCCATGAAGCCGGCAGTAGAGGAGCTGGCCGCAAAACATCCGCAGCTCTCTGTTCACTGGTGCTATACACAGCCGACCGAGCAAGATCGAGTGAACGGTGCATATCAAAAAGAAGGTTATATCGACTTGCCGTGGCTGCAAAAGGTCATCGATACAAAAGAGGCAAGCTATTATTTCTGTGGTCCAATTCCATTCATGAAGACGATCAACGGTGCTCTGTTGGAATGGGGAGTGCCAGCTGACGATATTCATTTTGAGTTTTTTGGTCCGGCAGCGACCTTGGCATAGAGTCTCTCACGAAAAAAAGCGCAAGCTTACTCGCGTTTCGCAGCTTGAGCGCGCAGCAGCCGATTTACCGTCTCGCGGCGAAGCCCGATGAGCTGACCGATTTCATCCTGAGTCAGCAACTCCGAAAGCGAGGCGACAGGAATGAATGTCTGAAACCAAAGCTGGAGCTTGCGCAGCTTTTCAGCAGGAGAGACTTCGGTCAGTTGGTCGATACGCTGCTGCATCATCCGCAGCTTCCCTTGCAGCTGTAGCGCGATATCACGACACTTTTCAGGATTTTCATCCAGATGGCGATACCAATCCGGGGCAGACAACACTTCGACCTCACAGGTCACGAGAGCGATTGCTGTCCCATAATATGGATTCGAGCTCATCAACGAATGATGCGGGATGATCTCATCCGGAACGATGATGTTGACCAGCGTCAATGCTCCGTCTGCATGTACCCGAACGATTTTTAACAGACCGCTCTTCAAATGATAGAGCGGTCCAGATTCTCCTTGTCGAAACAGGACTTCTCCCTTGTGCAGGATCATGGGTTTCTCCTCGATTCTCTACGTTTTTCTCTAGCAATTATAGCAAGCCCGGCAGGAGGAAGTAAGCAAGCGTAAAAAGCAGTTTGCCGCTTTTTTAGGCTTGCTACAGCAAGGATGCCTTTTGCTATAATAGGGAAATCACAGCTAGATAAAGGGAGTTGTCTGATGCTCAACTTTGTTACATGGGTAGGCTTCATAGTGGGGGGACTCCTTATCGGATTGATTGGCTATGTGGCTTACCGCTACTGGTACCATATGGGGCAGCTTCCGAAGCCGGAGTTTCGTCATCTGGATACAAAAAAGCCAATGCCTGCCGACTGGAGTCATGATGAGGTTACATTTACATGGATCGGTCACTCGACGATTCTGTTGAATATGTTTGGTACGAAAATACTGACGGATCCGGTTTTGGGTGAGAAGCTGGGGATTAAGCTTGCAGGTGTCCATTTTGGTCCCAAACGCTTCACACCTCCTGCCCTCGACTTTGCTGAAATTGGCGAGGTAGATATCATCTTGCTATCGCATGCCCATTTGGATCATGTCGATCTGCCTACCTTGCAGAAAATAGCGAATCGCTCTACACATGTCATTACGGCGCACCAGACGAGCAAGTTGTTTAAGCATATGCTATTTGGTTCGTATGAGGAAATACAGCCGGGAGAAGCCGTTACAACCAAAGAAGGAATGACGGTTACTGCGATTCCTGTTCGCCATTGGGGCAACCGCTTTCCATGGAATCATGAGTATGGCTACAACGGCTATATGATTGAGAAAAATGGCGTGCGCATCCTCTATCCAGGGGATACCGCTTATATCTCCATGGAAAATTTGCCGAAGCAATTCGGGCCGATCGATCTGGTGTTCATGCCGATTGGCGCCTACAAGCCAGACGCGTATCAAGCAGCGCATTGTACGCCAGAGCAAGCATGGCAAATGTTCAAGGAGACCCAAGCCAAGTGGCTGGTGCCTATTCATTGGAATACGTTTGTGCTATCGCGTGAGCCAGTTGATGAGCCGTTCGAGCGTCTGTTGGCAGCAGCGGGGGACGAGAGGGACAGGATCGTTGTTGAAAAACAAGGGGAGACGTTTTCGATCCCTGTACAATAGGTGTGAAAAGCTGGCGACTGCATACATGGCAGTCGCTTTTTACGTTGATATGAATAAACGGGGAAGGAATAGCTACCTTATTATAGAAATAATTTTATCGAAGGAGTTTTTTGAGGAGGGGTACATATGACAAAAGCATTGCCACAACGCTGGGATATGGATGTGATTTTTCCTGGTGGTAGTGAATCGGAGGATTTTCTGGCGTTTTTAGGGACGTTGGAAGGGGATATTGCGAACTTGAAGGCACGGTTGGAGCAATCTGGCGCAGGTTTGCGTGAAACAGCGGCTTTTAAGGAAGTTATTACTCATGTCCAAAGCATTGCCGTGCGGGTGAGACAAGCAGGTGCATTCATTTCCTGCCTGACAGCTCAAAATGTAAAGGATGAGCCAGCCAAACTGCTGGGTGGGCGTGTAAAGAGCATCTCGGCTGCGTTTGGTGCAGTATTGACGCGCTGGGAAGAACAGCTGCTGGCTGTCGACGAGGCTGCATGGGAGAAGCTGTTAGCAGACGAAGAATTGCAACCGCTTGCTTTTGTGCTGAATGAGCGCCGCCGCCGTGCACAGGAAAAGCTGTCCCCTGAACAAGAAGTGCTGGCAAACGATTTAGCCGTAGACGGGTATCACGCTTGGCAAGATTTGTACAATACCGTCGTGGGACGTATGACCATTGAGGTTGAGGTCAATGGAGAGACGAAGCAGTTGTCCGTCGGGCAAGCTTCTAACCTGATGAGCAGTCCTGATCGTGCTGTTCGTGCCCATGTTTTTGAAAAGTGGAAAGAAGCTTGGGGCAAGGAAGCGGAGTTGTGCGCGCAGGCGCTGAATCACTTGGGTGGTTTCCGTCTCTCTCTGTACCGTCATCGCGGCTGGGATTCCGTCCTGCGTGAACCGCTGGATATTGGACGGATGCAGGAAAAAACACTCGACGCGATGTGGCAGGCCATCGACAATCGCAAGGATCGCCTGGTTGCCTACCTGGAGCGCAAGGCAAAGCTGCTCGGTGTAAACAAACTGAGCTGGTACGATGTAGGAGCTCCAGTCGGTAAGGTACATAAAGAAGTGTCTTACGATGAAGCAGCTGCCCTGATCGTTGAGCACTTCAACCGCTTCAATCCGAGCATGGCTGGGTTTGCGCAAAAGGCATTCGATGAGGGCTGGATCGAGGCAGAGGATCGTCCTGGCAAGCGCCCAGGCGGATTCTGCACGAGCTTCCCGGTCAGCAAGCAGTCCCGCGTGTTCATGACGTATGCGGGAAGCGCAAGCAATGTATCCACACTGGCACATGAGCTGGGGCATGCGTATCATCAGCAAGTCATGTGGGATTTGCCAGCACTTAACCAAAATTACGCGATGAACGTAGCGGAGACAGCATCGACCTTTGCAGAGATGATCCTCGCTGACGCTGCTGTGAAAAATGCAGCCAATGAAGATGAAAAACTGGTGCTCTTGGAAGATAAGCTGCAATCCATCATCGCGTTTTTCATGAACATCCACGCTCGCTTTATTTTCGAGAAAAACTTCTACGAGAAGCGCAAAGAAGGTCTCGTTAGCGCGGCTGATCTCGACCGAATCATGGAAGAGGCGCAAAAGCAAGCGTACAATGGAGCTTTGGCAGATTATGAGTCGCACTTCTGGGCATCCAAACTGCATTTCTATATCACGTCGTATCCGTTCTACAACTTCCCATACACATTCGGGTACTTGTTCAGCATGAGTGTCTATGCACGTGCGCTTGAAGAAGGCGAGAGCTTTGCGCCGAAATACGATGCACTGCTCCAAGATACGGGCCGCCTGATGGTAGAGGACTTGGCGAAGAAGCATCTCGGTGAGGATATGACGACAGTTGAGTTCTGGCAAAAAGCTGTTGATCTGGCTGTGGCAGACATTGACGAATTCCTGCGCCTGACAGAAGAAGCATAAATCACGAATAAATAAGCTCCAAGCAGTCTGTCGCTTTTCTGACAGGCTGCTTTTTCGTTGAGAGATTGTTAACATCGCAGACGAAATCTTCGGATAACCTTTACCTGCGGTTTATAGAATCCTCGCTATTTTTTCGTACAGTAAAAGAGAAGGGAGTACTTGCAAAGGGAGGCATCGTAATGGACACTGGCAGTCATCTTTTGTTGGGTGTTACACTGGCGGGCTTAGCTCATATCACGCCGGCAGTGGCACATGATCCGGCACTTGCTCAGGCGCTGATGGTCGCAACGGTAGTGGGCTCTCATGCCCCGGATTTCGACACTGTGGCCAGACTTCGCGGTATTTCTTTTTACATTCGTTTTCATCGGGGAATTACTCATTCGATTCCCGCCTTGTTTCTGTGGCCCCTCATCATCAGTCTTGCTCTCGCCTGGGGTTTTGGTCTCATGGGGCAGTTCGGGATTTTGTATGGTTGGACGTTGCTGGCTGTTGTGCTGCATGTTTTTCTCGATATGCTAAACGCCTATGGGGTCCAGTGTATTCGCCCTATTAACAAGCGCTGGGTGCATTTGGATGTACTCGCGATTTTTGAGCCACTGGTGTTCGCGGTTCATCTAGCAGCGGCGATATGGTGGATAGCTTTTAACGGAGATCCCAGTGTGCTATTTCCGATAGCATATGGCATGACGTTCGTGTATATTGGTGTGCGGGCTTGGCAGCATCACCGTAACGTCAGACGGGTAGAAAGGGCATTGGAAACAAGGGGCATAACCCATGTTTTCCCTAGCATACATCCTTTTCACTGGCGATTCGTCGTAGAGACGGAGGAACTGTTTTACACAGGGAGAATCGAGTATGCACGTGTGATACTGGAGGATGTGTATCCGAAGCAACAGCGTGATGCAATCATTCAGGCTACTGTCGGTGTGGACGGAGTTCGTGCTTTTCTCGGATTCGCTCAACGAATCCACGTCACGTGGAAGGAGATTGCCGACGGTTATGAAGTCACGTGGAGTGATGTGCGTTTTTGGTACAACCGCAAGCTGCCATTTGGCGTAGATGTTGTCTTGGACCGTGATTTGAATGTCGTTGATCATCGGTTGGGTTGGCGAAAAAAAGCGTGGGACCCGCCGTTTGTATAAAAAGGCTGTTAGCAATGCCCCGTCAGTGAATCTGGCGGGGTTTTACTGTTTTTTACAAAAGTAGCTTTGCAAGCTCCGGAAAGAATGATACACTGAAAAAAACTAAACGTTCGATGGTGATAGAATGAATCAGATGTATTCGATCAGAGTAGAATGGTCTCCTGCGTATGAATGTATCATTAGCCTTTACACTTACATTTACGAAAAGGAGCGCAAGCATTATTTGCTTGGTACGGCTTGGAAAGAGGAGACAAAACGAATGCTTCCGGCGTCTTTTGCAGATGAACTCGCAGATGAACGCTGGGAGGTACTCCACCGTTTGGTGCTGCTTGTAGCGCAATCGCCCCAGACCAAATCCGTCGAAGAATTTCTTGGGTGGCTAGAAAGCATCCCTCCCGGTGAAATTTATGAGCGTCTCGCGCCATGGGTGGAGACAATCCCGCTGAACCTGGGGGAAATCCGTGATCACAGCTTGTCGCTGCTTACCCGGTGGAATGAACATTATTTTTCGAAACTGGAACCACGCATTTTACAGAGTTTGCAAAGGAGTGCCGATGAGCTGACGGCCCGCGTCAAAGAAATGCCTCCGATCGATTTGGTAGATCAAGTAACGAACGGTATCTGGATTGAGCCGATGGCAGATTTGCGAGAGGTTGTACTGATCCCGCAATATCATAGCGCCCATTCTTCTGTGCTCGACTTTTATCGGGGGCTTGCCACTTGCATGTATCCTGTCAAAGATGCGGCAATGACCAGACCACAGCCGCTCCTGGAGCTGTTACCCATCACACAGTGCCTGGCGGATGAGAAACGCCTGCAAATCTTGCGTTGTCTAGCGAAAAAGACTTGCACTCTCGGGGAATTGCAAAAGCAAGTATCACTGGCAAAAAGCACCGTACATCATCATGTAACGGCGTTGCGCAGAGCGGGGTTGATTCGAGCTCATTATACAGGCAGTACGACGATTTCCTACTACAGTCTGCGCGAATCGTTCGTCGAGCGTCTTCCCGTCTTGCTTCGTTCCTTTTTTCATACACCAGAGTAAATTTGCTTACGGAAATGGCATGATTCTGTTGAGAGGGTAGGTTGAATCAGTATGAGCAAAATGAGGCAAGTGTGGGAGGCGTATCACCCGATTGTTCATTTGTTGATGGCAGGGACGGTGTTTGTTCAGCTCACGCAATCCATGAGCATTCCGTTTTTGGCCATCTATCTCGGTGAAACGACGAAGCTCTCTCATGCCTATATTGGACTTATTATCGGTGCAGGTCCCTTGGCTGGAACAGTCGGGGGATTTGCTGGTGGGATTCTCTCGGATTTATTTGGCAGACAAAAGCTGATGTTTTTTTCCTTGCTTGCTATGGCGTGCTCGATTATCGGATTCATTACAGTAGCGTATCCGATCGGTTTGCTTTTGATCAGTATGATAATGGGATTGTCGGCCTCGATATTTGCGACGGTTTCAAAAGCATTGATGGGAGACTTGACTCCCGAGCATAAGCGTTTTCGTGTATTCTCGAACCGATATCTTGCGAACAATCTTGGCTTTGCGATTGGTCCTATGCTCGGTGCTTTTTTGGGAATTTCCGGCAGCAACTTGGCGTTTTTTCTGACTGCGGTATCCTTGGTGAGCTTTGCCATCATTTTAGTAGTGGCATGTCGGAGATGTGGGGTAACCGATGATGGCGGGGGGAACAAAGAGGTAGAGAGGGCCAGTTTGGCTGAGATTTGGCAAGTGCTCAGAAAGGATGTCGTTCTTCTTACCTTTGTCACAGGTGGAGTCCTGTTAGTGACGGTTTACGGTCAGATGTCTGTTACGCTCTCCCAATACTTGCGGGAAAACTTTTCAGAGGGAGTCGCCTTGTTTGGAACATTGATGAGCGTCAACGGATTTACCGTCTTGCTTTTACAAATTCCAGTGACGAGGCTGGTTGAGCGTTATTCCTTGTTTGCGCGGATAGCAGGTGGCGCTGTGCTGATGGCCATAGGAGAAATCGGCTTTGCTTTTTCGCCAGACTGGGCTTGGTTTATTACGGCGATGATCATATTTACATTAGGGGAAATTCTGATTGTACCTGCGGAGTATGCGCAAATCGACGAGATCAGTCCCGCGAATATGAGAGGGACTTACTATGGGGCACAAAGCGCAACGATGCTGGGTAGCTTTCTCGGACCATGGGCAGGAGGTATGGTGCTCACCGCATATGGTGGTCCCGTGATGTTTTTGGTCATGGCAGTATTGGCGCTGGTTAGCTTGATCTTTTATTGGCTAGGGCGCAGGCTGCATGAAAAGCGGAAGCAGCCTAGAAATGCGATCGTAGAGACTGTCATGTAGCTTCTTGCCGATTGATTGCGAGTGCCGTATAATGGAAAGTATCTTTTCAAAAGGGGACGTTTTGATGTCGGTGTGTGTTCTTAACTAAGCAATTGGATAGGGTACTCCCATTCTTTTTGGCAAAAACCTCATTTTATGTGAGTTTATTTGCTATGGAATAGAGGAGGCCTTGATTGGTTAAGAACTTACGGTCATCCATCTACCCATTTGCTCGACTACGGGAACCGTGCTCTTACGCACGGTTTTTTTGCGTGACTATCCACGCGCACGTAGCGAACGTATGCCCTCAAGGCGGAGATGAACGAATGTTCATGCTCTGCCTTTTTGTGTGCATCGATGGGTCCATCCCTTTTGAAAAGAGGTTCTCTACATGAAAAATTATATCGAAGACACCTATAAACAAGTGCGTTTACAAGAAGGTCAACGAGTGATCGAACAGTTTCTGCTTGCGTGTTATTTTCATCCGGGTTTGCCTACGAAAGAGCTGGCAAGAAAGCTACTCTTGCCTATACCTGTGGCGACTGCCATTAAAAAAGAGCTGATCAAGGCAGGTGCCATACAGCAGGGGAGCGGGGTAAGATGCACCGCAGAAGGGGAAGCGTTCATTGAGCAAAAGCTAGGGTTTGGTGGGCTGGATCGAGAGCTGTACGAAAAGCTGATGAAAGACGACGAAGCTTGGAAAACCGAGCTGGTTGACTTGCAAACGGAGATGGAGACGATTTTTGCTGGGCGTCCGCAAGTCGATGTACAGATTGATCAGTCCAAATGCACAGTCGAAACGAGCTTACGCAGGGCAATCTTATGCTTGCGGTATCAGAGCTTGGTGGGCAAAAAAATATTATGCGTCGGGGATGATGATTTAGTCAGCATCTCGCTGGGGCTTTTACTCAAGCGTTTGTTTCCAGGGAATCAACAACGACCAGAGCAAATTGACGTAGTCGATATCGATGAACGCTTTCTCCAGTACATTACGGATGTGTCCAAGCAAAAAGCATTGACCGTAGCCTGCCATCAGGCTGATTTGCGGCAGCCGCTGCCGAAGAAGCTACAGGGTGGGTACGATTGCTTTTTTACTGATCCACCTTACACGCTGCAAGGAATGGCTTTGTTTTTATCCCGCGGAATCAGTGGGCTGCAAAAGCAAAAGGGACTGTCCATCTTCCTGTCCTTTGCGCATAAATCCCCGGATTTCACGCTGAATATGCAACGGGAGTTCGTGCTGGCAGGCTTGACCGTACGAGAGGTGCTCAGTCATTTCAATGAATACGAAGCGGCGCAAATGATTGGCAATAAGGGACAGATGATCGTGCTCACCACTACAGAGATGACGGCTCAGACGATCAAGCATTCGTTTCTGGAGTCGCTATACACAGGTGAAGAGACTCCTTCCAAACGTCAGTATCAATGCAAGCGTTGCAAAAGGTCGATCCAGGTAGGGGCACAGGCAAAAATAGTGACGATTGAACAATTGAAAAAACGCGGCTGCCCTCGTTGCAAGCATCAGAGCTTTGAGCTGTTGTCCCGCCGGAGAGCACAAGACTGATTGTACGCAAGTGGGCATATGGTAGTGGTGGAGGGGAGGGAGAATAAGAGAAGATGGCTTACGAAAAAGCGTTTGTTTTATTACGGATCGGGACGGGAATCTTGTTTTTCATCCATGGCATAGCCAAGCTGCAAAAAGGGATGGCTGCTGTTGTGACGACGTTTGGTGATCTCGGCTTGCCGGGGTGGCTGGCGTATCTGGTTATGATCGTAGAACTGATCGGCGGTCTCGCGCTGATCATCGGAATCGGGGCGAGATATGCTGCCTGGGGATTAGCTGCGATCATGGCAGGGGCGATTGTGACGGTGAAATGGGCGAAAGGCTTTGTGGGCGG
This sequence comes from Brevibacillus sp. AG, assembly GCF_028369215.1. NCBI lineage: Bacteria > Bacillati > Bacillota > Bacilli > Caryophanales > Paenibacillaceae > Brevibacillus > Brevibacillus sp. AG. The sequence goes on along the minus strand of NZ_JAQMYO010000007.1, from coordinate 426,427 downwards.
TTATGAGCTCAACTTGATCCTGTTGCTTGTCACGATTTGTGTGGGTCTAAAAAGGTGAAAAAGAGATCCGGCTGAACCAGTAAGCGGTCAGCTGGATCTCTTTTTTAAACAAACAGCTCGTAATACTCAGGAGAAACGTTCTCTAAAAATGGACTTTTTTCACCCGGATAGTAAAGATGCAGCTCGTGCATGGCTCGTGTGCATGCTGTGTAAAAAAGCTTGCGTTCGCTTTCTTCGCCATAGCATGCGGCGGAAGCATCATAAAGGATGACCGCATCGAACTCGACCCCTTTTGCCAAGTAAGCGGGAATAATCAAGATTCCTTTTTCGAAGGAAAGAGTGGCGGGCTTGATCAAGCGAATCGGCAATCTCTCTTGTAAAGCGTCATGAACGACTTGGGCTTCCTCTAGCGTTTTTGTGATAACAGCGATCGTCTGATGACCACGATCGGCGAGCTCACGTATGCGCGTTTCGATTTGATCGGTATGAGCTTGGGGTGATGTCACTTTGGTTAGAGTTGGCAAGCGACCGTCGCGCATAAAAGGCTCAATCATATCTCCGTTTCGCAAAAGTTGTCGTGTAAACAAGACGATGGGATAGGTGGAGCGGTAGCTTTTGGTCAGGACAAAGGTCTCCGTCTCTTCAGGCTCAAACAGGGATGTGACAGCCTCAAAGCTATTCTGGTGATACGCATGAGCGTAAATCGCCTGATTCCAGTCTCCCAGCACGGTCATTTTGGCACGGGGAAACAAGCTCTTGATGAGAGCGAACTGAAAGGCGGAGTAGTCCTGGGCTTCATCGAGAAATACATGACGGACGAGATTGTTCGTCTGCTTGCCCTCCAATCGTTCCTGCAAATACAAATAAGGAGGGATGTCTTCACATGCCAAATACTGTTGCTCTAAACGCTCTGCCGTCTGTTCGCACACGGCGGGCCAATTGTTCAATACATCGTGGTGGAGAGTATTTGGCGCAAGCGTCCCGAGCAAGTCAGGTGACAAGAAAAGCTGACGGTAAATAGCGCGAGTATCAATAAATTGAAGTTCCCGGATAAAATCGCGCAGAGGATGAAACTGCTTTTTGACGATCCAGTTGGCTAAGAGCTCCTGCTCGCGTTCGAAGTCATCGAACGTATCCTCCCGAAACTGCTTTTTGCGGCGCAGCGATTGATAGGCAGCTACATAAGCGTCTCGGTCAAGTAGCTCCATTTCATCTTCGACCCATGGTTTAGAGCGTTCTCGCTGTTCCATTTTTTTCAGCTCTGTCAGCAGTGATTTGGCAACGAGTACCATCCGATTGGGGATCGGCAGACTCGTATCGAGAGAATAAAACAGCTCATGGATGTGGGCAGCACTGATTAGTGTCTGGTTTCTAAATGTAACGGGGCGAAACATGATACCAGATTTCTTCAGGTTATTCGCGTATTCGTCCATGGCTTGCAAAAACAAGGCGCTTGATTTGAAACGGATTCCTTCCAGACGCGCCTCGTATCCAGATTGATCACTTGCTGTCAGTACATACTCCATCTGTTCAAGCGGGTTTTCCAGGCGGAAGTTGTCACCGAGACGATGCTCCGCATATTCCTGAAAAGTCGTTTGCTGCATATTTTCCTCGCCGAGCTCAGGAAGAACGGTCGATACGTAGCTATTAAACAAGGAGTTGGGCGAAAACAAGACGATTTGCTCCGCAGTCAATGTCTTGCGATAACGGTATAACAAATAAGCGATTCGTTGCAAAGCCGCAGACGTTTTTCCACTACCGGCAGCTCCGGAGACGATGACGAGTCTGCTGCGTTCGTTGCGGATGATGCGGTTTTGATCCCGTTGGATCGTGGCCACGATGCTTTTCATCTGCGAGTCAGCCTGTTTGCCGAGTACCTCCTGAAGCAGCTCGTCGCCAATCGTCACGCCCGTATCGAACAGGTGCAACAATTTGCCGTCGCGAATGATGTATTGTCTTTTGCACGCAATCTCTCCATTTACGATTCCACTTGGGGTATTGTACTCTGCTGGCCCCGGCGAATAGTCGTAATACAGACTGGAGATAGGTGCGCGCCAGTCGTAGACGAGAAACTCCTCGTCGTTTTTATCCAGCAAGGAAGCAATGCCGAGATAGATGGCTTCTGGCTTCGATTCCAGCTCTTCTTGAAAATCAATCCTGCCAAAATAGGGAGAGTGCAACAATCGCTGTAGCGTACGCAACTGATTTTGGGCATGGCGATGGATGCGTTCACGCTCGGACAGGACTTCCGCTTGCTGCTTGATACTGGCGTAAGTCTCGACAGCTTCGATGGCATCTTCGAAGTTGACTGTCACATCGTCCCAAAAATGCTTGCGAATTCCGATGATATCCTCGCTCACGACATTCACATGCTCTTTGAGGTCATCTATTCGGTTCTTTATCTCTGAGATGACTCGTTCAACACGTTGTTGTTCGTTTTGCCGATCTTGATCAGTCACGCTCATGGTACCGCTCCTTTTTCGTTCCCCATTTTTGATCTGATGGTTTGACAATCGAAAGTGAATGTGGTACTATTATATTGGAGATAAAATAGATACATATTAACAATTGACCAACAGACCAATTCTCATTGTATCACGTGAAAATTGGCTTTTCAACATGGTGTAGGAAAAATACGAATTGAAATGATAGGGAACTCCTTTGGGGGTTCCCTTTTTTGTTGCGACTAGACTTGTCCGTCAAGCGTTCCAGTGAGAGCTACCCATATACGGGTTGTTCCCACCAGTCTATTGAAAGGTAAAAGGCTGTCTTCTCACCAGTGTTTGGAACGCGAACGATGAGCGCCATTCCTGGTCCGAGAATCCACTGTCCGCCAGGGGTTGCCTCAACGGTGGAGGACGCCGGAATGATTCGCGTGGCGGTCTGAATGTGATCAGAAAAGGTATCCGTCATACCGGCGCCATGCAAAACTTGCCCTTGAGCGGCGGGACAAGCGGGGAGTTGAATATAACCAGAAGTCACTTGACGTGAGAGAGTTGCACCAGTGAGGGAGGAGCCTTTGCCAAACAAGAAATGTGCTTCTATCGGGTGCGGGGATGGATTGGTGACCATCCAGTGATGGACAAACAAATGAACACCGGAGCGTAAGGGATTCGACAAGGCAGCGATCCCGATAGCCCCATCGCTCACGATCATTTTTTCCGATTGCCCCATGAAGTATTTACATTGATCCGCCATCGACATCGCATACGGAATGTGAACACTCCGACTCAGCTGTTCCGTAGCAGAAGGAGTGGGAAACGGATAGTACCCCATCTGCATGTAGACATCCGGTATTCCACCATAAAAGTACGAGGGGCGTGTATAGGAGGGCTTTGTCATGATTTCCTCTCCTTTTGAGTGGGGTAACTGCTAACCCTACAGCATATGGCAATCGTCCATGGAGGGTGTCAGGAGCTGGCGTTATTGGCAGGCAAAGTTCCGCTGAAGTCATGGCGTGACGGATAGAAAAAAGGCTGGGAATGAAAATCCCAACCTTTTGCAAGCTTTTGTCTACGATACGGTTTTCCAGGCATGAATGGCAAGTAGCGCCCATCCTGCGAGGAACAAAACTCCGCCAATCGGCGTAATCGCACCGAGAACCTTAATTCCGGTCATCGCCAGCGTGTAGAGACTGCCGGAGAAGATCAACGTACCAGCTGTAAAGCACCAGCCCGCCCAAACGAGGCCAGAAGAATCCGGGTACCATTTGAGCAACAGGGCAACCAGCACCAGAGCCAGTGCATGTGTCGTCTGATAGGTCACGCCCGTATGGAAAATGCCCAGCGAATACTCGTCCAGTTTTTCCTTCAGTGCATGTGCTCCGAATGCTCCTAACGCAACCGAAAGAAATCCACTGATACTGCCAAGCATCAAAAACAGCTTCATGAGTGCGTCACTCCTTTTTTCGCATAACCTGTACACTTGTCTGTTCTTTATTTTAACGTAAATCAGGCATGAAAGCCCAATTGTAATTTGGTGAACACGCCTTGGACTACCGTACAGACCGCTTGTCAACCTCCGTCATAAAGTAAAGTATCGCAGTGGCAACGCTTACAGGCTGCTGCGACGGGAGGTGACGTAAGATGAACAAATGGATTTCCAACGTAGGTGGTCTCCTCGGTGGCTACGCATTGCTGAAAGCACCGGTAGCTGGTTCCTTCCTTAATGGATTGGACCCGCTAATAGATGGAGTTGGTCTCACCGCTGTGGTCGTATTCGCAGGAGCTCTTATTTATTCTGGTGTACGCGACTGGTTCAAGGGTTAAGAAGTAAGATAGAAAACAAATCAAGGGTGTCTCCAATCGGGGATGCCTTTTTTTCTGGATGAATAACAGAGCAAATTTACAGAAATAGCCTTAGTCCGAACTACTACCGGACTAAGGCTGTTTAGATGCATCTTATTTGTGCTTTACTTGATTACTCTTTTTATTCGAGATTAAATCCATTATAACGATCAAGGCCACTATAAAAATAGACTGCAATAGAGGTTTTACATAGCTGGATTGATCGTAAATAAAGTAAGCTACTATTAAGTTGAGTATGAAAGTAATTAAGTACCCAAAAGTTTTAATTATCTCACCTCATCTCAGAACCAAGGGTCTATTATAGTAGATTCTCTTACATCTACTTCAAGATTACCACCCGATAATTAGGAATTAAAGGATATTCTGTATTTATATCTTGCGATGAAGTGATTGAACGACAATTTAGATAGTTGATTATTTGTTTGAATGAAAAGCAATATCTTTTCTAAATGCTGGCGTCTTTTAGCATGGTCCTCCATATACATAAAGTAGACCGACGGCAAAAGGGGGAGGCGAAACGATTTGACCAACGACGAGCGAAAAGAACTGGAGCGATCCATTGACGAAATTACTGAGATCGCCAAAGGGTTCAATCTCGATTTTTACCCGATGCGATACGAGATATGCCCGTCTGACATCATTTATACATTTGGCGCGTATGGAATGCCGACACGATTTTCGCATTGGAGTTTTGGAAAGTCCTTCTACCGGATGAAATTGCAATATGACCTGAATCTGAGCAAAATCTACGAGCTCGTCATCAACTCCAATCCTTGTTACGCGTTTCTTTTGGACGGCAATTCCTTGATCCAAAACAAGCTCATTGTGGCTCACGTGCTTGCTCACTGCGACTTTTTCAAAAACAATGTGCGCTTCTCCAACACCAATCGGGATATGGTCGAAAGCATGGCGGCCAGTGGAGAGCGGATTCGCCAGTATGAGATCGAGTACGGCAAGGATGCTGTCGAGAATTTGCTCGATGCGAGCTTGGCGATTCAGGAACACATCGATCCGAGCTTGCTGCGCCCGAAGCTGCGTTGGAAACGAGATCCAGAGGAGTCGAACAAAAAGACGAGGAACGAACGGCAATCTCCTTATGACGATCTCTGGGGATTGGACCGCAAAGCAAAAGAGGAAGCCGAGCCAGTAAAAGCACCACGCAAATTCCCGCCAGAGCCGGAAAAAGACCTATTGCTATTCATTATGGAATTCAGCAATATCCTAGACGATTGGCAACGGGATGTGCTGACGATCATTCGAGATGAGATGCTGTATTTCTGGCCGCAGATGGAAACGAAGATCATGAACGAAGGCTGGGCCACCTACTGGCATATGCGCATCCTGCGGGAAATGGAGCTGACGGAAGCGGAGACGATCGAGTTTGCCAAGCTGCATTCCTCCGTCATTCAGCCTTCGACGACGAGTATTAATCCGTATCATTTGGGTCTGAAAATTTTGGAGGACATTGAAAAACGCTGGGATAATCCGACGAAGGAAGAGCAGGAGCGCTTCGGGCGCAAGTCAGGAGAGGGACGCGCGAAAATTTTCGAGGTGCGTGAGCTGGAGTCCGACATCAGCTTCATTCGCAACTTCCTGACCAAGGACCTCGTCAGTGATCTAGACTTGTATATGTTCGGCAAGCAGGGCAACGATTGGGTTGTCGCGGAAAAGCAGTGGGAACAGGTACGCGATGGTCTTGCGGGCACACGGGTTAACGGGGGATTTCCTTATGTACTCGTGCATGATGGGGATTACTTACGCTCCGGAGAGCTGTACTTGAAGCATCATTTCGAGGGGCTGGAGCTGGATGTCAAATACGTAGAAAAAACATTGCCTTACGTCTATACCTTGTGGGGGAAATCCGTTCACCTGGAATCGATGGTGGAGGATCGACAAGTGTTGTTTACGTACGACGGCAAGAAAGTGCACCGCCGCTTTTTATAGGAGAAAAAAGGCCGCATGCCCGGTGGAAGCTGACCGAGCGTGCGGCTTTTTCTACGTGTCCGAACTAGGACAACTGATCCGTAATTCCGATGTGACTGCTGATCCCGCCGTCCATGGTGATGCTCGCTCCGTTGATGTACCCGCTATGCGGTCCGACGAGATGATAAATCATCTGGGCGATTTCCAACGGCTGAGCTACGCGTTTCACCGGGCTTTTGACGATGACTCGATTCATGTAATCCGAAATATCCTCCGGACGTACGCCCATCGCGGTATCCACATATCCCGGACAGATGGCATTGCAAGTAATCCCATGCTCTCCCCATTCCGCAGCTATTGTTTTTGTATAGCCGATCATGCCGTGTTTGGAAGCGACGTAGGTGGAAGAATGTGCAGAGCCTAGCAAGCCCTGAATAGAAGCGATGTTTACGATCCGCCCGAAGTTCCTTTCTTTCATCTTGGGCAACAGGTTTCTGCAAAACAGGAATACACTCTTCAAATTGGTATTCATGATCCAGTCCCATTCTTCATCGGAGACTTCGTCCACCCGGTGGAATGGACCGCCCACTCCTGCATTGTTGACCAAGATGGTGATATCTCCGAAATGCGATTCCACAAGCTGGATGGCTTCTTCAACTTGCGCTCGTTGACCGACATCACAGCGAATGGACAAGGCTTGACCGCCTGCCTGATTAATTTCTTGGGCGACTATTTGTGCCTTTTCTTCTTGTACATCAAGAACAGCGACACGGACCCCATGCTGAGCCAAAAGCTTTGCTGCTGCGGCCCCGATCCCATTGCCTGCTCCTGTGATCATTGCTACTTGCTGCATTTGTAAACTCTCCTTATTAATCTGTCATCTAGAGAATGCCTTTAGGAGGAAGGATTTTGACTTCATCGATTCGAACGTGTAGGGGACGGGAGGCGATATCTAACACGGTATCTGCCACATCTTTTGGTACGAGCATCGCACTCGGATCAAAAAAATGCCGGTCCTCCGTCATGTTTGTATGAACGGCGCCGGGAAAAATGGTAGAGACCCGCACATTGTCGTTTTTCCATTCTTCATTGCAAATTTGAGAAAAGCCTTGGACGGCAAATTTCGAAGCACCATAAACGCCGTTTTCCGCAATGGGAATATATCCGGAGACACTCGCGATATTGATGATTCGGCCTCCGTGAGCTTTCATTACCTTGTATCCTTCACGGCTGCAAAGAAAGAGTCCGGTTACATTGGTGCGGAAAACATTCTCCCATTCTTCTAAGCTTGTTTGTTCAACAGGCTTAAACACGCCGACTCCTGCATTGTTGACGAGGACATCTAGACGTCCGTATAACCTTTGTACTTGCGCAAATAGGGCAAGGACACTTTGCTCGTCTGTCACGTCCAGCTGTATATTCGTCACACTTCCAGGTTCAGCGTGTGCGATCTCGTTCGGATGAGGCGCGGATCGAGAGGTTGCCCAAACAATCGCTCCTTCTTTTGCCAGAACATTTGCCATTTCAAGACCCAATCCTCGACTGGCTCCTGTGATGACCACGATTTTATTCAGTAGTTTCATGTGTACCTCCATATACGAAACATCCATCCAATAATTGGATACTTATATGTTGTTTAATGGTACAGAAATTTGACTTCCCCAGCAAGCGCCATAGGGATGAATTTCGGTAAAAGTAGTAGGAATTTGCTGGGCAGGAACTAGGTATTTGATCGTGGAAAGCTTTGTTAGTAAACCTATTTCACCCCTGGGAGGCTCTTTCTATGGAAAAGCATGCGGCTGTTATCGGATCAGGTGTTATGGGACATGGAATCGCGCAGCTATACGCATTGGCTGGATTTCGTGTTTCTCTTTATGATTTGCAGGAAGCGTTTTTGATGAAAGCGAGAGCTAGCATCGAGCACAGTCTTTCTCTTCTGGTTGCAGAGGGAGTGATTGCAGACCAGTCTAGAGTAACGGCGCTCGAGCATATCGTCCTGACCACGGATTTGCGAGCGGCAGTATCTGATGCAGAAATCATTACAGAAGCGGTACCAGAAGTCATCGAGCTAAAGTGGGAGTTGTTTGAAAAGCTGGAGCAATACGCGAGGCCAGATGCGATTATTGCTTCCAATACGTCTACGTTTTCCATTGCACGATTGATCGAAAAAGCAACTACGCCACAACGCTTTATCATTACACATTTTTTCAATCCAGCCCAATTGGTTCCGTTGGTTGAGGTAGTCAGGCACGAGAGCACGGCGCAGGAAGTGGTTCACAAGACGATGCAGCTGATGGAAGAGATCGGGAAGTCCCCAGTTTTGCTGAAAAAGGATGTACCGGGCTTTATCGCCAATAGGCTGCAAACAGCCTTGATGAGAGAAGCTTTTCACTTGCTTGCAGAGGGTGTGGCAGATGCAGCCCAGATCGATACGGTGATGAAGGATGGAATTGGCTATCGTTGGGCTTTTGTCGGGCCTATTGAGACGGCGGATTTTGGTGGACTCGATACGTGGAAGCGTGTGATGGATAACCTAGCGCCAGAGCTGGATGCTTCGACAAAAGCACCCGCCATTATTGAAGAAAGAGTAGCAGAAGGCAATCTCGGTACCAAGACCGGAGCAGGTATATACTCGTATATGGATACGTCTGTCTCAGAAAAGCTTCGTGTACGTGACGAACAGTTCATCCGCTTGGGGAAAATGAATCGCGGTTGAAGTGACTTACAGAAAAATACTTTATTCGTAAAAAATTCACTACATACGCATTCATTCCTAGCCGATATTAGATTGGGGTTATATCATGGAAAAAATTTCCCCAATACAACCTAGAAAGTAGTTGAGAATGAGTGAGAGTTCGCTTAATAAATTGGAGTAGAAGCTTTAAAACGAGGTTAATCTCATCCTTCCTGTTAATTCTGCTTGTTCCTACTATTGTCGTTGGAACACTGGCTTCCAATCAGGCGAAGCAGGAGATGGAAAAGGAGATCTTGAGCAGCGCCAAAGAAAATGTCGGGCTGGTCAATTCGATTGTGACGAGTACGTTTAAACCCAAGCTGGATACTATTGAGTTTTTAGCAAAAACCATTAACAAAAGCATGTATCCTACCAAAGACAGTGCAGCGCTCGTCATGCCGCATCTGGATATTTACAGTGGAATGCTTCCGGACACGAATGGCGTAGGTTTGGGCACAGTGGACGGACAGTATTATCAATCCCCGAAGGTAACAGTTAAGGCTGGCTTTGATCCGCGAACGAGAGAATGGTACAAAAAAGCGATGGAAAATAAGGGGAAGGCTGTCATTACCGAGCCGTATGTCTCAGCAGCATCAGGCAAAGTCATCGTTACCATTTCTAAAACGACGGATGATGGATCAGGTGTAGTCGGCATTGTGATGGGCGTCGAGCAGATCAAAGGTCTGGCGGACATGGTCAGTATCGGAAGCGACGGGTACGTCATGATTTTGGACAGCAACAAGAAGTTCGTTGTTCATCCTGAAAAAGAGTCTGGCACTGTGGCTGAAGAGAGCTATTTTGAAAAAATGTATGAAGGTACATCAGGTGACTTCCGTTATGACGAGCAAGGTAACGAACAAGAAGTGCACTACACGACGAATGAGTTGACTGGCTGGAAAATCGCTGGAAAGCTGGATCGTTCGGAGATACAAAACTCTGTACAGCCTATCTTCACCTTTACGTACGCGACAATCGCCATTTGCTTGATTGTAGGAGGACTGATCGTAACCGTTGTTCTGCGCTCGCTTATCCGATCGATTCAAGCGGTCAAGGTACATGCAGTCAAAGTGAGTGAGGGCATACTGACGGAGCCTATCCAGGTTCGATCCAATGACGAGATTGGAGAGCTGGGCCGCGCGTTCAATACGATGCAAGACAACCTGCGCACGCTTATTTCAAATGTAGAGACAAGAGCAGAACAAGTGGCCGCTTCGTCTGAGCAATTAACTGCGAGTGCGCAGCAGACGAGCATCGCCACTGAGCATGTTGCCACAGCCGTGCAAGAAGTTGCTGGCAGCGTAGAGAACCAAACGAATGGAATTGACCAAAACGTCCACTCTCTCCAAAATATATCAGCCGGCGTAGCGCAAATTGTAGAGAGTGTGCATGGATTGACGGATATCGCTGAGCAAACAACCATTCACGCTGGTGAAGGCGGCGAATCGGTTCAGAAGGTGATGGGCCAGATGAACTCGATTCACGCATCTGTGGAACAGCTCAATCACATGGTCCATTCCCTTTCTGAACGCTCCAGAGACATTGTTGCCTTCTCCGAAGTGATCAGTGGAATTTCGCAGCAAACAAACCTGCTGGCACTGAATGCAGCGATCGAAGCGGCGCGGGCTGGCGAGCATGGCAAGGGGTTTGCGGTTGTAGCAACAGAGGTAAGGCTGTTGGCGGAGCAATCGCAGGAATCGGCCAAGCAAATTTCCGACCTTATCGTAGAAATTCAACGCGATACGCAAGAATCCGTTGAGACTATGGAGAAAGTCAGACGCGATGTCTCGGAAGGCTTGCGGATTTCCAAAGGTACGATTGATAAATTCGAGGAAATTTTGACAAGCACGAAACAAACAAATCCTCGTATCGAGGAGGTCTCGTCGATCGCTCAACAAATCGTGGCAACTGTTGCGGAAGTGAAGGTAACAGCGAACGAGTTGGCGATGATTGCAAAAGGCAATGCTGAGACCGCAGAGGAAGTAGCCGCTTCTACAGAAGAGCAGCTCGCATCGATGCAAGAAGTCTCAGCCTCTGCCCAATCTCTGTCATCGTTGGCAGAAGAGCTAAATGCGATGATTAATAAATTTCGCTACTAAATAGTCAATCAATATCGACCGTCCTGTCTATCATACATAAGCAGGGCGGTTTTTCTATGGCCTCGGGGGCCGTATACTCCCCGCTTTTTTTATATCTATTACAGTTCTATATATTTTTTACTTCATTAAGTTTCCTTCGTTACCGATATAAAAAATTAGGACTTCACCAACATGAATCGTTTATCCAAATACAACTTAGAAAGAAGATGAAATGAAGTGAAAGTTAACCTTAGGAATTGGTTCAGAAGCTATCGAACCAAACTTATCATCACATTTCTCTTGATTCTGCTAGTCCCTTCCCTTGTCGTGGGAAGCCTGGCTTACCATCAAGCGAAACAAGAAATTGAAAGACAGATCATGGACAGCGCGAACGAAAACGTCGATTTGGTCAACTTCATCGTCAGCAATACGTTTGAAGGCAAAAAGAAGGATGCTGACTATTTGGCAAAAGATATCACACCTAGCGTGAAATCAGCTGATGTTCAAGAAGAAATCATGCATCATCTGGAGATGTATATGGGTATGCATGCGGAAGCGTCCAGTATCAGTCTGGGAACGGTTGACGGACAGTACTTCCGCGCTCCCAAGCAAGAAGTACAGGCAGGGTTTGATCCGCGTACGAGAGACTGGTACAAAAGAGCGATGGAAAACAAAGGGACTGTCGTCGTGACAGAGCCCTATATTTCGGCGGTATCAGGTGAGGTTTTAGTAGCGGTAGCAAGAACGACGGAGGATGGTGCAGGGGTTATCTGCATTACAGTTGGGATTGAACAGATCAAACAACTGGCAAACTCAGTCAGCATCGGTTCCGATGGAGATGTCATCGTAGTGGACAGCAATAAGAAGTATGTCGTCCATCCGGAAAATCAGGCAGGAACGCTGGCACAAGAAAGTTATTACGATAACATGTATCAAGCAGACACAGGTAAATTCAATTACGAGGAGCAAAGCATCCCGAAACAGATTTACTATGTGACGAATCCGGCTACTGGTTGGAAAATTGCCGGGTCGATGTACCTGTCTGAGGTTGAGGATGCTGCACAGCCGATTTTCGCGCAAACGTTTTGGACGATTACGATCTGCTTGGTGCTGGGAGGACTCATTGTAGCAGCTGTACTGCGTTCCCTTCTCCAGTCCATCCAGGAAGTGAAGATACATGCGGTCAGAGTGAGCCAAGGTATTTTAACTGACCCGATTAAAGTACGGTCAAACGACGAAATTGGTGAGCTCGGCCATGCTTTTAACACGATGCAGGATAACCTGCGCGCGCTCATTTCCGATGTCGAGGCCAGAGCGGAGCAAGTAGCAGCGTCTTCGGAGCAATTGACTGCGAGTGCGCAGCAGACGAGCATTGCAACCGAGCTTGTAACGACTGCTGTTCAGGAGGTAGCTGGCAGTGCGGAACAACAAACGAGCGGAATCGACCAAAATGTTCGCTCATTGCATGACATTTCGGAAGGGGTCACACGGATTGTAGAGAGTGTCAATGTGTTGTCGGATACTGCTCAGCAAACAACGGTTCAGGCAGAAGAAGGTGGCAACTTTGTCGCTCAGGTCATGAGTCAGATGAAGTCGATTCATGAATCGGTAGAGCAGTCGGATCGCATGACCAAATCGCTCTATGATCGTTCGAAAGAAATCGGCACGATCTCGGATGTCATCAGCGGAATTGCCCAGCAGACGAATTTGCTGGCATTGAATGCTGCGATTGAAGCGGCGCGGGCTGGTGAGCATGGCAAAGGCTTTGCGGTTGTTGCTACAGAGGTGCGCCTGTTGGCTGAGCAATCACAATTGTCGGCCAAGCAAATTTCTGAATTGATCTCAGAGATTCAGCGGGAAACTAAGCAATCCGTCGACAACATGGAAAAAGTCAGACTGGATGTTGCAGAAGGCTTGAACGTTTCGGAGGAGACGATTCACAAGTTTGAAGGCATCATGGAAAGCACCAGACTGACCAATCCACATATCGCAGAGGTCTCCGTGATCGCACAGCAAATCTTGGCTGCTGTTCAGGAAGTAACCGCGACAGCCAATGTGCTCGTCACCATTGCGAAAAGCAATGCCGAAACGGCCGAGGAAGTAGCAGCCTCTACCGAGGAGCAGCTCGCCTCCATGCAAGAGATTTCATCCTCCGCTCAATCCTTGTCGTCATTGGCGGAAGAGCTGAAAGTATTGATCAATAAGTTTACCTATTAATCTGTGTCCCTAAACAAACGAAGCGCCCTGTCTCTAGTCATACGAGCAGGGCGCTTCGCTGTATAGATGTGATAACATATGGGCAACACAAGCGATATGGATTTAGGAGATGGGAACGATGAACATGAGGATCAGAATAGAACAGGTAGATGATTATTCCGTTACTGAAAAGGTCGTAAAAAGTGCATTCGCGAATGCGGAGTTCAGCGATCACAAAGAACATGAATTGGTGTCTCGCATCAGAAAATCTGATGCATTCATCCCCGTGTTATCTCTAGTTGCGATTGATGAAGAAAATCAACAAATCGTTGGACATATTCTTTTGTCGAAAATATCCATTCGCAATGACAATCAGAGCATAGAGTCACTTGCACTTGCCCCAGTGTCAGTCCTGCCTGGTTATCAAAGCAAAGGAATCGGAAAGAAATTAATTCTCGAAGCCCTCCAAAAAGCAAAAGAACGGGGATACCAATCTGTTGTTGTTCTCGGGCATTCCGAATATTACCCAAAGTTTGGCTTCCAAAAAGCTTCGCACTGGGGAATAAAAGCACCTTTCGACGTACCGGATGAGGTATTTATGGCTTTGGAACTGCAAGAAAATGCACTGGCTCAAGTCTCGGGCGTTGTTGTATACTCCAGTGCTTTTTTGAATAGGTAGGGATAGTTAATGAAAAGAAACGCAGTAGATTGTTGAAGCCATCTATTTTGTTTCTTTATTCCTAATTATGGTAATATGAAGTGCCTACCAATTCGAGAAAAAACGGAATCGTATGTCGGAGGGGAAAAGGAAGAAATGGAACTCAGGCGAAACGAATCGATCGTGCTAGAGAATATAGCAGCATACCTATTCAGAGGAATGGAAGGAGTAGGTGGGAGGTTAACGATTACGAGTGAAAGACTTTATTTTCAACCACACAGTCTCAATATTCAAACACAACCTCTCGAATTAAACTTGAAGGATATGGCGGCAGTTGAAAAGCGGAATACGCTGTTCGTGATCCCAAACGGAATGAAAATCAAGATGCATAACGGACAAGAGCATAAATTTGTTGTATGGAAACGAGCGGAGATCATCGGAATGATCCAGGATACAAAAATGAAGCAAAAAATGACGGTGATCATTAAGACGAGGTAAGCTATCCGTTCAATGAAAATCGCCCTGCCACAAGCAATGCTGCGCAAGGCGATTCCCACATCTTACAAGTCCTTTGCAATGTGCGGTTTGCTATAATGACTGGTACCCCCACCGCCAACCAATACTCTTCCACCTTGTCTGAAGATGAGCAATTTCCTAGATCCATTTGAAAGCAGTACAGTTATTTTTGCTCGATTCGCTGTTGCAATATAAATAACGTAACCAGTTCTGGAGATTACCGTACGCCAGTTGCGATCGAATTCAGAGCGCAGAACCCGATTGGAATACACTTGGTTTTCCACGCGTCTCGCAGTGATTCTTTTCTTTTTCATCGAGACTTAACACCTCCCGTCAATCTATCCTATTCAGGGGGGAGAAAAAGGAATGGACAAGAGTTGTAGGCGATTTTACTATTTTCGTTGCAACAACACAGGAAGCGTTCTATGATAATACCAAGGACGGTATCCATTGTAAGAGCCGTAAAAAAGGAGTGAAAGACAATGGCAAAAAGCGCAGCACGCAAGCAACGGGAAAAGCTGGCCCGTGAAGGCAAAAGAAATCCGGATCTCAACAGAAGCATTTTCGCTTTTGCTGACATGAGACAGCGGACGACGAAGACCAGAGCAGAAAAACTGAATCAACAGAAGCACAAAAGGTCGTTATCCTACCAAAGTGATGATGGCCTTTTTTATTTTATGAAAGCTTCTAGTAGAAGCTTCCTGCATATATCCTAGGTAAGCGATCTTAACTGATGGTTAGTACGCCGAGCTCAACTGCAGAATATGATTTTAACCATCAATCATAATAATGGAATAATGCTCTGTCTTAGAAAATGTTCCCGAAAACAAAGCTTGGTGATAAATTATTTTATATGGAAAATTTTTAAAAAGATACATAAGATGGTGGTTAACTTTGTATGAAAGTTAAAGAAGAGGTACTATCGCATCCAATTTTGTGAGAACTTATAAAGAAGAATTACACCGAGAACGAGTAGGATTAACACTTTCAGAGCTAGCAAGGAAGGCTGGCTTAGTAAGCCGACAGATTCGAGTATTGGAATGAGAAGATTAAAGTGATTGCTGATATCTTGGGAATTTCGATTTGTGGAGCTTATGGAACAGTATATTGAAGCAGAGAAGCGACCTGATGTGCTGCAAATATAACTGCGTTAGAAAGTACGAATTGAAAAATGGGGAAGAAAAGTCATTTAATCTCTTCTTGATAAGAGAGAAATCATGTGAGGAAATCTTAATTAAAGAATAAGATACGTCAATAATAGTAGATCGATAATTAGATATATGAGTTGTATCAAAAAGTGTCGAGTGAATTTTGTAGAAATTTGTAGGTGATAAGGTTATTATTCTAATATATTCCATTAAAAGGAAAATGATACCTTCGCAAATCTGTAAGACTGAACTTCAAGTAAACTAGGAGGTGGGAATAACATTTTTTTTGCTTAAATTAATTGATGTTATTACTACTATATGCGGAGGAGAATTATGAAAAAAAGTTGGATTTATCTTACGAATCTCGTTCTTTTTCTAGGTATTGTATTTTCTAACGCTAATCTTGTGAGTGCAGGATATAAGACGGAAACTTGTGATAATGGATCAACAAAAGCTGAATGTGCTGATTGGTTTACTGGAGACTTTGATCTTGAAAAGGATACTGATTCTTGGGGGAATGATTACCGAATTAATTATGATGGTGCAGGAGTATACTGGTGGGAATTTACATGGGACGAACCAATACAATTAATGTCCCCTGAAGTTTGGGTCTACCTTAATGAAACAAAATTTAGAGCTGATGCTATGTATATGGCTAAATATGACGACAGTCGTTTTGGAACAGTAATGGTAGGTTCTATTGATCAGAATACTGCACCAGGGGGGTGGAATTATATAGGTGAAGGAGAGCAACTTGGATTTGGTTCCAATATTACTACTATATATGTATACGCGTTTGCGGGCGTAGATAATGATAATCTAGGTGCTGATGCCGTTAAGGTTAGAGAGGAAACATTTGAATAGATTAATCAAGGAGGTAGATTATTTTGAAACGATTATTTACTTCAGTTATTCCTTTTCTTGCTGTCGTGTTAATCAGTACTCAATTAGGGACTGGATTTGTGAAAGCGGAGAGTCCCGAAGGTTCAATTCGGGAAAAAATGTTAAATGCCATTGATTATTACGAGTATGTAGAAGGTGAATTTAAGTATGATGTCGCTGGAAAGAAATATACAGCTGAATTTGTGGTGCAACAGGGTAAAAATCCAGGAAGTAGGACAGTCCTAAAAGATCCTTCTGGAAAAACCACCCAAGAACTAGTTGCTGATGAAGAATTTGTTTTACAGTTAAATAATACAAGCAAAACTTATTTGAAAATGAAAAGTTCTAGTTCTGTAGAAGTACCAAAGGGAGAACGAGTAAAAAAAGAAAAAGATACTGATGGAAAAGAGGCAAATGTATATATTTACAGACAAGACCCCGCAAAGGCATTGATAGCCAAGACAGTAACATTTCCACAAGAGTATGGTTTTTGGTTAGATGACAAGGCCAAAAATTACAAAATTACTAGTGAAGAAATGTTTTTAGAAAGAAATGCAGTAGTTATATCGGGTGAGCTCTCGGACGATTTGTCAAAGAAATTAAAATCCACATCATTTGAAATGTGGGTAGATGAAAAAACAGGGGTTCTATTAAAATTAATAACAACAGATAAAGGTGGGAATGTAAAAAACAGTATTGAAGTTTTAAATATAAACTTTGAGACTAATTTAGCGAAAACCACCAGCAGGATGTTTGATACAGACGACACCAAAGGATATAAAGAATTAAAATTAGATGACAAAAAACCATCCGACAAGAAACACAAGAAATAGAATAAAATGTCGGATAGCAAACCTTACTTCTTTCATATAACATGGAGTAAGGTTTTTTATTTTTTCCAGGGCGGTGAGGGATTAATGAATAGAAAATGGCTTATTGTTATCATAATGCTAAGCGCTCTTGGGATATTAAGTGCCAATATGGGTATCTCTCAAATAGAAGACTCAATTACAGCTCAATATTCAACTAGTTCTCGTTCCATTATAGAAAATACAGCATTTGATTCTGAAGAACCGAATTGGCTCAAAAAATCGGAAGATAATTCAAATGAATATCTTGTCCATGATGGATACTTCTATTTTCCGGTTGAAGAGGATCTTACCGAAACCAACATAGATAAAGTTCTTGGCACGGTGAGTAGAATAGGCGAATGGGAGGAGTTCAAAGAGGGGGATACTCCCTACTTCCTCCCGGGTAGTATATACTACACAATAAAAAGCGTACCAGATAAGAACAAAATCGCAATCGAAATCGTGAAGAATGAAACCAAAAAATATCAGGTGCTGGAAAAAGGTCATCCGGTTCCAAAGTGAGGCATCGCATCATGAAACACAGCTACATAAATCTTCCAGACTCATCCATTCATCCCGAATGCGCGAGAGCCATTCAACATCTCCTCCAACTGAAGGACCCAAAACGCGAAGACTTTTTGGCGCTGAAAACGTACGGTACTGACCGTTATTCGGCAATGGGGTGGGAGGAGCTACAGACGTACATCAATGAAAAGACCGTCATCATTGTCGAGCAGTTTGAAAATGAACAAAATATTATGTCTGCCTTGCGCTGGGTAGCGAGAGGATTGCCGGTTTGGCTAGCGATTCGAAAAGTGCGAGCGGATTATTCTGTGTATGGATACAAGAAGTAGCCTGTCTTTTTTAAAAAATATATGCAAATAATAGAAATAATACTGCGCTAACGAAAAGATAGGTCTATTATTGTCAGTATCAGCAACATTGGAGGGAGACATCATGACAGAATACTTACTTAGCTTACTACAAATTATTATGATCAACCTGGTCCTGAGCGGAGACAATGCAGTCGTTATTGCTCTTGCCTGTCGGAACCTGAATCCAAAGCTGCAGAAAAAAGCCACCTTTTGGGGGAGCTTCGGTGCAATCGGATTGCGGATCATTCTTACCTTCATTGCCATCTGGCTGTTGAAAATCCCGTTTGTCCAAGTCGTCGGAGGACTTTTGCTCATCTGGATTGCGGTCAAGCTGTTAAAAGGTGAGGATGAGGACAGTCACATTGGTGGCGGAGCGAGTTTTGTTGAGGCACTTAAAACCATTATTTTTGCTGATCTGATTATGAGTCTGGACAATGTCATTGCCGTAGCGGGAGCAGCGAACGGGAACCTGGTTTTGGTCATCATCGGTCTTGCCATCAGCATTCCACTCATCATTTGGGGAAGCCAGTTGTTGATGAAGTTGATGAACCGTTTTCCGATCATCGTATTATTAGGGGCGGCTTTGCTTGGATATACAGCAGGAGAAATGATTGTAGGAGACAAAGCAGTTGGCAGCTTCCTAGATGGGGTAATGCCTTCGTTGCATATGATTTTGCCGGTAGCATTGGCACTTCTGGTGATCGTGATTGGAAACTATTTGAAACGGAAGGAGAAAAATGTGTTAAATAAAGAAGTGACAAATAATCATGCGGAGACACTATAGCTATGGAATATCGCGATTGGTACATTCTCCAAACCTTGTACCAGGAACAAAACATCACAAAAACAGCCGAAAGCTTGTATTTGTCCCAGCCTGCGCTGACCAAACGACTGCGGCAGATTGAAAAAGAATTTGGCGTACAGATCGTGCAACGGGGGAGTAGAGGCGTCCATTTCACTCCGCAAGGCGAATACTTGGCCAAATGCGCGGATGAAATGCTGCTCAGACTGCGCAATATCAAGGAGCATGTCTTGAACATGGGAGACGAGGTCAATGGTACGCTTCGGCTGGGGGTTTCCAACTATTTTGCACGGTACAAGCTCCCGATGATCTTGAAAAAGTTCAAGGAGATCTATCCAAACGTCGAGTACAAGGTAATGACAGGATGGAGCAAAGACGTCTACAAGTCCGTGTATAATCAGGACGTGCACGTAGGCTTCGTCAGAGGAAGCTACAATTGGTCCGACCAAAAGTACTTGCTGTTCGAGGAATCGGTCTATGTCGTTTCCACGGAACCCATTCATATCGACGACCTGCCCAGCCTGCCGCGAATCGACTATGAGACCGATCCGATGCTGCGGGCGTTAGTGGACGACTGGTGGACCGAACGATTTTCCCAACCACCGCTGATCGGCATGGAGGTCGACAAGGCGGATACATGCAGTGAAATGGTAGCAAACGGTTTGGGGTATGCCATCCTTCCACGAGGCGTGCTGAATGGCAAAGACGATCTGCACATGATTGAGCTGACCAGCGCAGAGGGGGAGCCGATCAAGCGAAGTACCTGGATGTTTTATCATGCCGACTCAATGGACTTGCAAATGGTCAAGGCATTTGTACGCTTCATGGAGCAGGGTGAGATATCATTCATCGATTAAGCCGGGAAAAAGGAACTGCTGGGAACTCTCTGAATGGGAGCCAGCAGTTTTTTTGTGAAAAACGTCTCGACGTTTTTCATAAAAGTAGATAAGACCGCTTGCGGTCAAACAAAACGGTCATGACCGTTTTGTTATTCATACAAGGAATCGCCAACGATAACCATTTTGTATTTTTGCTGCGAGCACAATTGTTTTACACTAGGTGTACCCCCACCCTAGAAGCTTCATACAACGTCGGAGAGTAGGAGAGGGAACGCTTATGCTGCTACGTATTCTGTTTACATTGCTGCTCGGATCACTGGGAGGCTGGCTGTTTGCTACCATCCACAGCCCACTTCCTTGGCTGCTCGGAGCGCTAGTCACCACCGTTATCTGTAATATGCTTGGGGTCAAAAATCTTTGGATTCCCCGTTGGTTTCGTCAAGCAGGATTGACAGTGATTGGGATCACCCTTGGTCTGCGAATGACACCTGAAATCGTCGAGACGATGACAGGGCACATCGGTTTGATGCTCATCACCACGATTTTGACCATCTTGATCAGTTTGGTGAACGCTTGGATATTTTATAAGGTCTGCCGAGTAGACGGAATAACGGCGATCTTCAGCAATATTCCCGGCGGATTATCGGAAATGGTGTCGGTGGGGCAAACGGCGGGAGGAAATCAACAAGTCATCACGATTTTCCACTCGATCCGTGCGATCAGCGTCGTGCTTTGTACCCCTTATCTTGTGACATTTCTACCTACCCATGCTGCCATACAGACGGCTACTACAGAACACACGCTGGGGATTGGGCAGACAGTCATGCTTCTTGTGGTTGGTGTCATTGGAGCATTGATTGCGTCACGCTGTTATATACCCGCTCCCTTCTTGCTAGGTGCCTTGCTCGTGACCGCTTTGATTTCGATGAATACATCGCTTGTGGGAGAGAGTCCTGCGTTGCCAAACATCCTGGTCCAAGGGGCGCAAATATTCATCGGGGTCAGCATCGGTCTTGGCTTCAAACGAGAGGACATCGCCAAAAACCGCCGATTCTTTCTGTTCGGTCTCATGCATTCCCTGTTCTTGTTCGTTATGGTGATCCTGCTTGCTATCGGCATTTCTTACGTGACTGCTACCGATATCGTGACGGCCATTTTGGCTACGGTGCCAGGTGGACTCGCCGAAATGAGCTTGACTGCCTTGGCGACAGGAGCCGATCCGCTCTTAGTAACGGCGTTTCATCTGTTTCGTGTGGTTCTTGTACTCACGTTGTTTTCCTTTGGTGCTCGTGCATGGACGAACCGCCACAGCAGGATAAAACAACCAAAGGAGACCAGCGCCTGACGCAGTTTTACAGTCGAATCAATGGCAAGGCCTGTACGTTCCCTAATCGGAAACGGCAGGTCTTTTTGGCGTGAAAAAAATGAAAATAATCATAAATATGGTGTTTATCCAAATTATCTGAACAAACTAGGAAGCGTTTTCATCGAATGCTATGATCTCCTTAACTTATTTGAAAACGCTATCAATCGAGGGGGTTATAAAGATGAAAAAATCAAACAAATGGACAAAATGGACCGGAGTACTCCTCACTACGGCAATGGCACTTAGCCTCGCAGCCTGTGGAGGCGGCGGTGGGCAGACGGCATCCACTGGAGGAGCTTCTACCTATCCAGAAAAACCAATCTCGGTTATCGCTCCGTCGGGGGCAGGCGGCGGCTTGGATAAAACAGCGCGTTCCCTTGCAAAGGTGATGTCAGCAACGAAGCTGGTAGACAAGACGATCTCCGTCGAAAACAAGCCAGGTGGCGGACAGGCAGTTGGCTTGGCTGATTTCGTGACGCAGGACAAGAAGAACAACTATAAGCTCCTGCTTCCCTCTACACCAATCGTCATCAATAATGTGAAAAAAGAAGGAAACAGCCCGCATTCCTACAATGATATGACTCCGTTGGCACAATTGACGAAAGATTACGGCGCGATCGTAGTAGCAGCCGATTCTCCATACAAGGATCTGAAATCGTTAATGGATGCAATCAAAGCGGATCCAACCAAAGTAACGGTTGCAGGCGGTTCTGCTCCTGGCTCGCTTGATCACTTGACCTTTTTGATGCCAGCTGTAAAAGCGGGAATTGATCCGAAATCTGTGAAATACATTTCTTACGATGGCGGCGGAGAAGCGATCGCATCTCTCTTGGGTGGCAATGCTGACGTACTGGCTACAGATGTATCCGGTTCCGGTGAATACTTGAAATCCGGCAAAGTAAGAATCTTGGGTGTTTCATCCCCTGAGCGTTTGAAAGGTATGTTCAAGGACATCCCGACGTACAAAGAATCCGGTTATGACACGGAGCTGATCAACTGGCGCGGTGTATTTGGACCAAAAGACATGACGCCAGATGCTGTTGCTTACTGGGAGCAAAAATTGAAAGCGATGACAGAGACTCCTGAGTGGAAAGCAGAGCTGGAAGCAAACGGCTGGGACGATGGCTACAAAAACGGCGCAGACTTCAAGAGCTATCTGGGTGAGCAAGAAAAAATGTTCAAGGAAATCTTGGGCTTGCTCGGAATGGCGAAATAAAAAGGTTTGATGGGGGATGGAGAAGGAGCGATTCTTCTCCTCCTTCATTCTGGATTCTTGTACGAACAGGAGGGAACATGCGTGAGCAAAACATTTGACCGCTTCGCCAGTCTGGCTTTTCTCGTGTTAGGCGTAGCATTTGTGGTCGGGAGTCAAAACATCTCGGCGAGCGCTTACGGCAGCAATGTCGGACCAAACATTTTTCCGATGGGACTCGGAAGTCTTCTGATCCTGCTCAGCCTGCGATTATTTTATGAAACGTTCAAATACAAGCAAGAGGGCGAGAAAGAGAAGCAAAAGCTCGATTACAAACGGTTCCTCATCATTCTTGTCGCGGCATTATTCTACGTATTGCTTTTAGAGGAAATCGGCTACGTGATCAGTACCTTCCTTTTTCTTTTGGTTGGATTCCAGACGATGCAAAAAGGAAAATGGCTCAATAGCGTGATCATTTCCGGTGCGTTTTCATTCGGTGTCTACTTGTTGTACGTGGAAGTTCTCGATGGCACGTTGCCCGGTTTACCAACATGGTTAGGCTTGTAGGAGGTGGATGAAATGGGTGCGATTGATTATTTGCTGGACGGATTTGCCACTGCCCTGCAATGGCAAAATATCATCTTTGCGTTTGTCGGTGTCTTGATCGGGACAGTAGTCGGGGTATTACCAGGGATTGGGCCAATAAGTGGCGTGGCCTTGTTGATTCCAGTAACAGCTTCGTTGACGAGTGGACTGCCGCCAGAAGCAGCGGCGACCAGCGCCATTATTTTGCTGGCAGGGGTTTACTACGGAGCGATGTACGGTGGCTCTACCACTTCGATTTTGTTGAATACACCTGGTGAGTCATCTTCTGTTGTTACTGTACTGGACGGATACCCGATGGCCAAGCAGGGAAGAGCGGGAGTTGCTCTCTCCATCGCTGCGATTGGTTCTTTTTTTGCCGGGCTTGTCTCGCTTGTCGGTCTGGTATTTTTGGCAGAGCCACTCTCTGAAGTAGCGCTCAAGCTCAGTCCAGCAGATGAGTTTTCGCTGATGATCTTGGGGTTGTGTGCACTGAGCGGGTTGGCAGGCAAGTCCGTCACGAAAGCATTGATGATGACGGTTTTCGGCTTATTGATCGCGACGATCGGGCTGGACAATGTATCTGGCGTGGCGCGTTTTACCTTTGATATGCCAGAGCTTTATTCCGGTTTGGAATTCTTGACGATTGCCGTTGGGGTATTTGCACTCGGGGAAGTGTTCAAGACGATCCTCGAACGTGATATCAATGAGGGGGAGATCGCCAAAATCTCCCGAATTTTACCGACCAAGCAAGACCTGAAGGAAAGTGCCGGACCGATTCTCCGTGGATCGCTGGTTGGCTTTTTTAAAGGTATTGTTCCTGGTTCTGGTGCAACTCTGGCATCCTTCCTCGCTTATTTGCTGGAAAAGAAAATCAGTAAAACGCCTGAAAAATTCGGCAAAGGGGCAATCGCTGGGGTAGCGGCTCCAGAGTCGGCGAATAACGCAGCATCTGGCGGAGCGATGATCCCACTTCTGACCTTGGGGATTCCGGGTACAGGGACGACAGCGGTATTGATGGGCGCACTGATTATGTACAACGTGCAGCCAGGTCCGCTCTTGTTTGAAGATCATCCGAACATCGCTTGGGGCTTGATCGCCAGTATGTTCATCGGAAACGTGATGCTCTTGATCCTCAATATGCCGCTCGTAAAGGTGTTTGCGAAGCTGATTGAGACACCGCCTAAATATTTGATTCCTATGATCGTTGCCATTTCCGTGTTTGGTGTATACGCAGTCCGTGTCTCCGTATTTGATCTAGTCTTGCTGCTCCTCTGTGGACTCGTGGGTTACTTTTTGGCGAAAAACGATTTCCCAATGGCTCCACTCGTTCTTGGCTTGGTCTTGGGTCCGATGATTGAAAATAATTTGCGACGCGCGTTGACGACGTCCAATGGTGATTTTTCTATCTTTATTCAAAAGCCAGTATCGCTGGTGTTTCTGATCATTGCGGTTCTCTGGATCACCGTTCCCTTGATCATGAAAATGAGAGGGAAGAAAGTAATCGTGAACGAAGAATAGAAGAATAGGGGAGGGCGATTCTCATGCGCGATGACAAAAAGATCAAAGAGGAAGTCAGACAGCAGTTCGGTGCGAATGCCGAAAAGTATGTGAATAGCCAGACGCATGCTACGGGAGAGGATCTCGCTCTCCTGAAGCCTTGGCTGAATCCTTCGCCTGATTGGGTATTTCTCGATGTGGCAACGGGTGGCGGTCATCTAACCAAGGCAATTGCTCCACATGTCGGTCAAGTCTTTGCGACCGATTTGACGCAGCCGATGCTCGCAGCGGCGCGAAACCATCTGAAATCTCACGTAAGCAATGTCTTTTATGTAGTTGCGGATGCGGAAGCACTTCCGTTTTTGAGTGAAACCTTTGATGCAGTCGGGTGCAGAATCGCGGCTCATCACTTCCCGAACCCAGAGGCGTTTGTAAAAGAAGTGGCCCGTGTCCTAAAGCCGGGTGGAAAATTTGTGCTGATCGACAATATCGCAGCAGAGGATGAAAAGCTCGATCAATTTGTGAATACGCTGGAGAAACTTCGAGATCACAGTCATGTACGAAGCTACTCACGGTCCGAATGGTTAGCATGGATAGAGCAAGAGGGACTGGTGGAGAGTCATTCGCGCATCCGTAAAAAGACGTTCCCGTATGCGACTTGGGTCAGACGTACGACTGAGACTGAGGAGCAGGTTGAGCAAGTAACCACGCATATCACAAGCGCCGATGAGAAAATCCAAGCCTACTTCGCGGTTGAAAAAGAAGGAGAGCAAGTCGTTTCCATCCAAGTTGATGAGTGGATGGCGTTGTTTGAGAAACCAGAATGATCAGGACGATGCTTCTAAGCTGGTCCCCGCTTACAATCAAGCGGGGGCTTGTTCTTTTTTGTATGGGTACCTAAGTAACGATTCGTAATGATAAGGGGGCTTTCAAGACGGTTTTTTGGCATTATATTTTTGATATCTTGCTTCTGTATTTACTATTCGTTTGAATTCGGTCAATATAGAGTACGAATGGTCTATATGAAGGAAAATATGCTACTATAACCACAGGAGGTATGTGATGGATGAGGTTGACCTGAGAATTGTTCAATTGCTCGAGGAAAACGGAAGGATATCTCACGAGGAAATCAGCAAGCTGCTGCACATCTCGCGACCAGCTGTCCACCAACGGGTTTCCAAGCTTGAAAAGAATGGCGTTATCAAGGGATACCGTGGCATCATTGACTGGAGAAAATTAGAGCAAAGGCTGAAGGTATTGATTTTCGTCAAAGCAAGATGTCAGGATTTCAAAGAAATCACAGCAAAGATTGTGAACGTTCAGGTACCAAACGTGACCATCATCGAATGCCAGCGGCTCGCGGGAGAGTGGTGTATGATGCTAAAAGTACGTGCGACGGCACCGGAAGATATCACCAATCTGATTGATGAAATGGTCCAGTATGACGAAATACTGGAAACCTCCACGACCTTCATCTTGTCGACGATCTACGAGGATGGTAGGAAAGAAATTTGAAAGCCAGGGTGGAAACACAATGACAGGAAAAAAAGATTCGAAATTATTTGTCGTTACGATTGCGTTACTAGCGGTCTACCTGTTTTGGGGAGGCACTTATCTCGGAATGAAGATCGCTATTGAATCGATGCCACCCTTTATTATGGCGGGTGCGCGATTTTTTCTAGCGGGATTAGTCCTGTTCCTGATCGGACGTTGGAAAGGGGCAGAGCTGCCGAGTGCTGCAGAATGGAGAGGGGCTGGAATAGTTGGGGCGTTGCTGCTTCTCGGAGGTAACGGTGTAGTCGCATGGGCACAACTCAAGGTACCGTCAGCAATCGCGTCCTTGCTAATCGCTACGGTTCCATTATGGATTCTCGTTTTCAACTGGATCGGTGGCAGCAAGCAAAAGCCAACTGTTGGAGTCATGGGAGGAATCCTGTTTGGCTTGGCGGGGATCGCTGTGTTGGTTGTCCATCCCGAGGGAACAGGCAATCAAGGGATCGACACGATCGGAATCGTGGCGCTTCTGTTTGCCTCGATCTGCTGGTCAGTGGGATCACTGTATTCACGCAATGCAAAGCTCCCAGCATCGCCTGTGATGGCGACGGCCTTGCAAATGATCATCGGAGGAAGCTTGCTGGGGATCGCGTCGCTGTTTCTCGACGATTGGACGAAGCTGCATATAACGGAGATTTCCCTGCGTTCCTGGATTGCTTTTGGTTATTTAGTTGGATTTGGTTCTATTGTCGCCTACACGGCGTACATTTGGCTTTTGAAAAATGCAGAGCCTTCTCTGGTCTCCACGTACGCCTATGTGAACCCGATTGTCGCAGTATTTCTAGGCTGGCTGATCGCTGATGAACAATTGACAAGCCAAACCTTGATTGCTGCTGTCATGATCATCGCAGCCGTTGCCATCATCACGATGTTTCGGGAAAAGAGTCCAGGTGCGACAAAACCAGTAGCAAGAAAAGAAAAAGGGAAGCTTCAGGTTCATAAATGAAGCTTCCCCTTCTTTTTGCCATCAGGCATTATTTGGCCGTTTTTTGCGGTACCCAGCGGTATTTTCGTTCCGGACGCCCGACGGTTCCATAGAACGTCTCGACAGTCACTTCATTAATAGAGACGAGAAATTCGAGGTATCTGCGCACCGTCGAATGGCTCATGCCAGCAAGTGCAGCCAAATCATCGGCATTCATGCTTTGAGTGGTCTCCTGCATCTTGTCCCGGATCAGCTTTAACGTCAGCTTGTCGATGCCTTTCGGGAGTGTAGTGACAGTCTCAACAGTTTTGGTAGCAGGAGTGTGTGCGGCTTTTGTAAACAGCTTGTCCACTGCTGTTTGATCAATGGTTGTATGCTGCTGCAGCTGACGTCTCGTATTTGCATATTGCTCCAAGGTAGACATGAATTTATCGATCATAATCGGCTTGATGATGTAGCTGTATGCCCCGCCACGTATCGCTTCTCTCACGGTTTCCACATCGTTTGCGGCTGTGATCATGACGACATCGATCCCGCGAAAATGATTCCGTACTTCACGCAACAGGTCAATCCCGTTCATATCTGGCAAATAAATATCCAAGAGCAGAACATCCGGCGTAACGACGTGAAGCATCTCCAATGCCTGTTTTCCAGTCGTGGCCGTGGCAATAATCTGGAATCCTTCCAGTTTACTTGTGAATTGTTCATAGATTCTAGCTGCAATTTCGTCATCTTCCACGATCATGACGGTAATGGGTTTCTCAGACATGGTGGATTGCCTCCTCTCTACTTACTTCGTCCCATTTCTTGGGGACGACGACGGTGAAACGCGCTCCGCCAAGGTCACTTTTTCCGAGTGAAATTTGCCCCTCTAACACCTCGATGGCGTTTTTCACAATAGCCAAACCGAGTCCTCGATTTTCACCTGATTTCGTAGTGACACCGCTTTCAAAGATGCGGGGCTCCAATTCTTTTGATACCCCATGTCCATTGTCTTCGATGTCAAAAATAATATCGCCACCTAAATCAGTAAAGGATACGTGGACCATTGCGTCAGAGCCTTTGTATTCGAGGGCAGCTTCCATCGCGTTGTCGATCAAATTGCCGAGAATAGTGACCAATACCTTTGTATCCAAGCTGTCAGGTACATTTCCCAAATAGCTGTCCTGATCAATTTCGAGTAGTACCTTCAGCTCTTTGGAGCGATTGATTTTCCCTAGCAGACAAGCTGCGATGAAGGGCTCTTTGACTGAACTCATAATAAAGGCGAGAATATCTTGCCGTTCCTTTACTTCATCGGTGATGAGTTCGATTGCTTTGTCGTACTCCTTTAGCTTGAGGAGACCGTAAATGGTGTTCAAACGATTTAAATATTCGTGATTTTGTGCACGCATATTGTCCGAAAAGGAACTGATTTTTGTAATTTCTTCGGTGAGCTGCTCGATTTCAGACTCTGGACGAAATGTGAAGACCACGCCTCTGATTTCATTATTGCTCAAAATAGGAGAGTAGTCGGTTATAAAAATTTCATGCCCCAGCAAAATTTTGTAGTTCATTTCTTGTGTATTTCGATTGACAGAATGAATGATGTCGCGCAATTGCGGGCTAGCGATCGATTTGCCTACGGTCAAATCTTCTTGGAGGAGGGAACGTGCGCGTTTATTCATCGAGACGACACGCCCTTGCATATCGACTGCTACCGTAGCATCGCGAATCGATTCAAGAATAGCTGCTTTTTCCGTAAACAAAAATGAGATTTCTTCTGGCTCCAGACCAAAGATCAATCGCTTGACTCGTCGGGCAATGATAATCGCGCCAATAATTCCGATAACCAGCAGCACCAGGGATAAGGCAACGACCCTTTCCTTGTATTCCGCGACCTTTTTCTCTACATCACTCATCACATAGCCGACAGAGGAGACACCGATTGTTTCCCCTTGCTTGTTGACGATCGGTGCTTTTGCTTTGATGGCTGGACCTGAAATGCCTGTCCCCCGATAAATGACCGAGCGATTTTCTAAGAATACGGGGTCATTGCTGGTTCCCATCGGTAATCCAATCTGCTTTGGGTCGTAGTGAGAGTACCGAATTCCGTCCTTGTTTCCAATCACGACATAGCTGGCGCCCGTTTCCATCCGAATGGTTTCGGCTATCGGTTGAATTGTCTTGGAAGGGTCATCCGTTTCAAAAGCTGCAATAATGCGTTCGTCCATGGCAGATAGCTTGGCGACCGTCATGGCTTGCTGTCCAATATAACGATCCAAAATGTCATCTAATATGAAGGAAAATAAGGCATTTCCTATCCCCATACTGATCAGGACAACGATGGAAATGAGCAGAACCATTTGGGTTAAGAGGCTGATGCGGGCTTTTTTGCGTGTATGAACCATGGGCAAACCACCTTCGATGACAGTTCAAGATGTTAGGAATGTATGAAACCGTTTACTCCATTCATTATAACAATAACGCTTTCACATTTGTGACACAAAGTAAAAATGTAACAATGCGACAGCCAATAGGTTTATGAAAAAAGTTTTGACAATTTTTTTATAAAAAAATGAACAAAATATGAACAACAAGTGAATATTATGTTACAATAAGAGCATCAAACAAAAACGGTCACGCAAAAAATCTATGATGATAGGGGTTTTGTGTTATGAATAACGATCGAAAAGCAGCAGATGTATTAAGATGGATGGCTTGGACAGTACTATTTGTCGGTGCTGCTATTATGGCTTTCACTGCAAGCGATTTCAGATCGCAGAACTTGCCGTTGATGGTGTCGATCGGATTTTTGATCGCAGGCATGAATATCTTCATTATGAGCACGGTGTTTCGCTTAATGACACTAAAAAGAACGGACGCCTAACAAGATAAAAATAGTCCCGCAGAGAACCTCTCATTTTCTTCATTATTAATGAGAGGTTTTTTTATTTATATGGAATTTTACCGTCAGCCAAATGCGCTGGCGTTTTTTTGATTTTTTTATTAAAAGTGAAAAGAAAACTTGACATTCAGGATTGGGTGAGATGACCAAAAATGGGTGCTGGACTTCATTAGAGGAGAATCCTAACAAGAATATGATCAACTCGTGACTGCTATGTGAACACTTTGTAACAGAAAAGCTACGAAATATTGAACGTCGTTAAAAACGAGTACAAAAGCTCGCTGACTCTGATAGTATGTATATGCGGCAAATAGTGAAGTTCACTTGTGTTAAAAAACCTCTATTGTGAGGAACTCTCGAAAAGTGTGAATGCACGTTAAAAAAGAAGGTTTTCCAAAACCTCGTTCGAGATCTCTCCGTAGAGAGTGACTGCACTATTCGACATATGTGAGGCTAAGTTCACCTGAAAAGAACTGCGCTCTCAAAGTATTACATGCTTGTTGTTTGTGACTAGGAGGGATTAGGAGAATGAGCGGAGGAAAAATGCTGAGGCATATCCAGTTTTGGATCTTGGCAGTGTTGGGCACCGTTCTGCTGACAGGCTGTGGTAGCGAATACCTCGTCTTGAATCCAAAAGGACCTGTAGCAGAAACGCAGTACAATCTCATTATTATTTCCACGATATTGGTCGCTGTCATTATCGTTCCGGTTATTGCGCTTACCGCTTTCATTGTATACCGCTATCGGGATACACCGGGCAATAAAGCAAGTTATAAGCCGGAGTGGGCACACAGTACAACCCTAGAGGTAATTTGGTGGATTATTCCTATCGTTATCGTTGCATTGCTGGGTTACTTTACTGTCCGTGATATTTATTTGTTAAAAGAGAACCCGAATAAAGAAGTTGCCCCTATGACCATTCAGGTTACGGCTTTGGACTGGAAATGGATGTTTACGTATCCAGAACAAAATATCGCAACTGTTAACCATCTGGAGATTCCAGCAGGCGTACCGATTCGTTTCCAGGTATCTGCTGATGCACCGATGAACTCTTTCTGGGTTCCAGAATTGGGTGGACAGATTTATGCGATGGCGGGAATGGCTACCGAGCTGTATCTGCAAGCAGATGAACCAGGTACATTCGCTGGATTTAGCTCCAACTTCTCTGGTGAAGGCTTCGCCAAAATGCAGTTTAATGTAGTGGCAAAACCGAAAGAAGAGTTCGATAAGTGGGTTAAAGAAGTAAAAGGTACGACTCCAGCTATGACGAAGGCAGATTATGAAGAACTTCGCAAGCCTGGCGTGACAGATAAGTTTACGTATTCTGCATTCCCAGAAGGTATGTTTGAAGAGATCGTTGCGAAATATGGCCATGGTCACGATATGGACTATGTGATGGAGAAACTTCCTGCGCCTGCAGGTGACAAGTCTTCTAATGAGGCTTCGCAAAATACGCAGCAAAAAACTGAATCGCACAACATGCCTGGAATGAATCATTCCAGTATGAACCACTAGGCGAGAGGGAGGAGGAATACCACGTGTGGGAGAACATTAAGGATTTTGCATCCACGTTCTTTGTAACAGGTGACCCGCTGATTTACGGTGCGGACGTATCGATTGTACTATCCATGGTTGCGATCGTATTCGTTCTGACTAAGTATAAAAAATGGGGTTGGCTATGGCGTGAATGGTTGACTACAGTTGACCATAAGCGTATTGGTATTATGTATTTGATCGCATCGCTTCTGATGCTGTTCCGCGGTGGGGTTGACGCCCTGCTGATGCGTTTGCAACTGGCATTCCCGAACGTAGAGTTCCTGAACTCGGATCACTATAATGCCATCTTTACGACTCACGGTACGATCATGATTTTGTTCATGGCGATGCCGATGATGTTTGCCTTGTTCAACATGGTAGTACCGCTTCAGCTCGGTGCTCGAGATGTAGCGTATCCGTTCTTGAACGCACTCAGCTTCTGGCTGTTTATGCTCGGTGCGATGCTGTTCAACATTTCGTTCGTAATCGGGGGCTCCCCGGACGCTGGTTGGTTGTCTTACCCGCCATTGTCACAAAATGAATTCAGCCCTGGACCAGGTCAGAACTTCTATATATGGGGGATTCAAATCTCCGGTATCGGTAGTTTGGCGACAGGGATTAACTTTATCGTAACGATTCTCAAGATGCGTGCACCTGGCATGAAGCTTTCCAAAATGCCATTGTTTAGCTGGTCCGTATTGTCCAGCTGCATTATGATTATCTTCGCTTTCCCAATCTTGACTGTAACACTTGCACTGTTGTTCCTTGACCGTTTTGCAGGTGCTCACTTCTTCACGATGGACGGCGGCGGTAATCCGATGATGTACCTCAACCTCATCTGGATGTGGGGTCACCCTGAGGTATATATCGTAGTAGTACCAGCTTTCGGTATCTTCTCTGAAATCGTGGCTACGTTCTCACGCAAAAAGATTTTCGGCTACAAATCAATGGTTTGGGCGATGATGATCATTGCCGTTGTATCGTTCTTTACATGGGCTCACCACTTCTTCACAATGGGTACGAGCGCAAGTGTTATCGCCTTCTTTGCGATATCAACGATGGTTGTTGGTATCCCGACCGGGGTTAAGGTCTTTAACTGGCTGTTTACAATGTACCGTGGTCGGATATCCTTTAAACAACCAATGCTGTGGACCATTGCCTTTATCCCGTGCTTCGTTATTGGTGGAGCGACAGGGGTAATGCTGGCAGTAGCTCCAGCAGACTATCAGTATCACAACAGTTACTTCTTGGTTGCCCACTTCCACCAAGTGTTGATCGGTGGGGTAGTATTCGGTTACTTGGCTGGTATTTACTACTGGTGGCCAAAACTGTTCGGCTTCAAGCTCGACGAGAAGCTGGGCAAATGGGGCTTCTGGTTCTGGAATATTGGTTTCTACGTGTGCTTTATGCCGCAATACGCGCTCGGTTTCATGGGTATGACTCGCCGTTACTACACGTACGGTTGGGACCGCGGCTGGGCAGATATGAACCTCGTATCCACTGTTGGGGCATTCATGATGGGTATCGGTTTCATCTTCCAAGTATGGCAAATCGCTTACAGCATCAAGAATGGTGAGCGCGACACGACAGGCGATCCATGGAATGGTCGTACGCTGGAGTGGTCGATTCCGTCACCTGCACCGTTCTACAACTTTGCTGTTGTACCACAAGTGAAAGAAATGGATGACTGGTGGGCAACAAAAGAAGCAAAAGCAAATGGCACCTATAAAGAACAACCGGCGAAACTTGAGCCGATTCATATGCCGAAGAACTCTGGAATTCCGTTTATCATGGCGAACTTCTGGTTCTTGGTAGGTTTTGGTTTCACGTTTGGTTGGGTTTGGATGGCCGTCATTGGATTCATTGGAGTATTCGCATGCATGTGGGCACGCTCCTTCCAATACGACACGGATTATTACGTACCGGTGGAGGAAGTGCGTCGCACTGAGGCTTCACTGGGGAGGGTGGTGTAACGATGGCGCAGCATCATGACCATGGTCACGGCCACGACCACGACCATCATGAAGAGCATGAACAATTAAAGGTTCTTGGTTTTTGGATTTTCGTTGTTACAGACTGCGTGCTGTTCGGTACATTGTTTGCAACATATGCGGTAATGATGAATAGCTTTGCTGGCGGACCAACTGGACAGGAATTGTTCCAGCTGCCAGGTGTTATTGCTTCAACCTTTATCTTGTTGACAAGTAGCTTTACCAGCGGTCTCGCTGTTCTGGCGATGAACAAAGGCAACGTTAAGCAGCTGATTGCTTGGCTGGCTGTAACTGGTCTTTTGGGATTGTCTTTCGTAGTGTTGGAAGTTACTGAGTTTATGCACTTGATGAGCGAAGGCGCAACCATGGCGACTAGCGGCTACTGGTCCGCTTTCTACACACTGGTTGGTACGCACGGATTGCACGTAACGCTTGGTCTGTTCTGGATGACTGCGTTGATCATGCAGCTGAAGCGTCGTGGAATCTCTGCGGTTACTCGCCGCAAAATTACCAACTTTAGCTTGTACTGGCACTTCCTTGACGTTGTGTGGATCTTCCTCTTCACAGTCGTTTACTTGATGGGGGTGATGTAAGGTGGCACAACATCAAAACCATGGCGGACATCATAGTCACGGATCGATGAAAGAGTACGTAATCGGTTTTATCCTGTCGATCGTGCTCACCATTATCCCACTCGTGCTGGTCATGAACTCGATTTTGAGTAAAACGGCGACCATGATCGCGATCTTGGTAATGGCGGTCTTGCAGTTCGTAATTCAGTTGGTCTTCTTCATGCACATCCGCGAAGGAGAAAAACCGCGCTACAACGTACAGACATTGATTCTTGGACTTGTGATTGTATTTACAATCGTTGCAGGTTCCCTCTGGATCATGTTGTTTAACAAATATTAATCAGTTAAGAGCGTGGCACAAGCGATTCGATGCTTGTGCCGCGTTTTTTTGTTTATGATTTGTAGCTGTGGGAAGAAGCGCATATCCAGTCTACGCTTCTTCCTACGCGGCTTTTAGTCAACCAATGGAAGTAATTCAAGAAGGTAGAAAATTGTTTAGCTGGTATCACTCTCTTCTTGCAGCTATAATAGAAAGAATTTTACGGCAAGGGGAGTGAAGGTGATGGCTGGGCAACTGTATGTAACGAAGCCTTGTGCAGAACTTCAAGCAGAGTATATTTCCTTTTACGAAGAGTGGAAAGAAAGTGGAGAGCCTATCGTACCGTGGGTGGTGGATCGGGAGCCCTATGATTTTCCTGCGTATCTGGAATTTCTGGAGAGTGAGAGCAGCGAGGAAAATCTTTCAGATGGCTATGTTCCCCATTCGACGTATTGGCTCATGAACGAGGAGCGGCGCATAGTGGGGGCGGTGAACATTCGGCATCGTCTCAACGAGCGTTTACGAAAATACAGCGGGCACATCGGATACGGAATCCGGCCTTCCGAGAGACGCAAAGGATATGCGACGGAAATTTTAGCGCAAGCCCTAAACATCACGAACGAGCTGGGGATAAACGAAGTATTGGTGATTTGTGATTATGATAATGTAGGATCCGAAAAAACGATTCGGAAGAACGGGGGCGTCTTTGAGTCGGAATGTACAGACGAGGAGGGATTGGTCATTCGCCGCTTCTGGATTACACGACCTTCGTAAAGCAAAGGGCTATCTCATTGTCAGTTTACACGACGTTTGAGATAGCCCTTTCCCTATTTATTAATCTACCTCATATGCAATCAACTTGCGAACCCATTGCTCCATCTCGTCAAGAATATAGTCTGGGGGTGGAGTTTTGCCGTCCTTTTTTGGTAGGACGAGCCATTGTAATGGTTTGGGAACATGGCAGATTTTCTCAAGCAGTTCTCTTCCGTGATTGTCAATAATGATATCACGTAAAAAGATTAGCACTCTATTGTCTATCGCATGGATGAGCTTCCCTTCATATTCTATATCAGAGATAGTAACGGAAGGATGCCCATGTCTCTCAATACCGCCTAGTACTTCAACCCATACAAAATCATATGACTGGGAGAGTTCAGCTTCTAGGAGATCGGGATCTTTAACGAGTACCTGTTCTGTGGAAGAAAAGGGACGACTTAAAAAAATATCTGGGTCCATCTCCATATAGTCTAATACGACCTTACAAGATGCAGCTTGTTTGTTTTCATAGGTGTATAAAATCTCTTCAATTTTTTCGATATTTAATTTTTTTCCAATCACGAAGCCTATTTGCAGATCGATTGTCACTCACTCCTTCATGAAGAAGAGAAAATCGTGTTAACTCGATTTCCTGTCCATTAATCCTCTCCCCAATGTTCTGGGTATTGATTACTTTTCGTAATTTTAGTTTGGCCATGATGCCACTCGAAATTATCATCCTTTTTATGCCAATGGAAGTCAATGCTTCTACCTTTGTCCACTCTTTTCATATGAAATCTCAATAAGTGTTTATTTGTCCTCTTGTGAATAATATTGAAAACCTTTTCTCCTTGGTTAATGCCATTTAATTCACTTTTATCTTCTGGGCCGTCATAATCAATATCTCCATTATATTGTTCGTGCAACGCATCAACTTCTGCCCATATCTCAGGCTCTATTCTTTCTTCAAATTCGTCATAGGCCATTCTTTTTATTTTCTTCCCCATTTTTTTCTTAACCGCTTCTTTAAGAGCCAGTCTTAGGAGAATAGGTAATATAGTAGCTTGAACTTTATCTTCGCTTTTAATGCTTGAGTTACTTTGCAACAGCAGGACTTCTGTTATTTCGGGCAATACCGAATGATTTTCAGCTATTTGGTCTTTTACATCACGAATTAAATTGTTCAGCTCTTTTTCATCATCTTGACTGGTGGAAAAATACTCCTCCAAATCCCTTTTCACATCATCTTCAAGTGAAGTCTTTTCTAAGAATGCTTCTTGAAGATTCCTCTCGGATTTCATACCTTTTAGAACAAGGTCCAGGTTGTCGAAAGTATCGGTAAGTGATTTTTCAAGATCATCTTTGTCTACTGACATGACTTCACTTGAAAATTCGTATTGAAGCATTTCATTCACGGATGATTTGGTTAATACATCAGTCTCTGCAGCAAAACTAGATGTTAGAACAGTGCTGAATAGCATCATTGAGGCAAGAGAGGTTAAAAACAACTTTTTTCCTTTTTTGATAAAATCAATCATTTTAATCCTCCTATTTCAAATATTTACCAATTGATAAGATAATATAAATTTATGATTATATCAATTGCTTTTTGAATATTTTGTTCGAAGCTAAAAATCACTGGATAAACTAGTTAAAAGATATTGTCATATTTATCATACTTAGTATATAATTATGTTGTGAAAGTTATTTTGGAAGGGAGAGATTTCTTTGCTTGATATCGTAATTATTGGAGCAGGCCCGGCAGGAGGAAGTGCAGCGTTGTTTGCTGCAAAAGCAGGTAAGAAGACGTTACTGATTGATAATGACAAAAGCATGACCAAGCGCGCGTGGATGGAAAATCACTACGGCATCATGGAAATCTCAGGCCCAGACCTCATTGAGATCGGTAAAAAGCAAGCAGCGAAATTCGGTGCGGAGCTGGTAGCCGACCAAGTAAGCAACATTACCAAAACAGAGCAAGGCTTACTCGTAGAGACAGCGGAAAAAGGCAGCTTCGAGGCTAAACATGTGATTCTTGCAACGGGAGCGCTCGTGACTTTGGCAGAAGCGATTGGGGTAAAAACCAAAGAAGGTACAGAGCCACGGATTAAAACCGTTGTCGATGTCGATGCACAAGGAAAGACGAACATCGAAGGAATATGGGCAGCAGGTACGTGCGCGGGAGTAAGCGTACATACGATTATTACATCTGGTGATGGCGCCAAGGTTGCAATCAATGTCATCAGCGAACTGAATGGCGAGCGTTACGTCGATCACGATGTTTTGAAAATAAACTAAATCAGGTTCAAAAACACCTTCTTACCATTTTTGAAGAAGGTGTTTTCTTTTTTCTTCCAATCGACGATAGCTTGTATCGTGATCTCGTTTTTGACATAATGAAGCTAATTGTGCTAATCGACGTGAAAGAATCCTGTCAGGTTGAAGAGCGTTCCTGTTGCTCTGGAAAATTGATACGGATTCTATTTTTATCTAGATTGCCCTATGTAAGAAGGGAGGGAGACAGGTAGCATGTTCGTCAATCATGTGGTGATTAGCTTGATCGTTTCTTCCTGTACGATCGCACTTATTTTCTTGATTCGAAAAGTATTTCGCTCACAGATGTCGGCTAGATGGCAGTACAATTTGTGGTTTCTCTTGCTGGTCGCTTTGACGCCAGTTTTTATCCCGAATTACTTTTTTGATTTTGGAAATGTTTTTGTTTCAGGGATGAATCAGCGCAATGAAGCTGGCAGCTCGATGCTCGCTACGAAAGCTCCTGTGTTTGAAAATGCGAATTGGGTACAGGATTTAACGTTGTCCGTAAATCGCTATACACCCGACTCCTTTCCTACGATTCTCGTCAGCATATGGGTAGTCGGCATGATCATTTGTGCTTCGATCACGTTATCAGCCTGGTTAAAAATCCAGCAGATCAAGCGGACAGCATCTGTGATCACCAATCAAGAAATCATCGAGTTGTTTGAACAATGCAAGAAGGATGTAAAAATAACGCGGAACATCGTGTTAGCAGAATCCAAGCACGTCAAATCTCCGATGACGTTTGGCGTTTTTACGACGTATGTTGTTCTTCCCAGTCATTTTGATGAATGGCTGTCGCTCAATGAAATGAAGTATATCTTTTTGCATGAGCTCATGCACAAAAAAAACAATGATATCGTCATGAACTACGTGACTGTCGTGTATCAGCTTTTGTATTGGTTCCATCCATTGGTCTGGCTGGCTTTTCGGGAAATGAGAGTAGACCGTGAAATTGCTTGTGATGTAGCTGTATTGAACTTTTTAGACAAGCGAAATTATCCGGAATATGGTCATACCATCATTAAGTTTTTGGATAAAGAAAGTCGAGCCGGAAATGTCGTTTTGGCCAATCAGTTAAACGGTTCCAAGAAAGCAGTGAAAAAACGAATCGAGAAAATTGCATCCCATAATGCCGAATCAAAGCTGTTGCAGTTGAAAAGTACGTTCATTTTTTCCATGATGGGCATCTTGGTTGCCAGTCAGGTTCTTGTTGGTTCCGCTTTAGCTGACGATCGCAGTCGCTATCATTTTCAAGATGATCGAACGATTTACGAGGATTTAGACAACTATTTCCGTGGTTATGAAGGTAGTTTTGTCTTATATGATTGGAAAGCCGACCAGTATCGGATTTACAACAAGGCAGGAAGTACACAACGAATTTCACCGAACTCCACCTACAAGATTTTTCTCACCTTGTTTGGATTGGAGACCGATGTGATTTCGAGGGAAAGCTCCCTGTTAAAATGGGATGGAATCCGTTATCCGTATGAGCAGTGGAATCACGATCAAGATCTATTTACCGCGATGCGATACTCCACGAACTGGTACTTTAAAGAGTTGGATAAGAGCATTTCTCCGGATACATTGCAAGCTTTTCTGGAACAATTGAACTACGGAAATTACAATACATCTGGTGGAATCGGCGAATATTGGATAGAATCTTCCTTGAAGATTTCACCGGTGGAGCAGGTACAATTATTAAAAGCGTTCTATACGAACCAGTTTGGTTTTCAAGAAAACAATATCCAGACGGTGAAAGATTCCATCCGGTTATCGGAAAAGGCGGGTTCGATTCTTTCCGGGAAAACAGGTACGGGCGCCGTCAATCAAAAAGATGTGAACGGTTGGTTTGTTGGATATGTAGAGAACGAGGAAGGCACCTACTTCTTTGCTACAAATATACAAAGCGAAGATGACGCGAATGGATCTGCAGCAGCAGAAATCACCTTGTCTATTTTGAAAGCGAAAGGTCTTTTCTAGCCTTTGTTGTTTCAGTCATGAATATCGAAAGGGGGAGACTTCATGTCTACATCCATGCCAAGTATTTCAGAAGCGGAATGGCGAGTGATGAATGTGCTATGGGAAAGGTCACCGCTGACAGCCAACGAAATTATTTCCTCCTTGGAAGGTCAAACGGATTGGAACCCAAAAACAGTACGTACTCTTTTGAATCGTTTGGTTCAAAAAAATGCCGTTGGAGTCAATCAAAACCTAAGAGTCTATACGTTTTATCCGTTGTACTCACAAAATGAATGCCAGCACGCCGAGGCACAGTCCTTTCTGGAGCGGATTTACAGCGGAGCGCTAAAATCGATGCTGGTACAGTTCATCCAGAAGGAATCCTTATCGGACGAGGAGATTCAGGAGCTACGTTCCATATTGGATGCGAAACAAACATCGACTGATCTTCCTAAAAAATAAAGCACGCCCTTTCAAGCTGACTTGGAGAAACCATTTACGGTTATCCAGTTTTCTTGAAAGGGCGTCTTTTTTATTTTTAGAAAGAATGGATGTAGCTCTGTTCCTTAGCAAGAAAAAGGAGATTGACACTAGTGGATTACGCGTGTAATATAATCGTGAAATCAGTTGATTACAAACGTAATACGGTATTACGAGAGTAATCTATCGTTGTTATCTTCCTAGAAAGAGGTACGTCATCCATGAAAATTCACCAATCTAAACGGATCGGATTCACAGTGAAAACGATTATTCTCACACTTCTTACGCTCACTGGTTGCTCTTCTCCAGAAGCACCTGTCGTTAAAACGGAAACGCCAGCATCTGCAATGGATCAAAAGTTCGTTGCGCTGGAAAACAAGTTTGATGTGAGACTCGGCGTATATGCGATCGACACCGAAACCGATGTGGTAGTTGCTTATCGCGAAGATGAACGATTCGCTTTTGCCTCTACGTACAAGGCTTTAGCAGCAGGTGCAGTCTTGCATCAGAAGCCGTTGGAAGAGCTCGACAAAGTCATCACCTACACCAAGGATGATCTCGTTACTTATTCACCCATCACAGAAAAACACGTAGCGACCGGGATGACTCTTCGTGAGGTTGCAGACGCCGCGGTTCGCTATAGTGACAACACGGCGGGAAATCTGTTGTTCAAAGAATTGGGTGGACCGAAAGGCTTTGAATCAGCCCTTAGACAGATTGGCGATAGTGTGACGACGTCCGAGCGTTATGAGCCGGAATTGAATGAGGCTAAACCAGAAGATATTCGCGATACAAGCACACCGAAAGCACTTGCAACGAGCCTGAGAGCCTATACGGTAGGGGATGTGCTGTCGTCGGACAAGCAGACGATTCTTATCGAGTGGCTGAAAGGCAACACAACGGGAGACAAGCTGATTCGGGCGGGCGTACCTAAAGACTGGAAGGTCGGAGATAAGACGGGAGCCGCAAGCTACGGAACACGAAACGATATCGGTATCATATGGCCACCGAATAAAAAGCCCATTGTCATTGCAGTGCTGTCTAGCAGAGATAAGCAGGACGCCACTTATGATGATGCGCTCATTGCTGAAGCTACCAAGGTTGCTGTTGAAGCACTGACGGCTGTAAAACCGTAATAGATCAACAAGTGAGGTGATCACCAGATGATAGACAACGGTGCATACTTACTCGTAAAAAAAGGGGATCCCAACCTATTTACCACACGCAAATATCTCAACAAGGATCGCTGTACAATCGGGCGGAGGGGAACTGGTTTTCAACTGGACATTACATTTTCCAGTCCGTACATTTCGAGAATGCATGCAGCCTTTCAAAGGATCGGGAATGATTACAAGATTATCGATCTGGAAAGCAAGCATGGCACAGAGGTAAACGGGACGCCCCTTCATTATTCCTCTCACATTCTGCGCCACGGGGATCAAATAAGCTTGTCAAAAGGGGTAGCAGAGCTCGTCTTTTTACGAGAGGCCAATAGACTGGATGATACAGTGGAGCTCCCTTTCACGCAGTCAAAGAACACGTCGCTTTTGCCAGGATTGGAGTTTCATTTGGAGAGAAGAGAAGTTCGTCTCGATGGGGCTAGACTGCATTTGACCGGAAAAGATATGGATTTGCTGAAGCTTCTATACCAAAAGGCGAACAGCGCCGTTAGTTTTGAAGAAATCATGCTGACAGTATGGCCAGAGCGAATGCTGCATGAGGGCAATGTCCCGGATGTTGGACGAGTGGAAGTCAATGCGCTCGTCTATCGATTAAGGAAAAAGCTTCGGCGCTACGGGCAGCAAATTACGACGATTCCGCGGTATGGATATCGCTTAGATGTTTGAAAGGTGAGATTCATTTGAAGATTCATAAAGGATGGATAGGGAAGGCTGTATGTAGTTTTTTCCTGACAGTCGCCGTTGCTCTGACACCGTTTTCTCATCAAACGATTGCCCAATCTGAAACAGCATCTCCCACTCAGATTACCAATCCAGGGAAAAGCATTGTGTTATCAAAATTAAATGACAAAGTATGGTTACATACAACCTATAATGAATGGAATGGCACAACCTATGACCACAATGGCTTAATCGTTTCTACGTCCAAAGGGATCGTCCTGATTGATACAGCATGGGGGGACACCCAAAAAACGGAAGAGCTATTACAGCTGATTAAGAAGCATTGGAAGAAAGACGTTGTGTTGGCGCTGATTACACATGCACATGATGACAGCATTTCAGGTATCCGTGCGTTACTCCATCAAAAAATAGATGTACGCAGTACACGTTTGACGGCAAAATTAGCGAAAGAATATGGATATCCTTCGTCCAATCCGACACTCGATGAAAAGCCCGTAATAAAGGTAGGCGACACGATCTTAGAAGCCTATTATCCTGGGGAAGGGCATTCGAGTGATAACATTACCGTTTGGCTTCCCCAATCCAAAGTATTATTTGGTGGATGCTTCGTCAAATCATTAGAGGCTAAGGACCTCGGAAATCTTTCAGATGCCAATGTAGAACAATGGGATGACTCTGTTCAGAAAGTAATTAAAAAATATTCACAGGCCGAAATGGTTGTACCTGGACATGGAAACACGGGAGGCAAAAATTTGCTTGATCACACCATTGAGCTAATCAAACAACATTCCCAGAAGCAAGCAGCTAAAACAAACTCCTTCTCAAGATCAACATGAGAAGGAGTTTGTTTATGTAGGGGTGTTTTCTTTTTTCTTCCAATCGTCTAAACTTTTGATATAGGCCAGAAGTCATTGCTCTATTACCACAATGATTCAGTCATAGGAGTCCTCATTATGAAAAAAATCGTAGGTATTGCCTTGATGGTCGCTTTACTAGGCTTCAACGCCTATTTGTGGCCGACCCTGATTCACGCGGTAAAAACAGATGGACGAACCGATGTGAAAACAGCATCTGTCTCGCAAAAAGCAGGTACGGCAAAGCCCGCTATGGATTTGGCGAATCAAGGTCCGCGCGCCGAAAACGTTTCTGCCTATCCGGTTGAAAAGCCTGTGGCTGTGTCAGCACCTGTACCAGCACCAGCGCAGAAACAAAGCGAAGGAAAGCCAAAAACAAAAGCGGTAGCAGCTGCTAAAACGAACACACCGAAGAAGAAAACACAAAAGACGAAAACCGCAACAAAACCAGTCAAAAAACAGACGGCACGTCCTCCGGTAAATAAGGTGCCAACGTATCCGGCCTGGGATGATAACGGCCTCTATGTCGTAGACGATGGAGGACCAGGAAGCAATTGGGTGAGGCTGTCGGATGGTTCTTTGCTGCGTAAGAGCGACGGGACACGGACATTTAACCTGCCCTATGATAAGAATCCATTCACTGGAGAGATTAAGCCAACAGTGGAACCGATGTCAGAAGCGGCGTATAAAATGTGGAAGGGCAATCAAGCCCAGCAGCCATCGCCATTCAGCCCGTCACCGTTCGGGCGATAATGAGTCGCGAAAAATTGCTCCGAGAAAAGGAGCAGTTTTTTTCGATCAGTAGTCAAATTTGAATATAATAATGTATAGTACTTTGATTTGACCACTCAGGAGGGTGAAGCAATGATTGCAAGAGAAAGTAAAGTGAATAGGGTGTTGGCGGGGCTTCTGCTTGGTCTCCTGATGGCTTCCATGGACAATACGATTGTCGCGACGGCGATGGCTACGATTGTCGGTGAGATGGGCGGCATGGATAAGTTTGTTTGGGTGACATCAGCGTACATGGTCGCTACGATGGCGGGGATGCCGATTTTCGGTAAACTCTCCGATATGTATGGGCGAAAACGTTTTTACGTATTTGGTCTCATTGTATTTTTGTTAGGGTCCATTTTATGCGGGACGGCAAACAGCATCGTTGAGTTGAGCATTTATCGGGCGATTCAAGGGATTGGCGGCGGAGCGCTGATGCCTATTGCCTTCACGATTATTTTTGACGTATTCCCGCCGGAGAAGCGTGGAAAGATGACGGGACTTTTCGGAGCTGTATTCGGTACGTCCAGCGTATTTGGACCTTTGCTGGGGGCGTATATTACCGAATATGTCAGCTGGCATTGGATCTTTTACATCAATGTACCGATTGGTGCTGTGTCCCTCTGGTTGATCTCCATGTATTACAAGGAGTCACTGGAATATCGCAAGCAGAGCATTGACTGGTGGGGAGCGATTACGCTGGTCGGAGCTGTAGTGAGTCTGATGTTTGCACTGGAGCTGGGCGGCAATCAATACGCGTGGGATTCGATGCAGATTATTGGATTGTTCTCTTCCTTTTTCTTGTTGTTTGTGATTTTTCTATTTGTCGAGAAGCGGGCATCTGATCCGATTATTTCGTTCTCCATGTTCAAGAAGCGGTTATTTGCTACGACAAATGCGATTGCACTGTTGTATGGAGCTGCTTTCATTATCGCTACGGTGTATCTGCCGATTTTTATCCAAGGGGTATATGGCGGGTCAGCGACGAATGCCGGATTACTGTTGACACCGATGATGCTCGGTTCGGTTGCTGGAAGCCAGCTAGGCGGATTTTTGACAACGAAGACCAGCTTCCGCAATATTATGCTTCTGTCCGCAGTCTTTTTCATACCAGGTATTTTCCTTTTGAGTACACTGACGCCTGATATTCCTCGTTCAATCGTTACGCTTTATATGGTGATTGCAGGGTTTGGTGTGGGCTTTTCTTTCTCCACCTTGGGAATTTCAGCGATTCATGGCTTTGATATGCGTCAAAGAGGATCGGCCAGTTCGACGAACTCTTTTTCCCGTTCATTGGGGATGACATTGGGAATCACCGTGTTTGGTATCTTGCAACGCAACTCGTTTGAAAACGGCATGTTCTCTGCCTTCGGGGGACAAGAGATGACGAATGCCATTACGGATCCGCGAGCGATTTTGACACCAGAAGCGCGCGAATCCATTCCGGGTCCTGTTTTGGATCAAATGATCGATATTCTCGCGTCATCGATTGCGAACACGTTTACGTGGGCGCTCGTTCCTGCTGTTCTTGCTCTCGTGTGCATTTTGCTAATGGGAAATGATCGGGCGCTGGCGAAATCGCCTTCCGAACCGAAACCGGAACGCGGGTAGAGGAGAATCGTCATGAGTCTAAAATTGCTTGTTCTGGGATTGCTGATGGAAGGGGAGAAGCATCCCTACGAGGTTCAGCAG
This sequence comes from Brevibacillus sp. AG, assembly GCF_028369215.1. Classification (NCBI taxonomy): domain Bacteria; kingdom Bacillati; phylum Bacillota; class Bacilli; order Caryophanales; family Paenibacillaceae; genus Brevibacillus; species Brevibacillus sp. AG. The sequence continues at coordinate 381,504 of NZ_JAQMYO010000007.1, read as the reverse complement.
CAGGTGAAGGCCAGGGGAATGGATTGTTACATGAAATACGCCAAAGGCTCCCTCTACTATGCCTTCGACCAACTGGAAAAGAGCGGGATGATTGAGGTCAAAGAAGTCATTCGTGAGACTAACCGCCCAGATAAGACGATGTATGGGATCACGGAAAAAGGCGAAGAGCAATTTCAACAGCTTCTCTTGGAAGAACTGCAAAAACCGATGCATCTGACCCATCCGATCTACGCGGCTCTTACTTTTGCTTCGTACGGTGATCCACAGAAAATGGATGAGGCCTTGGAAGTGAACATCCAGGAGGTAAGAAGGTTAGCTGGATTATTGGAATCGATCCAGGAGGAAAAAAGAGAGAGGCTTAGCTGGGGAGCACGAACGATTCTGATCGGTGCCATTGAGCATTTGCACGCAGAGATGCGCTGGATGGAACGTATCCGGGAAGAAGCTTGGGGCCGTTGATTTTGAATATATTATGAACATTGGACTATTTTCATCATTATGATAGTTTTTCGTTTATAATAGTGTTAATTTCAATGGCAAGGATGGTACCCGCACATGATGAAATCTGCCCTCGGACGTTTCCGTCTCATCGGCCTGATCGAAGGTATCTCGTATTTGGTACTTCTCGGAATTGCTATGCCGCTTAAGTATTTTTGGGATTATCCAGCCGCAGTAAAAATTGCTGGCTCGCTTCATGGATTGTTTTTTGTCCTGTATATTTTGGCGTTGGCACATGTTACAATGACCAATAAGTGGTCCTTTTTGAAAGTGATCGGGGCATTTATTGCTTCATTACTGCCATTCGGCAACTTTGTTCTGGATGCACGCCTGAAAAAAGAGCAGTAAGTATACACATTACACATTATGTAAGGAACTAGAAGGCGGGTCATTGTACCCGTCTTTCGTACATATTCAAAAGAGAAAAAAATGGAGGGGATCTGTGTGGAGACCAGAATTTTAGCAGGAATTCTTTTGTGGGACGAAGAGGAACAGTACGTTCTTGAAACCGTGATGGAGGACCGTTTCAAGCTGGTTCTGCCGCAGATTATCACGCTTGCAAGCACAGAAGAAAAGGTAGCGACGGATGAATTGAACGAACAATACTTCGGTCAAAATGTCATTGCCAGATGCTTTGTTTGATATGAACAGATAATTCAGAAAAAAAGGTGTGGATAGGTGTGGAGCTGCGTGATCGCTATGCTGGAAGTTTGCTAGGGTTGGCCGTTGGAGATGCACTCGGCACAACTTTAGAATTTCGCAAACCGGGTACCTTCGAGCCGCTTACAGAAATGATCGGGGGAGGACCATTCGATTTAAGGCCAGGAGAATGGACGGATGATACGTCGATGGCCCTGTGCCTGGCTGAGAGCTTGATTACGAAAAATGGCTTCGATCCGGTTGATCAGATGAACCGATACGTAGCTTGGTTTCGAGAGGGTTATATGAGCTGCAAGGATCATTGCTTCGATATCGGGAATATCACCAAAGAAGCACTGTGGCGTTTTGAGCAGACAAAAAATCCATTCAGCGGATCGGATCACCCGATGTCGGCAGGGAATGGCTCCATTATGAGGCTAGCACCAGTCGCACTCTATTATGCCAATCAACCGGAGCTCGCCATCGATTACTGCGCGCAAAGTTCTCGAACTACACACGCAACGGCAAAGGCAGTAGACGGCTGTCGTTTTTTCGGGGCATTGCTCCTGGGGGCTCTACAGGGTATTTCCAAAGAGGAGTTGCTTGCTGATTCGTTCTCTCCTGTAGCCGATCTATGGGAAAAGCAACCGCTTGATCCTGATATCGCCCGTGTCGCGAATGGCTCCTACAAAGAGAAAACTAGAAAAGAGATCAAAGGATCTGGATATGTCGTCGATTCGCTTGAAGCGGCGCTTTGGGCATTTCATTCCAGTCGTTCTTTTGAAGAAGGCCTGTTCCTAGCGGTAAACCTTGGTGATGATGCGGATACGACGGGAGCTGTCTACGGTCAATTGGCAGGTGCTTATTACGGAGTAGAAGGCTTGCCCCAACGGATGCTTGCGCTGTTGGCCAAGCGGGAGTTGATGGAGGAGTTCGCGCGGAAATTGTACGAGCATGCTAACCACTAACCGACAAAATGGAAAATAGGTGAAAAACGATAAGCACTACCAATCAGGCAGTGCTTATCCTCAAGTTTAGGCATGGACAAGTTCTGGCGCTTGCATATGAAGTGGCGGCGGAACCAACCAGCCTTTTTCTTTTAAAATGCGGAGCAATCTGAGGCCAAATTGGGCTTTTGCAACATGGTACTGACCAAAAAGCATACCGATATCTTCTCGAATGGATTGAGCCATTATTTGACTGCAAGTAAGCAATCCGGCTGCAATGTCCCTTGATACACCTGCAGCGATTTCAGGGTCACTGATACGAGCACCGGCAGGAATGCTCTCTAAATCAGCTACAGGGCGATCTGGCGGTGCAGGAGGTAATCCAATGCCATTTACTTTGAGCAATTCATCCAGTTGTTCCACTTCTTGTTTCATGCTTCGCGTAATGTCTTCGAGGAAGCTTTTCAGATCATGATCACCAGTATGGTTGAGCGCTGTTTGATAACCAGCAATCAATCCTTTTGTTGTTGCCAGATACATCCATACGCCAAAAACCTCCCCATAATGCATGGGTTCATTTTGTGGATTGCCTGATAAAATACCCATTAGTGTCCTCCCAGTACTTAGTAAAGTTTTCAGATCCATTCGGGTTCTCCTAACTTTGTGATGTAACCCAAAGATAAGGTTAGCAAAAGGGACGAGATATATCCCCTTTTAGGAAATTACAAATAAAGGGGAATGGTGAGTTATTTTCCAGGTTCCTTATTAATACGATTGTTGTCGTAAATCCCCAAAAAGCGATGGTACACAAGTTCTGCTACACCTAAAAGGACTACCGTAATTATTAACTCTCCAAAGCTTAGTGGCCAATCCATCCATCTGGCAACGAACCATAAATAAAAACCAGCGATTACTGCATCTGCAATTGTAGCCGTAATATTGTTGGAAGCACGTAATATTAATTGATCTCCAATCAGATAAGCGATGACAGTCAAGCCGAGTGCCGTTAAAATAGCGGAAGCCCAGGTTGCATTGGCAAACCACCATAAACAAATGGCAACAATCATACCGGTAACAGCTGCTTTCATTAAAAAGCGAGACATGTATTCACCCTCCTCTACTTACAGTCGGAAACAAAGAGATTTTCAGCCAGCGTTCCTATGGAAAAATAAGTGTTCTCGATGCTTACTGTTTTACAAAACAACAAGGTTTATGCGGAGGCTGTTTGGTCTAATAAAAACCCCTTATCATAAAAAAGGGTGTTTGAATCTATAGGAAAAAATTCTTTGATAGCCGAATTTTACCGCTGTTATAAAAATACCTTCAATTATATGATTATCACGATTACAAAATCATCATAATACCCGGTCTGGGTGGGGGTAGGAGAGCAATGGGCTTGGCGTTTGTTTTGATCATCATCGGGATCAACATTTTGTACGTTTCGTTTTTTACGCTGCGACTACTGATGGTGATCAAGGGCTATCGGGTGTTGGCATCCCTATTAGCGATGGTGGAAGTATTCGTGTATTTGAAAGGGTTGGAGATTGTTCTGGACAACCTGGACAATCCGATCAATCTCGCAGCCTACTGTATCGGTTGGGGAATGGGTGTATTCATCGGCAGCAAGATCGAGGAGTATTTGGCCTTGGGCTATGTTACGCTGCAAGTCGTTGTGGATTCCGTTGACTTGGAGGTTCCTGTGAAGCTGCGTGAACACGGCTTTGGCGTTACTTCCTGGGTAGCAGAAGGACGCGACGGACATCGTCTCATGATGCAAGTGTTGACGAAGCGCAGCAACGAGAAAAAACTGTGGAATCTCATTCATGAGATTGCGCCAAAAGCATTCGTGATCTCTTTTGAGCCGAAACATTTGAAGGGCGGCTTCTGGGTGAACCGCCTACGGGGATAATCCCTTGTGACGAAAACAAAAAAGCAGCCAGCCCTCTTTTGCAGATACAAAGCAAGAGAGGGCTGGCTTTTCGTATGGTTACTGCTGGCTTGCTTTAGCAGCCTGGAGCAGCATTTCTTTGGAAACTGTTGGCGAATCGGTAGCTACACGATACATAATCGGTTGCTCTCCATCTTGATCCAACCAAGACAGCTCTTGATACTGACCAGATTCACTAAACAAGAACTGATCGTTTTTTGTGTAATGCGCTTTTTTTCCACTAACAGTTACTGCGTCGTATTTCGTTGTTTCTGGCGTGCTCAATTGTACATCTAGCTGTTCCTTCGGGAATTTCTCTACCGTGACAAAGATGCGTTCTTTTTGCTTGTTCTCATACAGGCTCGTATACGCTTCGATAGGTGAAGTCGCTTGTGGAACGACTTTCCATACGACACTTTTACCTGTTTCCTTGCTTTCTTCTTGAAGTTCATGCAGCCACTGCTGTCCTTCTTGACCCATCATGACACCGTAGGGGGTGCCTTGTTTGCCCTCAAGGAATGAAAAGCTGTCAGGAAGCTCGTGTGGCAAGGCATGTGAGAGAGAAGCTTCTTCACTGAGGACGGCAGTCCATGCTTTCCAATCTTTCACGATATCCGGCTTTTCTATGCCGATCGTGGGGTTTTGTTGAAAGAGAAGGTGCTTCTCTTTTTCCAGCGCTGCGAAATAGACGAGGGCGGTTTCGCCTGTTGCCAGTTTGTTCTCTACGTTTGCCAATCCCAGCCGTATTTCTTCAGGGGTTATTTGCGTCAATGTAAAATCCTTATGAGCTTGAACTTCCATACGGACAGAGCTTTCATCAATTTTGTACAACAAGCTGTGAGTCGCATAACCAAAACCAGTGAGCAGGGCGAACGCTGCTGCAACATGCACCAGCTTTGGACGAAAGCGCATCCCTTTGTGCAAACGCCACTTGCCAGCCAACTCCATTTTGGCTACTCGTTCGATTTTGCTGTCCAATGCAGGATCAATGTGTAGCTTCCCTGCTGCGTATTCATACTCATTTCTCACCTTTTTTTCAATGAACATGAAAAGATGCCTCCTCATGATTGATTCGATGCTCAAAATTCTCTCTCAATTTTTTCATCGCCAAGTGGTGTCTCGATTTTACCGTTCCGAGCGGGATTTGTAGAATCGCTGCAATTTCCTCCAAGGAACAGTTTTGATAGTAACGCAGTACGACGATTTCCTTGAGCTTGAAGGATAATTTCTCTACGGCGGGAATGACCTCCAGCTCATCACTGATTGCCCCCAGCTTATCCTCCATACCCGCGACAGGTGCTTCGTAGCCTTTTTCCTTAACCCGCTCCAACAGGCGGAATCTTCGCCAAATGCTTCGATTCCAGTTGCGAACCTGCCGCACAATCAATCCGTTGAACCATGGGATAAAGGGTTGCTCCACATCGTACCTGTCGATGCTTCGAATCAACTCTACGTACACTTCACTCATCATGTCGTCTACATCTTGTTTGTGCGGCGCCAGAAAATAGATCAGGTTGTAGGCGTACGTGCGAGTTGCTCGATAGACTTCTTGAAAAGCTTCTTCCTCTCCTCGGCGCATCCGGATGAGCCAAGGCTTTACGTTTTCCTCTTTCATAGGCCGGCCTCCATTCAGGTGTTACATGATATATTGGCTCCCATTCAACTGGTAGGTTCACTTTATTTTTTTATTGCTCGTTATTAGAAAATTATAAACAGAAAAACTTTTCTTTGTCTTTTTCAGTAGTTTTGGGTAGTTCGACATTAGTATACAAAATAAGACATAGAGCAAGGGGGGATTTAAGGTTGATCAGTTTTCATCAAGTAAATAAACACTACGGAAGTTTTCATGTCCTCAAAAACATCAACCTGCATATCAACCAGGGAGAAGTCGTCGTGGTCATTGGCCCGTCAGGATCGGGTAAAAGCACGATGGTTCGTTGCATCAACAGATTGGAAACGGTTACAAGCGGAGAACTGGTGGTAGACGGGGTGAAAGTGAACGATAAAAACACCGATATCAACAAGCTGCGTCGGGACATCGGTATGGTGTTCCAGCACTTCAATCTATACCCGCACAAGACCGTACTGCAAAACATTACGCTGGCACCAACTAAGGTTCTGGGCGTATCGCAGAAAGAAGCCGAAGAAACGGCTCTCTACTATTTGGAAAAGGTAGGGATTCCGGAAAAGGCGGAAATGTTCCCAACGCAACTATCTGGCGGTCAACAGCAACGCGTGGCGATCGCACGCGGACTGGCTTTGCGACCAAAAATCATGTTGTTTGACGAGCCGACCTCTGCGCTTGATCCCGAGACGATCGGCGAAGTGCTCGACGTCATGAAGAAGCTGGCAAAGGAAGGCATGACGATGGTGGTCGTGACGCATGAAATGGGCTTTGCCCGCGAGGTGGCAGATCGCATCGTGTTTATGGATCAGGGCACGATTCTCGAAGATTCTACACCAGAAGAGTTTTTCGCAAGTCCGCGTGAAGAGCGTGCGCGTTTGTTCTTGAGTCGGATTTTGAATCACTAAATATATAAAACGATAGAGAAAAGGGGTATTCAGATGAAAGCAAACAAGCTTTGGAAAAAAGTAGCAGGTATGGGTCTCGTTCTGATGCTGAGTGCAACTGCGTTGGCAGGCTGTGGTGGAGGTAGTAAAACAGAAGGCGGCGCACAAGGCACACCAGCCGCAGCAGGTGCGGGAACATTGGCAAAAATCAAAGAAAGAGACAAATTAGTAGTCGGAGTTAAGTACGACCTGAACCTGTTTGGCTTGAAAGACCCGGCAACCGGAAATGTAGAAGGCTTCGATATCGATATTGCAAAAGCAATTGCGAAGAAAGTACTCGGGGACGAAAACAAAATTGAGTTGAAGGAAGTAACCTCCAAAACGCGTATCCCGATGCTGAAAAACGGAGAAATTGACGCGATCATCGCAACGATGACCATTACAGAAGAACGTAAAAAAGAAGTAGACTTCTCTGACGTGTACTTCCTGGCAGGTCAATCTTTCTTGGTGAAAAAGGACAGCTCCATCAACGGTCTGAAAGACATGCAAAAAGGCATGAAAATCGTGACCGCAAAAGGCTCTACTTCTGCGAAAAACATCAGAGCGAGTGCTCCTGATGTAGAAGTACTTGAATTTGAAAACTACGCGGAAGCCTTCACAGCACTCAAAGCTGGTCAAGGTGACGCGCTGACAACTGATAACGCTCTCCTGTACGGCATGGCGAAGCAAGATCCGAACTACCGTGTAACAGAAGAGGCCTTCACGGAAGAGCCATACGGTATTGCAATCAGCAAAGGTGACGCTGAATTCGTGAAAACCGTGAACGATTTGCTAAAAGAAATGAAAGAAAACGGCGAATACGACAAGATTTATGAAAAATGGATCGGAACAAAACCTAAAAAATAATGCGGTTCGACTCCATAAAGAATGAGCGGTTTACTCTGCCGCTCATTCCCTTATATTCCTAACAGAATTTTGCACACAAGGGGGATCGCATAAGAGATGATCGATTTTTCTATCTTGTTTGATCACATGGATATGTATCTCGAAGGCTTTTGGAACACCTTGCAGGCGAGCCTGCTTGCTCTCGTCGGGAGCTTTGCACTGGGGACGCTCTTTGCGATCTTTCGGATTTCTCCGATTCGACCACTCAAGTGGATCGCTACGGTTTACGTCGAGTTTGTGCGTAATATCCCGCTGATTCTCGTCGTTTTCCTCTTTTTTGTGGGCTTGCCGGCAATTGGTATCGTACTGGAGCCCTTTATTGCAGGTACGCTTGGCTTGACGGTGTATACGGCAGCATTTATCGCGGAGACGATCCGCGCAGGCATTTTGGCGATTCCAAAAGGACAGACAGAAGCCGCTCGTTCCTCGGGATTGACGTACGGACAAACGATGCGCTATATCATTTTGCCGCAAGCGATCAAGGTCGTGATCCCGCCGATGGGCAACCAGTTTATCAATCTCGTTAAAAACTCCTCGGTATTAGGCGTGATTGCAGGTCTTGACCTGATGTATTTTGGAGACCTGATCGCGGCTGATACGTTTGTTACCTTTGATGTGTACATTTTTGTAGCTGTTTTCTATTTGATTCTGACCCTTCCGTTGAGCGCGTTCGTCAGTTATTTGGAGCGACGCTTGGCTGGAAGCCGCTAAGAAGGAGGGGACATCATGGACTTTATCGGAGCCTATACGCCCAGTCATTTGACCTTCCTGCTCGAAGGCTTTTGGGTCACCTTGCAGGTCGCTTTCTTGTCTATTGTCTTCAGCTTTTCCATTGCGATTGTCGTAGGGGTTTTGCGTTACGCAAAAATTCCTGGAGTTTCACAAGTTCTCGGGACAATCGTAGAGCTGATTCGCAATTTGCCGCTCTTGTTGATTATTTTCTTTACGTATTTTGCTCTCCCAGAAGTGGGAATCAAGATGGACAAGTTTTGGGCCGCTGTTCTGGCGTTGGTTATTTTCGAAGCAGCAATGCTGTCGGAAATCGTGCGAAGCGGTTTAAATTCGGTCGAAAAAGGACAAATTGAAGCTGCACGTTCTTCTGGACTGAATTATGTCCAGACACTGTGGCATGTTGTCCTGCCACAGGCTCTCAGAAGAATGGTCCCGCCGATTGTGAGCCAATTTATTTCGCTCTTGAAGGATACGTCGCTGGCCGTCGTAATCGCTTTGCCAGAGCTGATGAACCATGCGCAAATCATCAACGGACGCAATGTCAATTACGTCATCCCGACCTTCCTGATGGTGGCAGTGATGTACTTTGTCGTCAACTACGCGTTGTCAGTCGTCTCCAAGCGACTGGAAAACAAGCACGCTTAATCGTTCTATCTTTGCAGATCTCCGATTCTTAGTAAAATAAGAATAGGAGATCTTTTTCCGTAGGAAAACCTCCACCGAGGCCTTTTCAAGGAGGAGCGACCGCGTTTAAGTGGAAAGTTTTCATGCGCTCCGGAATTTATTTTATAAATTCCTACACGTAATGAAAGGAGCAGCTATGCGAGAACGCCTTTTGATCCTGTTTATTATCATGCTGGCAACTGCTTTTTTTGGAGAGATGAAGGTAAACCCCGTAGGCGGGTCATTTCGTTTTTCCTTGGGCATCGCTGCTTTCTTTTTCGGGTTGCTGTGGTTTTCGTCCGTACCTGTATTGTTGACGGGATTTTTTACAGGGACGTTTATCTTCGGATTTCGCGTCGGAATGGATGTCTTTTTTGCATACCGTCCGTATATGGAGAGTGTGGCTGCCCATCTTCCCTCAGCCTTTTACTATTTCACTTTTACCGTCCTGTTTTATTTGCTCCGAGCACGTAGCTATCGTGAGTTCCCCCTGTGGCTGGGGTTGATAGGTGCATCCATTGATTTCGTCTCCAATGTGGTAGAGATCCAGGTGCGACAGTATTTCACTGATTTTCCGCCGATCACTTGGCAGAGCTTTTTGATGCTTCTCTTCTTTGGAGTCTTGCGCAGCTTTTTTGCTGTCGGCTTGTACAACAGTTTTTCGATCAGGCAGTTGCGGGCAGTGGGAGAGGTGCGTCAGCAAGAGTTGGAGCGTCTGCGGATGATTAATACGGAGCTGTATGAAGAAGCCTTTTACTTGCGCAAATCGATGACGCATTTGGAAGAAATCACGCGCGAGAGCTACCAGCTCTACAGACGTCTGCTCACCTCGGATCATGCGGAATCCCCGACAGCCTTGGCGATTGCCGAGAATGTGCATGAGGTGAAAAAAGATTCGCAGCGGATGCTGGCGGGCATTTCCAAGCTGATTAATCAGGAGGGGCTAGCACCACAGCTGCCGATCAAAGAGCTGTGTGAGTTGGTTGCTCGCGCGAATCAGAAATACGCAGAGATGTTGGGAAAAGATATACGAATTGAGTGGAGCTGTAACATCAACCTGTCGACCAGCCAAATCTATGCACTGCTCTCCGTGCTAAACAACCTGGTAGCCAATGCGGTAGAAGCGATTCCCACGTCGGGACGGATTGAGCTGAATGCGAAGCTGATTCATCGTCATCTGGTGTTCAGTGTACTTGACAGTGGTCCGGGAATTCCGCTAGAAGAGCAGGAATGGGTGTTTCAGCCCGGGTATACGACCAAATACGATGAACAGGGAAATGCATCTACCGGAATTGGTCTGACGCATGCCCGTGGAATTGTCCAAAGCCTACAAGGAAGCTTGCGTATTTTACCGGATCAGAAGCAAATGACGCACTTAGAAGTACAAATTCCGACCGACCAATTACTCGGAAAGGAGGGAGTGTAAGCCATGATACGTTTCTTTTTAATTGAAGATGATGCTGTAGTGCGCCGCATGCTCGAACGGATTATTCAAGACAGCGGGTTGGGCGAAATTGTAGGGCAAGCCAGCGACGGTAGTCACGTATCGATTGATCAACTGTATGGGGTCGATGTCATTTTGATCGACTTACTAATGCCGGGGCTCGATGGCATCCAAACGATCAAAAAGTTGCAGGCAGATGGCTTCGCGGGCCGCTTCATCATGGTGTCACAGGTGGAAAACAAAGAAATGATCGGGGAGGCTTATTTGCAGGGGATTGATACCTTTATTCAAAAACCGATCAACCGCTTGGAAGTCATGGCTGTGCTGAAGCGGGTATCGGATTACTTGTCGCTGGAAGCATCTCTGCAAACTATCCGCAAATCATTGCAAATCCTGGATGTCAAAGCAAAAGAACCGCATACCAGCGGCTTGAAAAGTCAGTCTTCCGATCAGGACAACCTGGCACAAAAAGCGAGAAAACTGCTGTTGCAGCTAGGGATCGCGAGTGAAGCTGGGGCTCCCGATCTACTATTGATCATGGAATGGCTCGTACAGGATGAGCGACAGGGAGACAAGCTGCACGAATTGCAGCTCAAGGAACTGTATACACAAATTCTACTGAAGGTGCATGCCAGCCTGGATGAGCATGGGATTACTAAAGAGGTGCGTGCCATGGAGCAACGGATTCGCCGGATGGTCCTACAAGCCTTTACGCATCTTTCCTCATTAGGGTTGACCGACTATGCCAACCCGACCTTTGAACACTTTGCACCACGACTGTTTGACTTTCAAGAAATTCGCCAGCGGATGCAAGAGCTGGAGGCGGGCGAAAAAACGACGAAGTGCCGGATTAGTGTGAAAAAGTTTTTATCTGTTTTTTATATGGAAGCAAAGACGCTATAAATAAAAAAACGCGGGAGCCGATCATAACGATCAAATCTCTCGCGTTTTTTATTTATGTCTTTGCCTGATGAACAAGCTCGGAAAAGGCACCATACAAACCAATTGCTCCATACTGCTGTTGGTACTCCTCTATCGACGCATCACGCACGATTTTTCCGTTCATTAGAAAAATCGCCCGATCTGCTACCGCATCTGCTACCTGCAACTGGTGAGTCGTAAAGAGAACGGATTGACCCCCGAGCTTTACTTCCCGTACGAGATCGACGAAGGCATCCATCCAATACGGATCGAGTCCATTGGTCGGTTCATCGAGGACGACGAGTGCAGGCTTTGCCAATATCGCTTGGGCAAACAAGAGGCGCTGCTGCATACCTTTGGAGAACTGAGACACCCGTTTGTTTCTCACATCATGCAGTCCCACCATTTTCAGCAGTCGATCCGCTTCTTCTGGGGTGCGATTGCGCAGGGAAGCGTAAAATTCGAGCGTTTCTTTCGCGGAAAGTCCGGCAGAAAACGTAAAGTGATCCGGCATATAACCGATTTCTTGAAGATACTCCACACGGTTATCGTTCCAGTTCAACCCGTTTAGCTGAATGGTTCCCGAAGAAGGCGGGAGAATACCGACCAGCATCCGCAGGATCGTACTTTTCCCTGCACCGTTACCGCCGCATAAGGCGACGACCTGACCGGGTGCAATGTTCATACTGAATGGGTGGACGATTGTTTTCCCATTGATTTCCTTGGTGACCTGGTCGATGGTAAGTCCTGACATATTCATCTCATTACCTTCTTTCCCATACCCGGATGGCTATGAACAAGGTCGAACTGATCCAGAGTAGGCTGAGTGCGACAAAGATGAGATCACCAAGCGGAGAATCAGCCCAGTACACCCATTTGTAGTATTCAGGTCCAAAGATCGAGCCACCGCCTAATCTGGCAACGGAAAAGATTCGTACAAACTCCGCTGGGTTGAGAAATGTTGCGAGCTGAAGCAGAGGCTTGATCCATGTATAAGGGACGAAGCTGAGCACCGAGATGAGTAGAGTAGGCCATGCCAGAATATAGAAGAACCAGATGCTAACCCCCATTGTCAAAGCCTGCCAACGGTTTTTACTGATGGCGCCAATCAGCATGGCAATTCCCAAAAATAACAGAATGAGACAGATGGAAAAGGCAAGCAAAAACAAGAGAGTCGAAAATGCAAAGCTTTTTCCTAACAGCATGCCAGCTACACCAGACAACCCATACCCGAAGCTGACGATCGCGACTAATACGAGTGCTTGTCCCAAGTATTTCCCCACCAAGAAGGAGAAGGTTGTCATGGCGTAGGTAGAGAGGAGCTGCCAGCTACCCTCTTCTTTTTCCGCCGTCAAGGAAAAAGAAGAGAGAAGCATCGTCATTAGTGGCAGCAAATACAAAATCAGATTCAGCATGGTACCTGTCGTATACGTATAACCCTTCATGTAGGACTGCGATTGGATGATCAAGAGTCCCAAACTAAACAGGGAGAACAGAGCCATAAACGAGTAGGACCATGGATTGCGAAAGCCTACCTTCACTTCTCGTTTGGCAATCAGATTGATGTGCAAAGACTCCACTCCCTCTGTTAGTTGTGTGTGGTTGGGGTAGTATTGTTGCTTCCGTGATCAGCTGGTTTGCTTTCGTGACCGCCATTATGTTGACCTTCGGAAGACTGACCGTCTTTGTTCATGTGCTTGCTCATGCCGTTTTCCCAGCTATGATTTTTCAATTCCTCTGCACTCATGACAATGCCTTTCTTTTGCTCTTGAACAAAGCTGTCTGCAGCAGACTTCTCTTTGAAGGAATAGATGCCATACGTCATTGGCGTTTTGAAGTCTTTGTCGTAAGCGTAGGTAGCTTGCTCTGCTTTTGTCCATTCTGCTGTGTAGTAATCGCGGACAAATTGTACAGCCACGTTATCGGTTCCATTTTCTTTCGTCCAGTTGTGTAGGCAGCCGAGATCATCGAACTTCAGGGCTTTTCCATCTTTTAAGACGATTTCAGTAGCATTGTGATCGTTAGGGACATGCATTTTGCAAAGGTCGCATTTGTCTACGCCTTCCGCGATATCTACTGGTTTTGGCTCTTCGCTTCCGCAGCCGACCATAAGCAGGCTGATACCGATAATTGCTCCGACTGTTGTGCACCATTTTTTCATTTTGTTCATGATTTTTTCACTCCTATATAAATGATAGAACAGCTTCCTATTAACAAAATAAGTCCAAGAATGCCAGCACCCCAACCGCTCGTTTCCCCGGATTCAATGAGCATGGTGTCCGAGGGTTGCATTAAAGGAGATGCGTCCTTGATTGCTGAGCCGGCTCCACTTGTAAACAAGCCTTCCAGAAACACGAATCCCGGGGCTTGGAAAAACAACTGGTAGGCAGGAACCGCATCGGTCAAACCCAGATAAAAAGGATTCATCTCGTACGGCAAATCACTGCGGGAATCTCCGTTCACATCAAGTCCTTGCAAATTGTCCCAGTAGTTTTTATTTAAGTTGTTGTTCTGACTATCCTGAGCTTGTGCTTGGATGACGTTGGAGACAAATTGGTTATCGGTTAATACGTTGTCAGAAGAGGACAAAAACTGCATGCCGATAAAGTTGAGACTGAGTAAATTGTTTTTAACCGTAATTCCGGATGATTGCTCTAAATACAGTCCAACGCGGTTCCCCTCAATCGTGTTGTTTGCAACCAGCGTATCCTGTACGGTAATGAGAAGAATTCCTTGCGAACCGGGATTTTTTTGCTGTTTCAAAAATTGATTCCCGGTAACCGTCAATTTGCGCGACTCCATAAGCTGGGAGCCCGTCACATTTTCCATTCCAATGTTGTTGATGACCGTCGTATCAGAGGTGCCCATGAAGTGATAGCCGTACCGCGAATTCGTCACCAGATTTTGTTCCAGATGGTTTCGATCGCTATTTTCGACGTAAAAGCCATCCTCGACATTCGTTACCTGATTTTTAATGAAACGGTTATGATGCGATTCACGCACGTCAATTCCGTTTCCTCGTTTCGCTTTTTCCGTTTGCTTTGGCTTTACTTCAGGCTGTGCTCCGTGATTATGTCCAGTACTGGTCGTTGGACTGCCATCGCCTTTGATTTTTCCGATGACTTGAACGTTGTGCAGCGTGTTGTAGTCTGCTTGCCGTAATTGAATGCCGATCCCTTTCGTTTCAACGATGACATTCTCCAGAAAGTTTTGATCGCCACGGATGACAAGAGCGGCTACGTCACTGTTGATTCGCTTGTCCACGATATGGATTCCTTGCACACTCACATTGTCGCTTTCAATCGTGAGCGTTGCCTCCTCCTCGGTCGGATTGATGATCTTCACTGGATCATTGGCCACCAATTGAATCGGCTTGGTAATGCGGATAGGACCTTTGTACAATCCATACGGGATGGTAACAGTATCGTTAGGACGTGCTTGATCAATCATCGCCTGCAAGGAGTCAGAATCTGCAGGCGTCGCCTTGGCTGTGATAGGCAGCTGTAGGGCAACGATACAAATGACGGAGACGAAAAGTAGCGGGAGAGATAATTTTCGATTGTTCCATCGCAATGACAGGGTGCATCCTCCCCTATTCCACTAGAGAGCTCTCTCGTTTATTGCCGGATAGTCGGCTGCTAGCTACATTTAGGATAACAGCCTCTTTTCATTTTCGTATGACTCAACCGGGCTATAAAACGTGTCAAAAAACGCAACGATTTTTAAAAAATGGAAGGTTGCGAGCGGCTTGCACCTGAGGTGGCATTGTGAAATCAAAGTGGTCATACTAAAGGGAAGAGAAGGAAGAGGCGAAAAGGAGAGACGATAAATGGATACAAACATAGAGAAAGCACTGCGCACGACACTGGAATATTGGGATCGGATGAAAAAGAGCCACGAGGACGACGCGGAGGACGATGCGAATCAGTTTGAGGCTTCGTTTTACCGCATGATGGAGCAAATCCGCGAGTGGTACGATCAACTGGAGACGAAGCCTGATACGATAGAGGATGCACTGCTTCTGCCGGACATGGCAGAGGTTGCGGAGCAGTTACCTGTAGAGATCATGCTGAATTTTGAAACGGAGCTGGAATTAATCGTAGATGGGCAAATACGGGAGGATGATGAGAAATACGATTAAAAACAGAGAACTTGTTGCATCCTATCCTTGACATGATTTACTAGAATATTGTGTTTGGGGAGGGTAAGCACAAGTGGTACCTACTCTGTTGTGCGTCATTATCTTCATCATTCTTTTACCACCCATTGTATTTTTCGGTTACATGTATGCCTTGTCTAAACAGCCGAAGCACTCCATTATTCGGTCCCATCCATTTTTGGGGTGGATGCGTTATTTGCTGGAAAAGCTCGGGCCGGAGCTTCGCCAGTATTGGTTTGACGATGATACAGACGGTAGACCGTTTTCCAGAGCCGACTTCGTGGGCCTCATGTATGCGTCAAAATACCGGACGGATCTGATCTCGTTCGGAAGTAAACGTGATTATGAGAAGCCCGGCTTCTATTTGTCCAATGCGATGTTCCCGAAGCTGACGAGTGAACTGCGTATTGATAATGAAAAAGTCGTCCCCGGCAGAAAATACGAGATTACCCACGAAGGGCTGTTCACGAGAAGGGAAAAATTTATCGAGGAACAAGAGGTAAAGCCGTGGTTGCTACATGATGAGGACGTCATTGTCGTGGGAGAAAACAGAAGGCAGCCTTGGCGGCTGAAAGGGATGTTTGGTGCTTCGGCTACCTCCTTTGGAGCAGTGGGAGAGAACTATATCATGTCCACAGGGTATGGGGCACGTATGGCAGGCGGCTCTTGGATCAATACAGGAGAGGGTGGCGTCGCAGAAGTTCACCTCTCGACAGGCGCGGATATCATTTCGCAAATCGGGCCGGGGATGTTCGGCTTCCGTGATGACAAGGGCAAGTTTTCGATCGAAGAATTCAAGAACAAGGCTAACATTTCTAACATCAAGGCGTTTGAGCTGAAGTTCCATCAAGGGGCCAAAATACGCGGAGGTCACCTCGAGGGCTCCAAGGTCACGGAAAAAGTCGCGGCAGCAAGGCTGGTACCAGTGGGACAAACGGTCAATTCACCGAACCGCTTCGAGTTTCTCACCAATCCTGAGGAAGCCTTGCGATTCATCGGCAGTTTGCAGGAGGCGGGGGGCAAGCCTGTCGGTGTGAAAATCGTCGTCGGCGATCCGAAGCGATTGGAGCCGTTTTTTGAGAAGATGGTGGAGCTGTCGATTTATCCGGATTTCATCACGGTAGATGGCTCTGAGGGCGGGTCGGGTGCGATGTATAAGGCAATGGCAGATGGCATGGGCTTGCCGCTTTTCGCCGCGCTCATCATTCTCGATGATACGATGAGGAAGTTCGGCGTACGGGAACGCATCAGAATTTTTGCTTCCGGCAAGCTCGTTACTCCTGACAAAGTAGCTATCGCCATGGCATTGGGAGCGGATTGCGTCAACTCCGCGCGCGGCTTCATGATTGCAACTGGCTGCATCATGGCGATGCAATGTCATACGGGTAAATGTCCCACAGGGGTCACTACGACGGATTCCAAGTACCAGGAGGCGTTGGTTCCGGCAGAAAAGCAGTGGCGTGTCATGAACTATATTTTGCAATTGAGGGAAGGCTTGTTCTCGCTGGCGGCAGCATGTGGCTTGGAGAGTCCGACTGAGCTGAGAAGAGAGCATGTCGTGTTTACCAATGAAAGCGGGGAGACCATGCGTGTCGTTGACTTGTTTCCGTACCCGGTCGTGTCCAGATAAGTATTTACAAAGAAGATAAATAATGGTAATGTGAATAAATCAGGCTATAGTACACCTTCCTTCTAAACCAACTAGCGATTAGGGGTACTGCTTTCCTGATTTTTTTATGCCTATAATTAAAATGGAAAGGCCGTATGATCCTGTGTAAGCGATCATGCGGCCTTTGTTTATGTCTATCGACTAGGAGATCGTGTTTTGCCCCGGCTTCCAGTCCATTGGGCACAATCCGCCTGATTGCAGAGCTTCGATCACACGGAGCGTCTCATCTACGCTTCTGCCAACCTTGGAGTTGGAGATGACTGCGTATTGCAGGATACCTTCTGGATCGATGATGAAACTGCCGCGCAGCGGAGCTTTGGTTGCTTCGTCCAGCACACCGTATGCAATGGTCGCTTCTTTGCTGTAATCGGAAGCGAGCGGGAAGGAGAGCGGCCCGATGCCTTCACTCGATCTCATCCATGCTTTGTGTGTATGTATGCTGTCGCCGCTAATGCCAAGCACCTCGACATTTAAATCCGCGAACTCCTTGATCCGGCGGTTGAGGCTGAGGATTTCCGTCGGGCATACTTTCGAAAAGTCAAAAGGGTAAAAGAACAAAAGAAGCCATTTTCCACGATAATCTACCAAGCTCTTTGGCAGGGGAAATCCGTTGTCAAACGTTACGGTGTCCATCGTAAAATCAGGTGCAGGAAGTCCAATACGCGCTGTCATAGATCGATCTCCTCGTTTCTGATACCGTATGTCGGGTACTGGTATCAAAGTATCACGAAAGATCGAGACAATCAATTAGTTCTGAATATCAGAAGTATGGTGGAGGTTTTTTGCATTGTTCTTTTGTTGAAGGAAGAAAACGATTGGAAAGAAGGCAACCAAGAAACAACAGGCGGCGAGAATCGGAAATACGGATATTTCCAAAACAGCACGACCGAGATAGGTTTGCCAGCCGATTGCTGCTAAACCGAGCAAGTAGGCGATACCTGCGAGATGGATGAATCCAGTACGAGCAGTGGACACATGCTTTTTACGTTCAGCTAACCAAGCGACAAAAGGTACTGTATTAAAGGAAAACGCTTTCGACATCGCCAATAGGAGCGACGGATCCTCCGTACAGCATGACCCAGAGTGCGCATATGGCAGCCAGTAAGAAGCCGAGCAAGCCGAAATACATCTCCCCTTAAAAGAAAGGGGAGATGTATGACGATCCATAACAGATTGATTCATGAATCGAGTTCTCCCTCCTGTAAAGTTTTGGTACTCTGCTACTCACTTTACAGGGATGAAGAATAGGGAATAACGGGCAGCGGATTGAAATCGAATTAGGTCCGGGGACGGATTTATTTCTCGCTCCTCCCGGAAAGCTTTACCATCTGGCAAAATTGAAGTAAGATGGTGAAAAATTACAAAAAGGAATAAAAAATCAGGCTATTGTACACCTTCCTTCTGAGCTAAAGGTTTGGTTCACCATTAGGGGTACTGCTTTCCTGATTTTTTCGTGATGCCAATGAAAAATCAAATCTACCTTCGCCGGAAAAATAAAATCATCGTACATCAGGGGCAGCAACATGAACTGCCTACCTCTTATTTAGCTGCGGCTTTACGTAATATTGAGAGCTTGGGCTATACCTTTTCACTGGAATTGCTAGAAAGAATCCGGACGCTGTCGGAAGGAGAGTTTTTTGCGCTCTATTCGGACGTGGTAGCTGTGCTCAAGGTAAAGATCGGGGCATCCCGCCAGTACAAGCCGATGTATCCGAATTTTCCTAAGCAAGTCATGGAGGCCAGCGAGGGTGAGCTGTTTGTAAATGCGATCATTCACTATTTGACGTTGGACCTTCCTGTGCACGAAGTGAAAAAACGTTTGCCTTTGCTGCGAGAATCTCGCCTGAAGTTGATACATCTGGGCACAGACGAAGAGCTACTACAGGTAGGAATGAACTTGCTCCGCTCCAATAGCTCGCTCTCTGCTACTGACAGGGAAGACTTGGAGGGCTTGATTCAGGCCTATGAAGGAATCGCAGAAGCTCTCCCAGCCGAGATTCCCCAAAAGGAAAACGTGGCGATTGCTGCTAGCCTGTTGCTCAAATATGACAAGCTTCCTGCTACATTTTTTGCCCACTATTGCAAGACAGCGACAGATGTACTACGTCTGGCAGCGGCGCTGTCTGACGGGGATGTGAGCTTGGCGGAGCCTGCGAAATTTCGCAAGTTTAAGCGCGGCGAAAGAAGACTGCTCCTCGGCCTGCTGGAAGCCAGCTCGAATATCGTAGAAGACATGAATCGTTACAAAAACAGATGGATTCGTCTCGGGGAAATCTTGCATCCGTTTGAATATAAGGATCGCTATCCGAAAGCGGCAGAAGCATTCGATATTTTGCGCAACAATCACAAGGTCGAGACGTTCAATAGCCAAGTAGAGCAGGCGTTGGTTCGTGCGGATGTGAATATGGCGATAAAGCTGCTCGAACAGCGTCCAGGGGAATTTGCCCGTCGTCTGGATCATTTGTTGCGTTTGACGGAGCTGGGGAGTTCAGTCCTTTCTGCCTTCGAGAAAATTGCGCACGGTGTATCGACTCCAGTTCTTTTGCAAGTCATGAATCACTTCGACAAACGGGATAGCTACGGGGAATGGCGGACCTTTTTTCCGAAAGGGCAAGTGGCGAAAGTACAGGCAATTGAAAACCGAGTGCCAGGGCTGCAAGAAGACATCAGACAGAAGGCAGCGGATATATGCCGGACATCTTTGTTGAACCGTTTTGCCCAATTGCCGTCGCTGGGTAACGTCTATATCGACCCGCGGCTGAAGGAGCATCTCGTTCCGTTTTCGATGCGATCCGCCAGCAAAGCACTACGCACGATTGCACGCGGCTCCCGGCTATCGATCCCGGATGGTGGGACGATTCGCTTTTTCCTGTGGTGGAAGGAAGGGATCGTCAACGATGTCCCTACAGGCAGAGTCGATATCGATTTGTCTGCCGTGCTCTATAACGAGGCTTGGAAGTACATGGAGCATATTTCCTATACCAATCTGCGTTCCGATAAGTATCAAGCGTGCCATAGCGGGGATATTGTGGAGGCTCCCAAAGGCGCGTGCGAATTCATCGACATCGACATTGATTCTGTCATCCGCTATGGCGGTCGATATGTCGTCATGAACCTGTATTCGTTTACGAGTCAGCCTTATTGCGATTTGCCCGAATGCTTCGCAGGCTGGATGATTCGTTCGGCGCCACAGACAGGGGAGATTTTCGAGCCGCAGACGGTACAGGACAAGGTTGATCTCGCCGCAAATACGCGGATTTGTATCCCGGTTATTCTGGATCTCGTGGAGAGAAAAGTGATTTGGACGGATATCGCCCTGAATTCCGATCCACGGTTTGCCAACAATGTGGAGTCCAATGCGGGAGGGGTGGAGCTGATGGGAAGAGCGCTCACCTCGTTGGTGAAGCCTACCCTGCATGAGTTGTTCATGCTTCATGCGCAGGCGAGGGGGACGCTGACTGATCAAGCAGAAGAGGCAGATACGGTATTTTCTTTGGAAGAGGGAATTACGCCGTTTGATACGGAGATCATCATGGCGGATTTCTTGCAGTAAGGTTAGGGGAGTGTAAGGCTTGGGTTCGGTATTGTACCGGACTCAAGCCTTTTCATTTTGTCTATTCTAGCTAAAAATTTTTCTCCTTTGTTCATGAAAATTTCAAATATAACCCAATTAATAGTCAGAACGAGCTATTTTTTTGCTAGTAACTGGAACTCTATAATGGCAAATGTAATTGGTCAATTGAAATTGGAAAGAGGAGGAAGAAGAATTGGAAATGGATTCGTTTTATTGGGAAATGGTCAAGAAAAATATTGGCGTGTATACCACTGAGGAACAAAACCGCTTAAAGGAAGGAAGGGTCATCATATTTGGACTCGGCGGGGTTGGGGGGATGGAAGCGATTCTTTGCGCCCGCATGGGGATCGGGCAGGTCACTGGAGTAGACCCTGATGAATTCGAAGTTTCTAACATCAATCGTCAAATGCTGGCAACGGTACATTCATTGGGTAAATCAAAAGCGGCGACGGCTGAACAAGTTCTTCAGTCCATCAACCCATACATATCTGTTCGATGCGTCCAAGCAAATGTTGATGAAGACAATGTGCTTGAACTGATGAAAGGGCATGATCTGGTGATTGAAGCAGTGGACGATATACCCTCCCGCGTCATCATCCACCGGACCGCTCGTGAGTTGGGCATACCAAGCGTGGGCATGTCAGGGAGCCCCCCAACCCGCGGGTTTGTCTCTTCCTTTTTTCCAGACGGCATCTCGTACGAAACAGCATTGAACATTCCAGGAGCAGGGGAAAAGTTGACCAATGAAGCGTTACGCCAAGAGATTGCTGACATAAAAAAAGCCAGGGCCTGGCACTCTGTCAAAGAAGGAGCTCCAAAGGAATGGGCAGAGGATTTTTGTGAGGGAAAGGCTGGCTGGATTATTACACCAGTTCGTGCCCATCTCATAGCGCTTTTCAGCTTTCATGAAGCTGTGCAAATCTTGACGGGCAGAGAACCGTTGGCACGTGCACCCAAAGGAGTTCTCATTAATCTAGATACGGACACACCGGTAAAAGTGACAACTCCCCCTGATGGAACGTGGAACTATGCAACACTATAACGATTTTGAAAGAACAAAGGAGATGATTGTATGTCATTGATAGAAAATAGAGAATTATATAACAACAGTTTTACCCGTAATTTCGGAATCATTACGAGTGAGGAGCAAGCCAAACTGCGAAATGCTAGAGTAACGGTGGTAGGTGCAGGCGGCGTGGGAGGGATCACATTGATTCAACTCGCTCGGATGGGTGTAGGGAAGCTACATGTCATCGATCAAGACTCGTTTGAGGAAAGTAATCTCAATCGCCAAATGCTCAGCTTTGTCAGCAAAATCAACTCTCCCAAGGCGGAAGTAGCGAAGGAAATACTTCACGATATCAATCCAGAGCTGGAAGTAAAGGTAACAAGGGAGTTTGTTACCGAAGAAAATGCACATGATCTGCTGGGTGATACAGATGTGATTGTAGATGCTACGGATAATCTGGTTGCACGGGTAATCATCCATAGAACAGCAGCCGATATGGGTATTCCCTCCATCTGGATTGCGGTAACACCACCTTTCCGCGGAGGAGTCATGTGCATGACACCCGATTCCTTGCCCTATGAGGTCGCCATGAGACACCCTTCCTATCAACAGCCTCTCACGCCAGAGATGCGTGAAAAAATTAATCAGATCAAAGACGAGCGTGCAAAGTATTCCGTATCGCAAGGCGCCTTGCCTGAATGGGCAGATGCCTATGTAAAGAGAGAGGCTCCATGGGCAGTGCTTGCTCCGGTAGCGAATATCGTCGGCGTATTGGCTAGCTTTGAGGCATTCAAACTAATCATTCAGAGACCAGACCTATTGCCAGCCGTTGCTCCCAATCTAGTCAAAGTCAATTTAGCTTCCGTCCAAATGGTACAGGTGGAAGCCCCGGCAGAGGGAAGCTGGGATAACACGCTACTCTAAGGACTCCTATGTTGCATACCACCATTATCTTACTGGTAATCGCCCTCTTGTCATTAGTGGCAAAGGATCTGGTTCTCGTCTACGCTTCCCTCTTGCTGCTCGGATTATCTTTGCTAAAAGCAGTGCCTGTCATGGATGCAATCCAAAAACCAATTTTCCATGTGGGTCTGTTTTGTCTAATGGTATTCTTGTTGATTCCGATTGCCAAAGGAAAATATGATTTCATCTCCCTTGGCAAGGAAATGGTCAGTTGGAAAGCAACGATAGCCATTTTAGCAGGTTTTATCATCTCTTATGTCGGGGGAAAAGGCTTAAGTATTTTGCCAGATCAACCGGTTGTTTTCATAGGCGTAACACTTGGAACACTTTTGGCAGTGCTACTGACTAATGGGCTGCCCGCAGGCTTAATCATTGCAGCAGGATGCATTGCGTTGCTGTCAAGAATCTTCAATTTCTAGCACCCTCTAAATCTACTTTGAAAGAAGTGCCAAACTATGAATCTCAATCATCAAATGAAAAATCATTTTCTTATGCTAGTCCTATCTTTAGGGCTGCTTGTTCAAGGGTGTTCAACTCCTGATTCCCCCAATCAAAATAGTACAACACAAGCTCAATCTGTAGTGGAATCAACCAGTGAAATCGTAACGGAAGAGCTGAAAGTGCCAAGCATCGATCAGGACGTCTCCTTATATGTGAGGCACATGAGTGCCAAAAACAAGGAAAAGTTCACCAATAATGAGGTTGTATTGTTTCTTGAACCGTTTAGCGTACCTACCGCCCAAGCATTTGATGTTCCGGGATACTCCTGGATGGAGGAATACGCAAAGCAAGGTTACGACACATGGGCGATGGACTTCCGAGGGTTTGGGCATTCTACCCGACCAGTTGAAATGGATCAACCACCTGTAAAGAATGCTCCTGTCGTCCGTGCCACTGAGGCGGTAAAAGATCTGGAGGCTGTCGTCCAGCACATAAAGAAAACGCGACAAGTGGATAAAATCAGTATCGTAGGATGGTCTTGGGGTGGGGTTGTTGCAGGGATGTACGCGACTGAACATTCCGATGATATTGAAAAACTCGTGCTTTATGGTGTTATGCATGGTTTTTCCTTACCTTTGATGGCAACTCCATTTGAAGCAAAAGGGAAGCCAGGTGAAATCAATCCCCAATTACCAGCGTACCAGGTTGTCCAGTTTGACAAGGCCATGCACCATTGGCACATGATGCTAGATAAACGTGATCTGGTTTCCGGTGAGGCAATGAATGCTGTATCCAAGGTCTTCGTAAACTCTGATCCTAACAGCAGCAAGCAACCTGAACAATCCATCCGCCGTCCAATGGGACCTTTGGTAGATCTGTATTACATCTGGACGGACAAACCCATTTTTGATGCAGCGAAAATTACGACGCCAGTGTTGATCATTCGAGGAGATCTGGACTTTTTTGCCGATAAGTCCCTCTTCCATAAGCTGACCAATGCATCTGCAAAACAAGAAGTGGTTATCAAAGATGCAACACATTGGGTGTTGTATGAAAAAAATCGTGATCAACTCTTGCGTGAAACAGACGAATTCCTGAAAAAGGAAGTAAACCCGTAAGGATGTGCTGGAAATGAAGCCGTTTCAAATTTTGGATGCAACACTGCGAGAAGGAGAGCAGCAATCAGGCGTGCGCTTCACATGCGAAGACAAGATTCGCATCCTGCATCTCTTGGAAAGCTATCAGATAGACCTCATAGAAGTGGGCCATCCTGGAATTTCTGCCGTGGATGAAGAAATCTGCCGAAAAGTGGCTCAATCGGCAAGACGAGCGCAAATATTAATGCATGCGAGAGCTACTGTTGAAGAAGTACATGCAGTAAAGCGCGCCAAAGCAGACTGGGTGGGGATTTGGGCTTCCATTAATGATGTGTCTATCCAAACCAAATTCAGTCATCACCAGGAAAGCTATATACAAGAGAAAGTCCAACAAGCTGTTATCGAAGCAAAAAAGCTTGGCTTACAGGTTAGATTCACGATTGAAGACGCTTCACGGACAGAGTGGGAAAAGATATCCAGCTTAGGTCATGTTGCTTTGCAGGCAGGCGCAGATCGCATTAGTTTGGCAGATACTGTCGGGATATGGGAGCCTGATACATGCAAAAAAATCGTAACTCGTGCCATTGAGGAATTTGGATGCGAAATTGAAGTTCATCTGCATAATGATCTTGGTCTTGCTCAAGCGAATGCGCTGGCGGCTATTGATGCAGGCGCTTCGGTCATTGATACGACAATTTTAGGAATCGGCGAAAGAGCTGGAATTACTGACTTGATCCAGCTTACTGTTGCGTTGCAAAAGCTTCGAAATGATCATCGTTATTCTTTGGATAGAATTCCCGAGCTTGTACAAGCGATACGTCTAACGACAGGGTATAGACCGGACGAACTGCGCCCAATCGCTGGGCAAAATGCTTTTACGCATACATCGGCTTACCATGTCCAAGCCGTAAAGAGGAATTCCAAAGCGTATGAGCCATTTCCTCCCGAAACAATTGGAAGAACACGGCTTCTCGAAGAAAAGCGTCCTCCAATAGGAAGCCCAAAGCTGCCTGTTTCTTTACAGGTAGGAAAGCCGTTTCCAAAAGGTGCTTCAGAGCTACAGTATCATCGTGACGGTCCAGGGATACGCTGGGTTATGATGGATTCGCGTGTTGATGAGCGAGCCTCATTCTATGTGATCCAAAGGATATTTGGATTATGCGATTTGTCCGGTATTCCTGAAAAACATGTAGACAGACATGCGCATCATTGTGACAGTGCCTTCCTCTTTTGGGGAGATGCATCTGATGGCACTGGTCTGGTGTGTCATGTTCAACTCGGTGAAGAAGAGAAGACTGTTGAGAGTCCAGCAGCTATTTTTATCCCAGCAGGCGTCGAGCATTCCTATCACTATGTGTCAGGGCACGGAACTTATACAAATATTGTATTGTCACCTGAATACAACAAAAGCCTTTTGGTTTCAGCAGCATCTTCTGAAATACCAGTGACCTAAGAGGTACAGGAATTTGTTGAGTTTGAAGAGTGGGCGGCCATCTGGGCATGAGTACGGTATCGACCGGGCTCATGCCTTGCTTGATTATTTGTGGTTACATCGACAAAACCCCGCCATAGATCGGCTCTTGCTGCGTTTTTTGTCCCCAAGTGCGCGTTCCGTATTCGAAATGCCACCATTCTTTCGGATAGTTGACGAATCCGGCAGCCGTCATCAAATGATAGAGCAGTCGGCGATTGTCTCGAATCTCGATGT
Organism: Brevibacillus sp. AG; assembly: GCF_028369215.1. Classification (NCBI taxonomy): domain Bacteria; kingdom Bacillati; phylum Bacillota; class Bacilli; order Caryophanales; family Paenibacillaceae; genus Brevibacillus; species Brevibacillus sp. AG. Next base: position 355,657 of record NZ_JAQMYO010000007.1, on the reverse strand, counting down.
CCTTTTGCTTAGACTGTGCCAACTCTTCATAATAGCGAGTGGAAGCCAGTTCACTGAAATCATCGAAGTCTGTCCCCATCTCCAGCCAGCCATCAGGCCCTGCGATAGTCAGATCCACTGCACCGCCGGATAGGTGAGGGGACGGTTTGGAGAGGTCTGTTGTTGGATAAGCGACGAATTTGCTCAATTCTTCCGTGAGGGCGGGTCCTTCCTGCCAGCCTTGTAATAGCAAGGCTTCGCGGAAACGATCATACAAGGATGCCTGTACCTCAAATGAGCGCCAGCCGTCCAACACGACGAGCTTGTAGCCAACAGGCAGTAGTGAGGCTGCCATGGCGAGCTTGCGTGCTGCCCCTTCTCGCAAAAAGGCTTCTGGCTGTGTTCCGGCATAGCCCTCGTGGTAGTAGGCTGGATAGACTGTGATTTGAGCTGAAAGGGAAGAGAGGGGAATCATCGGTTCGCCGCATTCCTTGATCGGCAGTGGGCTGGGCAGGACCATGTCTGGTATTTTTGGAATCGGAGGAAATAGCATGACTGCACACCACTTTCGATTGTTTTGCCAATAGGGTAACGAAAAACATCAGGCATGTAAACGGTCATTATCTTAAATTTTCTGCTAATAGTCACCAGCGACGAATCGGCAGCTTTTGCTTGAATCCTCGGTAGCTTTTGCTATTATTAAAGCAAGTGCTTGTCAACGGAACGAACGACATTTACATATGGAAGAGAAACAGGTCCTTGTTTTTGCGAAACCGATTCGCAGGAGCAAGGTTAAAAGGGAAGTTTGGTGAAAAGCCAACGCGGTCCCGCCACTGTAAGAGAGTAGCTGTTCTTCAAGGCACCATGCCATCCACTGCCCATCCGGGAGCGGGAAGGAGAAGAAAAGCGATAATCCTCGAGCCAGGAGACCTGCCTGTTTTTATGTTTACACTGATTTCCTTCGGGTCAAAGGAAGAGGTGAGGATTGTTGCTTTTCAGCTATCCGCGCTTTGTTTTTCCTTACGTACTGGGGGAAACAGAGCGCTTTTTTTATGCTTCGGAAAGTATTTGGAGGAAACAGCGGAGTAAAATACGTCACTTTTTGAGGTGGTCACGATGGAGAAAAACGATAAGAAGCGAGGATTGACCCTCGTTTACACAGGAGACGGCAAAGGAAAAACGACAGCAGCAGTCGGGTTGGCTGTGCGGGCGACAGGGCGCGGGAAAAAGGTGCTGATGGTTCAATTCATCAAGTCGCCGGAGCGTACATACGGAGAAAAGATTATTTTCGATAAATTGGGCATTGAAATTGTGCAAATGGGTGTCGGCTTCACATGGACGAAGACACCGGAGGAGCATCGTCAGGCATTGAAAGAAGCTTGGGCGTTTGCGAGCGAAAAGCTTTCTTCCGGAGCGTACGATGTCGTCATTTTGGATGAGCTAAATAATGCATTGGCGATTGACCGCTTCCCGATTGATGATGTGTTGCCATTGTCCGATGTGTTGGAAGCGATTCAAAATAGGCCAAGTCATATTCACCTCGTGATTACGGGACGGGCCGCAAAGAAGGAGATTTTGGACATCGCAGATTTGGTGACAGAGATGAAGCCAATCAAGCATTACTATGATGAAGGGATTCCAGCTGTGCTGGGGGTAGAGTTTTGACAAGCGCAGGTGTAATAGAGACGTACGGTCATGGCGGAGACTTGCTGACCGCAGCGCAGCGCTTTGGTCGAGAGCCCGGGCAGTTTCTGGATTACAGTGCCAATATTAATCCGCTGGGGATGCCAGCAAGCGTTCGTGAGATGCTGCTGGATTCGCTGGCTGCTGTAGCGCATTACCCAGACCCTGGACATCGTGTGTTTCGGCGTGCGCTGGCGAAGCGGCTGCAAGTGCCGGAGGAATGGTTGCTGCCTGCCAATGGTGCAGCGGAGGCGATGGCACTGGCCATTCTCGGTCTTTCGCCGGAAACGGTTGGTGTGGTATATCCTTGCTTTTCGGAATACGCGCAACTTTCCGAGCAGTATGGTGCCCGTGTCATTGGCTGCTTCGGGAAGGAAGCGAACGGGTACAAGCCCGATCCTATAGAGCTGCACACTCTTTTTACGCAGTCTGATCTCGTATTTGTCGGGTCGCCAAACAATCCGACAGGAATCCTGTATCAACCGGATGAGCTTCGCCAAATGGCGGAATGGACGAGTAAGACCAACACGTGGCTCATCGTGGATGAGGCTTTCCTCGATTTTGTGGAGGAAGATCGGCAATATACATTGGCGACGCAGCTCGAGCGCTTTCCCCGTGTGATCTTGATGCGCTCGATGACGAAAATGTACGCGATCCCGGGATTGCGCCTGGGTTATGCGATTGCGCATCCGGATGTCATTGCGAGGATGCGCCAGAAGCAAGTGAGCTGGAGCGTGAATGCACTGGCCCTTTTAGCTGGAGAACTGTGCTTGCAGGAGCAGGCATATGAGGAACAGACAAGAAGGCTCATAAAAGCAGAACGTGCGTATTTGATCGATTGCATCAGCGGTGAGTTGGGCTGGCAGGTATGGCCGGGGGAGGCAAACTTTTTGCTGCTGCGCTCACCAGAAGGATTGCCAGCGGAACAATTGCAGGCACGGCTCGGCAAAAAAGGCGTTCTGATCCGCAACTGTGCGATGTATCCCGGTTTGACGGCACATGATGTGAGAATCGCAGTGCGTGGACGAGAGGAAAATGAAAGACTTCTGGCAGCGCTCCGCGAGGTCCATGCGGAAGGAAGTGAACAGCGATGAGCTTGGTGCTGGTAACAGGCGGTGTCCGTTCAGGAAAAAGCCGCTACGCGGAAGAGCTTGCGATGATGTTGGGCAGTCGAGTCCTGTACGTGGCGACAGGCAAGGCCTGGGATGATGAAATGAAGCAGAGAATCGAGCTGCATCAGGCACGTCGTCCGCTGGAATGGGGCTGTGTGGAGGTAGGAGAGCGATTAACCGATTACCACGCATTCAGTGAGCAGTATGATGTGGTTTTAATCGATTGTCTGTCCACCTGGGTGAGTAATCGATTGATGAGCGTAGATGAGTCTGAATGGAGAAGTCCTTCACACACGCAAGCCCTGCTGCAGGAGGCAGAGGCATGGCTGTCTCTCGTACACAATTCCTCGCAAAAAGTCATTGCCGTCACAAGCGAGGTCGGATTGGGCGGTGTAGCCTTGAGTCGTTTGGGCAGATGGTTCGCGGATGTGGTGGGCGATGTCAACCAGAGAAGTGCGCGACAAGCGGACGCCGTCTACGCGGTTTTGTCGGGGATACCGTGGAGGATCAAAGGATGAATGCATTTTTACACGCGATCTCGTTTTTTACGCGTATACCGGTTCCGTGGCTTCGTCCTTCAGAGGAGGCGTGGAGAAAAAGCGTCAACTGGTATCCCGCAGTTGGTTTGGTCATCGGTTTATTGCTATGGGGTGTATATCAGGCAGGACTGGTGCTGTTTAGTCCATGGATCGCCGCTATTTTGACGCTGGTCGCATGGGTCTACGTGACCGGTGGTCTTCATATGGATGGGTGGATGGATCTCGCGGACGGTCTTGGCAGCAGCAGACCGAGAGAGCAAATCCTTTCGATTATGAAGGACAGCCGCGTAGGTGCGATGGGCGTTCTTGCTGCGATTATGCTGTTGCTGATCAAGGCGGGTGCAGTCGCAGAGCTCGCACATCCGGGATGGGGCAGCTTTTTGATCGTAGCACCAGTAGCAGCGCGGACACATGTGCTTTTGTCGATTAAGCTCTGGCCGTATCTTTCGGCAGATAAAGGGATCGGAAAAGGCATCAGTGCTGGGCTTTCCGTTTCCTCTATCATCGTGAGCTACATCATCGTGTTTGCCGCAGGTTGGTATCTTGGGGGCCTGCAGGTCATCACAGCCATTTTCCTGTCACTGTTGTTCGCTCTATTGTTTTCACGCTCGGTTTCAAAAAAATTGGGTGGACTAAATGGAGACTGCTACGGGGCTGTTATCGAAAGCAGTGAAGCAGTCGTTCTCTTGGTGTTAGTCGGGAGCTGGTGGTTATGAAGCTAGTTTGGATACGTCACGGGGAGACAGACAGCAATCGTGAGCATCGATATTTGGGGCATAGTGACGTTCCTTTGAATGAACACGGGTATCTGCACGTGAGTGAGTTGGCAAAGGAATTACCTGTGCTCATCGGGCAACCTGCTGTGATCTATTCCAGTGATCTGCTAAGATGCATCCAGACTGCCGAACCGCTCGCAGCTGCTTGGGGGCTATCGGTTAATCCAGAGCCAGCATTGCGAGAGTTGTCTTTTGGTGAGTGGGAGCTGATGACCTACGATGAGCTGATGCAAACGGACCCTGTGCGAGCTACAGGTTGGTACGACGATCCTTTTCGAAATCGACCTCCACAAGGGGAGAGTCTGGAAGAGCTGGGGATGCGCGTGGATGGTTGGCTACGGTCCTTGTTGGAGAGAGCGGGCAAGGAGGAGGCATCCGATACAGTCGTCATCGTCACACATGGCGGCGTGATCCGCTGGTTCCAGGCCGCGTGGCTCGAAAACAATCCTGACCGATATTGGCAGGTCGATGGCATTAAGCATGGGGAGGCTCTGATAGCGGAATGCTTGGATGCGGAAGGACAGAGCTGGATGCGACAACCCCCGAAGAGTAAGAGAGGGACAACATGACAGAAGTATGGATTTTATGCGCGGCCTACTTGATTGATCGAGTTGTAGGAGACCCCCGGAGCCTGCCGCATCCAGTGATCATCATGGGCTGGTGGATTACACGATTGGAGCGGGTCATACGTTCTCTCGTCAAAGAGGAGTCGCATTTGAAGCTGGCAGGAGTCCTGTTCCCGCTCGTGATCGTAGGCGGCAGCTACGCTGTTGTTTGGCTGCTTTTGTGGGGAGTCACGTTCATCCATCCGGTGCTTGCCTGGATCTTGGGTGCTTGGTTGATATCCACGACGATTGCAACAAAAGGCTTGGCTGATGCCGGGATGGAGATTGCCCGTCATCTTGTGGCTGGGGATATGGAAGCGGCGAGACGGTCCTTGTCCATGGTAGTTGGTCGGGATACAGAGCGGTTAGATGAACCGGAAGTATGTCGGGGAGCGGTAGAAACCGTGGCAGAAAACATCGTCGATGCGATCGTCTCTCCGCTGATTTTCGCAGCGATTGGGGGAGCGCCGTTGGCAATGGCGTATCGTGCCGCCAACACTCTCGACTCCATGGTTGGCTATAAAAACGAGAAGTATAGGAATCTCGGCTGGGCATCCGCCCGCTTTGACGATGTACTGAACTACATACCCGCCCGTTTGACAGCTTTATTGCTCGTTGCCGCAAGCTGGCTGCAGCGATTGGATTGGAAGCAGTGCTGGGCAATGATCAGAAGAGATGCACACTTGCATCCGAGTCCTAACAGTGGTTTGCCAGAAGCTGGAGTCGCTGGGGCATTAGGCGTGCAGCTCGGGGGACTGAATTATTACCAAGGTGTTGCATCGAATCGGGCAAAAATGGGAGATGCGAAACGACCATTGCAGGCAAGTGATATTGTCGCGACGATTCGTTTGATGTATCTCGTTTCGCTCTTATGTCTGCTCGTTAGCGTGATGATATCGATTTTATTATAAATAGGAAGCGAAAAGGGGAGGGGCCTTATGAGCGGCAAGTTGTTTGTGATCGGATTTGGTCCAGGAAGTTTTGAGCATATCACCAAGCGGGCGCGGGAAGCTCTGCAGGAGTCTGATATCATTATCGGCTATTCCACTTACGTAGATTTGATCCGCGGACTTTTGACGAATCAGCAAATCGTCAGCACAGGGATGACGGAAGAAGTGACGCGTGCACGGGAAGCTGTGCGTCAGGCGGAAGAGGAAGGCAAAAAAGTAGCGGTCATTTCCAGTGGAGACTCAGGTGTTTACGGGATGGCAGGTCTCGTATACGAGGTGTTGGTGGAAAAAGGCTGGACAGAAGCAACCGGTGTACCAATCGAAATCGTACCGGGCATCTCGGCGATCAATTCCTGTGGGGCAATCCTCGGGGCGCCTATCATGCACGACGCATGCACGATCAGTCTGAGTGATCACTTGACGCCGTGGGAACTGATTGCCAAACGGATTGACGCAGCAGGGATGGCTGACTTTGTAATCGCGTTGTACAACCCGCGCAGCGGACGACGTACCCGCCAAATCGTTGAAGCGCAACGTATTCTTTTGCAGTACCGCTCACCAGATACGCCAGTCGGCATTGTAAAAAGTGCTTATCGCGAACGGGAAACGGTTGTCGTGACGACCCTGGCGCAAATGCTGGAGCATGATATCGGCATGTTGACCACCGTGATTATTGGAAATACATCGACGTTTGTATACGACGGCAAAATGATTACGCCGCGCGGCTACCAGCGCAAATACACGCTGTCTGCCGATGAGCAGCCACTGAAGCCGCATCAGCGTCTGCGTGTAGAAAATGAGCCGTGGTCGCTCGAGGCCTCCGAGGAGAGCAGCCTTGCGTCAGCTCCGGAAGCACCAGTGACACCGAAGGCAGAAAGACCAGTAGCCGTTACCGAGGACAGAGTAACTGCTACAGAACCAGCAAATTATGCTGCAACAAGCACGGCCGTACTGGAAGCGCCGCCTGCAACAGAGGTAGAGGCACCAAAAGCTCCTTTCGCATGGGCTATGGAGGCGTTGACTGCTATCAATGCGGCGAAAGGCATTGAAACCAAGCCCGCTTCCGGCCAAGTCCATCGTCCGGTATCTACCTTTACGCCAGAAATGATTTTCGAATGCGCGATAAGTCCGGGTGTCGCCAACAAAAAAATCACGCCGCTGCAAATGATGGCGATTGCCGAAGTGGCTGGAGAAAAAGGCGAGATCGAATACACCCCACACCACCAGATGATTTTGCGCGTGCCGACGGCCAACCCTGCCAGCATCACTAGCCGCTTGCGAGAGCTTGGACTGATTCTCAGCCCGATCGGAGACGTTTTGCAGGTAAAAGCTTGCGATTTCTGCGACGGTGAGAAAAAAGACAGTATTCCTTATGCCGACGAGTTGCACCAAAAGCTGGGTGGAAAAGAAATGCCGAAGGAACTGAAGATCGGATTCAACGGCTGCGGGATGGCATGCTACGGCGCGGTTCAAGAGGACATCGGGATCGTATTCCGCAAAGGAAAGTTCGATTTATTCCTGGGAGCAAAAACGGTGGGACGCAATGCACACTCCGGTATTCCAGTAGCAGAAGGCATCGAAAAAGAAGAGATTGTTCCACTCGTGGAGCGAATCGTGAACCGATTCAAAAAAGAAGCATTTCCGAATGAGCGTTTCCACAAGTTTTTCCAACGTGTAGGTGAGCTGGAGGGCTACGCATGGTACGAGCCAGCAAAAGCTGAGATCGAGAATGCTGCCTGCGGAGATTAATGCAAGAACACTGAATAAAAAACGAGGGGGATATAAAATGGACGCAGTATTATTTGTAGGTCATGGAAGCAAGGACCCGGAAGGTAATGAAGAGATTCGCCAGTTTGTGGCGACACTAACGCCTGACTTGGATGTTCCGATAATCGAGACGTGCTTTCTGGAGTTTGCCCGTCCTGACATGCTGCAAGGATTGAATACATGCGTGGCACGGGGGGCAACCCGCGTGGCGGTGATTCCAATCATTCTGTTCTCTGCCGGACATGCAAAAATTCATATTCCAGCTGCCATCGACGAGGCAAAGGAGCTGCACCCACACGTTCAGTTCATCTACGGACGCCCGATCGGCATTCACGACGAAGTGATCAATATTTTGACCGCGCGTATGGAAGGGGCAGGCTTTGCCTCCGGGGAAGACCATGATGACCTGGCTGTACTCGTAATCGGACGCGGCAGCAGCGATGCAGATGCTAACAGCGATATTTACAAAATGTCCCGACTGTTCTGGGAGCGCTACAAAGCCAAGTGGGTAGAGACTGCCTTCATGGGCGTGACGTATCCGCTGTACGACGAAGGCGTTGAGCGTTGCCTGAAGTTGGGTGCGAAGCGCATTGTTCTCTTGCCGTACTTCTTGTTCACGGGTGTGTTGATCAAACGGATGAGCGATCAGCTGGAGAAGTTCCGTGAGCAATATCCAGAAGCCCAGTTCGAAATGGCCGAGTATTTTGGCTTCCATCCGTTGTTGAAAGAAGTGCTCAAGGATCGTGTGGTGGAAGCGTTGCAAGGGGAAGTGAAGCTGAACTGTGATACCTGTCAGTACAGGCTGGCAGCGATGGAGCACATCGACCATCACCATCACCACCACGATGACGAGCATGGACATCATCACCACCATGGTCACCATCATCATCATCACGACCATGACCATGACCATGACCACGACCACGACCACGATCACGATCATGACCACGACCACAAGCATGATCACAAGCACGACCACGTTACCAAGTAGGAGGGAGACAGCATGATTCTGGTACTGGCTGGAACGAGCGACGCGCGCGAGTTGGCTTTGCAAATCAAGGACAAGGGCTACGAGCTGTTGACGACGGTCGTCACTGACAATGCTGCGAAAAGCATGGAGGAGGCGGGCGTGCCTGTCCAGGTCGGACGCCTGACCGCCGAAGATATTCAGCAGCTGATTCAAGAGAGAGCCGTGCAATGCGTGGTCGACGCGAGTCATCCCTTCGCAGAGGAAGCCTCCAAAAACGCCATGGCAGGAGCACAGGGCGCGGGAGTCCCCTACATTCGCTACGAGCGTGAAAGCCTCTCCTCACCGGGCAGCGAGAAGCTGATTGTAGTAGAAGACTACGTCCAAGCGGCTGAGTTGGCGGCAGAAAAGCGTGGCATCATCATGCTGACGACAGGAAGCAAGACGCTGAAAACGTTCACGGATCGTCTGTTGGGCCTGCCGGATACTACGGTGGTCGCCCGAATGCTGCCGCGTCTTGACAATATGCAGAAATGCGAAGAGCTCGGTGTCGAGCAAAAAAACATCGTCGCGATGCAAGGTCCTTTTTCCAAGGAGCTGAACAAAGCGCTCTACGATCATTATGGTGTTACGCTGATGATCACCAAGGAGAGTGGCAAGGTAGGCGCTTTTGACGAAAAGGTGGAAGCGGCACTGGAAATGGGCATCGAAACAATCGTCATCGGTCGTCCGAAGATCGATTATGGAACGAAGTTTTCCGATTACGCAAGCGTGCTGGGCGAACTTAAACAAGCGACTGGAGGAAACTAACCATGGATTTCAAAACGGAATTTAAACCAATGACCGTACAACCGCAAGAGATTGAGGAATTGAGCTTTCAAATCATTACAGATGAGCTGGGCGAGCATTCTTTTACGGAAGAACAATATCCGGTAGTACAACGCGTCATCCACGCATCCGCAGACTTTGACCTTGGACGCAGCCTTGTTTTCCACCCGAACGCAGTAAAATCGGGAATCGAAGCAATCCGCAGCGGCAAAATCGTCGTAGCAGACGTACAAATGGTGCAAGTCGGCATCAGCAAAAACCGAATTGAAAAATTCGGCGGAGAAGTAAAGGTGTACATCTCTGACCGCGATGTGATGGAAGAGGCGAAGCGTCTGAATACGACCCGCGCGATCATTTCCATGCGCAAAGCGATCAAGGAAGCAGATGGTGGAATCTTTTGCATCGGAAACGCACCTACAGCACTCCTGGAGCTGATCCGTATGGTAAAGGAAGGCGAAGCAAAGCCAGGACTCGTCATCGGGATGCCAGTTGGCTTCGTATCTGCGGCAGAATCCAAGGAAGAGCTGGCGAAGCTCGATATCCCATTCATCACGAACATGGGACGTAAAGGCGGAAGCCCAGTAACCGTAGCAGCATTGAATGCCATTTCGATTATGGCGGAACGGTTGGGCTAAGCAGATGGCAGCCAAAGCAGCAACGGACGAAAAAGAGGCAAAACCCCTCCGCCACGGATATACGACTGGATCATGTGCAACGGCGACGACCAAGGCTGCTTTGATCGCGCTGATTACTCAGGAAGAGCAAAGCCAAGCGACGATTCGCCTGCCAATCGGCGAGGACGTCACCTTTCAGATGGAGAGCTGTGAATTTTCATTGGAGAGGGCGACAGTAGGCACGATCAAGGATGGAGGAGACGACCCTGACGCGACACACGGTGCCCTTATCCTTTCTACCGTAGAATGGTCGGATGAGCCCGGCATTATTTTGGATGGCGGACTCGGTGTGGGACGGGTGACCAAGCCAGGTTTGCCCGTTCCGATTGGCGAGGCAGCGATCAATCCCGTCCCGCGCAAAATGATCAGGGAAACCGCGCAGGCTGTTCTGGATGAGTACGGGACGAAGCGCGGGATCAAAATCGTCATCTCCGTGCCTGCGGGCGAGGAAATCGCCAAAAAAACATTGAATGGACGACTCGGCATACTCGGCGGCATCTCCATTTTGGGGACGCGTGGAATCGTGGTGCCGTTTTCCACTTCTGCCTACAAGGCAAGCGTAGCGCAAGCGGTCAACGTCGCCAAGGAAGCCGGCTGCGATCATATTGTGCTGTCGACGGGTGGAAAGAGTGAATCCTACGGGGTCGCTACTTATCCAGAGCTGTCGGAAGAAGCATTCGTGGAAATGGGCGATTTCGTCGGCTTTTCCCTCAAGCAGTGCAAAAACAAAAAGATGCGCAAAGTGACCTTGGTCGGGATGATGGGCAAGTTTTCCAAGGTAGCGCAGGGCGTCATGATGGTTCATTCCAAAAGCGCACCCGTCGACTTCGGCTTCCTCGCCCAAATGGCGGCAGATGCGGGAGCTTCGCAGGAGCGTATTGACGAAATTTTGGGAGCCAACACCGCTTCACAGGTAGGCGATATGATGGTGGACACGCCCGCCTTTTTCGAGATCATGTGCGAAAACTGCTGTCGCGCTGCACTAAAGGAAGTGGGCGGCGGCATCGAGGTTGAAACCATCATCATCACAATGAAAGGGTCCCTGTTGGGAAGGGTGACGATCAATGACACAGGCGATGAAAGTAATTGGAATCGGGGATGATGGACAGCAGAGCCTGCTGCCGTTGTACCGGACTTGGATAGAAGAAAGTGAACTGTTGGTTGGAGGAGAGCGACACCTCAGCTTTTTCCCGGAGTATACAGGGGAAAAGCGTGTGCTGAAGGGCGGTCTGACTGCCATGGTGGAGGAGCTGCGCACAGAAACGCGCAAGACGGTCATTCTAGCGTCAGGTGACCCGCTCTTTTACGGCATCGGCAGCTTGCTTGCCAAAAAACTGAACGTGGAGATTTACCCGCACCTCAGCTCCATTCAGCTCGCTTTTGCCAAAATGGGTGAAGCATGGCAGGATGCGACACTTGCCAGTGTACACGGGCGTAGTATCAAAGGTCTGGCACAGCGGATCGACGGAAAGGAAAAGGTCGCACTGTTGACGGATCGGGAGAACTCGCCAGCAGCGATTGCCAAGTACCTCCTTTCGTTTCAGATGACTGAGTACGATGCGTTTGTGGCGGAGAATCTGGGCAGTGCCGAAGAGCGGACGGGCTGGTATTCCCTTGAGGAAATGGCGGAGGGTGTCTTTTCTGATCTGAATGTCGTGATTTTGAAAAAACGCCGTCCAAGCCCGGTATGGCCGTTCGGAATCGCAGACGAGGAGTTCTCTCAGCGCAAGCCGGACAAGGGACTCATTACGAAAAAAGAAGTGCGTATATTAAGCATTGCCCAGCTGCAATTGCATGCCAAAAGCATCGTCTGGGACATCGGCACCTGCACAGGCTCTGTCGCCATTGAAGCGGCACGAATTGCGCGTGAGGGTGAAGTGTACGGCGTAGAGAAGAACGCGGACGATCTGGAAAACTGCCGCCAGAACATGGCGAAGTTTCGCACGGATTTGACAGTGGTCAATGCACGCGCCCCACATGGCCTCGATCAATTCCCAGACCCGGACGCTGTATTCATCGGGGGTAGCGGTGGAGAATTGCGTGAGCTGTTGAATATCTGCTGCACACGACTGCGCCCGAATGGCCGGATTGTGGTGAACGCAGCGACCATTGAGACATTGTACGAAGCGACACAAGCATTCGCGCAGGAAGGATTCGAGACATCGGTGACACTGGCGCAGCTATCGCGCAGCAAGCCGATTTTGTCCCTGACGCGCTTTGAAGCATTGAATCCGATCTACATCATTACGGCTTGGGCCAAGCAGGCAGAAGAACAAGGAGGAGACATCAAGTGACTAAGATCGGAACATTGTACGGACTGGGCGTAGGTCCCGGCGACCCTGAATTGATTACCGTCAAGGCATTTCGTCTATTGCAGCAATCGCCAGTGATTGCGTACCCGAAAAAACGGATGGGCAGCAAAAGCTACGCACATCAAATTGCGGAGCTGTATGTGCAGTCCCCAGACAAGGAAATGCTCGGACTCGTATTCCCGATGACGCGGGACAAAGAAATTTTGGAGCGCGAGTGGAACAACACGGTGGAGATCGTCTGGGAGCGTTTGTCTGAAGGCAAGGACGTCGCTTTTGTAACGGAAGGCGATCCGATGTTTTACAGCACGTTTATCCACATGATGCGCGTCATGCATGAGGAGCATCCGGAAGTGCCAGTCGTGTCGGTGCCAGGTGTGTCTTCGTTTTTGGGAGCAGCTTCCCGCTTCAATCTGCCACTGGCGGATGGCGACGAGCAGATCGGAATCATCCCGGCAACAGAAGACAAGGAAGCCATGCGCAAAGCGCTTGAGAACCACGATACCGTCGTGTTCCTGAAGGTAGCAAAAGTACTGCCAATGATCATTGGCTTGCTGAAAGAAATGGGGCTGGCTGATAAGGCAGCGGTAGCAACCAAGGTTACTTCCTCCGAGGAAATGGTTTGGACCGATATGCGTGAACTGGAGCGGGCAGAGCTTAGCTATCTTACACTGATGGTGGTGAAAAAGTAATGAAACTGTACATAGTAGGAGCGGGTCCCGGCGACCCTGATTTGATTACGGTAAAAGGCTTGAAGCTGCTGCAAAAGGCAGACGTCATTATGTATACCGACTCTCTCGTGAATGAGGAATTGGTAGCTATGGGCAACCCCGAAGCAGAAGTACTGCAAAGCTCGGGTATGGCATTGGAAGAAATGGTAGAGCAGTTGGTAGACCGGATTAGCAGTGGAAAAACAGTCGTACGCCTGCATACGGGCGATCCATCGATTTATGGCGCCATCATGGAACAAATCGCACTGTTAAAGGAAAAAGGCATCGAGGTAGAAATCGTACCGGGTGTGAGCTCCGTATTTGCGGCAGCGGCAGCAGTAGGAGCCGAGCTGACGATTCCTGATCTGACACAGACGATCATCCTCACCCGCGCGGAAGGTCGCACACCAGTGCCTGAAAGAGAAAAACTGCGTGCACTCGCTGAGCATCATTGCACGTTGGCTCTATACCTTAGCGCGACTTTGACGAAAAAAGTAGTCCGCGAGCTGGTCGAAGCTGGCTGGAGCGAGGACACACCTGTCGCAGTCGTACAACGTGCGAGCTGGCCGGATCAATTGATCGTTCGCACGACGTTGAAAAACTTGGACGAAGACATGGGGAAAAACGGCATTCGCAAACACGCAATGATTTTGGCTGGCTGGGCATTGGACCCGAACATCCACGACAAGAGCGAGCAGTACCGTTCCAAGCTGTACGACAAAACCTTTACACACGGGTTCAGAAAAGGTGTGAAGGAATAATGAAGATCATCGAACTGATCGAGGGAGAAATCCCTGTCATCGAACAGCGCGGAGACTATGCGATCGTCGCCATCACCAAGCACGGAGTAGAGATGGCGCGTGATTTGGCACAAAAATTTCCTGGAACAGATCTGTACTACATGAGCAAGTTCGAGCGGGGAGACGAGGAAGCGCGCGGCATCCAGCTTTTTTCAAACAGCGTGCGGATGCTGTTTCCAGCTCTCTGGCCTGCTTATAAAGGTTTAATCATCATTATTTCTCTGGGTGCGGTTATTCGGATGATCGCACCTTTGCTTGAAGATAAAAAGAAAGACCCGGGTGTCGTCGTCGTCGATGACCGTGGGGAGAATGTCATCAGTGTGCTGTCCGGTCATTTGGGCGGTGCCAATGAGCTGGCTCGCGAGGTAGCGGCAGTCATGGGTGCTCGTCCGATTATCACGACAGCATCTGACGTACAAAAGACGATTCCGGTCGATCTATTCGGTAGACGTTTTGGCTGGGAGTGGGATTCCGCTGAAAAGCTGACCCCTGTCAGTGCTTCGGTCGTAAATGAGGAGCGCGTAGCTGTCATCAATGAATCCGGTGAACGTGACTGGTGGATGCATGACACACCGATGCCACCATCCATCAAGGAATACGCGACAATCGCTGAGGCAAAAGCCGATCAGCCGCAAGCTGCTCTAGTCGTTTCTCATCGCTTGCTCACACCGGAGGAACAATCGATTTTGGACAACGGTGTCCTTTATCGTCCGAAGGTCATCGTGCTCGGGATGGGCTGCAACCGTGGAACCTCCGCAGAGGAGATCGAGGCAGTCATCAAGGAAACGCTGGATGAACTGCAATTTTCAATCAAAAGTGTAAAAGCATTGGCGACCATCGAGCTGAAAAAGGATGAAGCGGGTCTGATCGCCGTTTGCGAAAAATACGGCTGGCCATTCGTCTGGTATTCGCCTGAAGAGTTGAATCAGGTAGAAATCAGCGATCCGTCTGATACCGTCTTCAAATTCACTGGAGCGTACGGAGTAAGCGAGCCCGCCGCGAAGCTGTATGCTGGCGCAGACGAACTCGTTTTGACCAAGAAGAAGTCGGGCAACACCACCATTTCGGTCGGATTGATGCCCTATCATGAGGAGGAGCGCGCATGACGGATAGCCGCCGTATTGTGATTGCCGGAACAGGCAGTGGAGCGGGTAAGACAACCGTTACCATCGGACTGATGGCTGCTCTGAAAAGAAAAGGGCATACCGTACAGGGCTTCAAGTGCGGACCTGACTACATCGATCCCACGTATCATACGGCTGTAACGGGGAGAGCTTCGCGCAATCTGGACAGCTTTATGCTGGAGCACGAGATCGTGAAAGAGATTTTTGTCCGTGGCAGCGAGGGTGCAGACATCTCGATTATCGAGGGCGTTATGGGCATGTACGATGGCAAGGAAGCGACCAGCGATAAAGGCAGCACGGCCGAAATCAGCATCCTGACTGGCTCCCCGGTTCTGTTGGTGGTCAATTGTCAGAGCATGGCTCGCAGTGCGGCTGCGATTGTCAAAGGCTTTCAACTGCTCAATCCACAGGCGAGAATCGTCGGTGTTATCGCGAACAAGGTCGGCAGTGAAGGCCATCACAAAATCGTGAAGGCAGCGATCGAGCAGGAGTGCGGGATTCCGGTCGTGGG
Source organism: Brevibacillus sp. AG (assembly GCF_028369215.1). NCBI lineage: Bacteria > Bacillati > Bacillota > Bacilli > Caryophanales > Paenibacillaceae > Brevibacillus > Brevibacillus sp. AG. The sequence goes on along the minus strand of NZ_JAQMYO010000007.1, from coordinate 340,323 downwards.
CTACCTGAAACGGGAGAACGAGCTGGAAATACCGGAACGTCATCTCGGATTGGTGCCATCTGTTGAGCGTGGAGAGCTGACACCGCTGTTTGAAAAGCTGGCTGATCTGATTGCGGAGACAGTCGATTTGGAGCAAATCTGGGAGCTGGCAAAGGCAGAGCCGCTGCAAGCAGAACCTACGTTGTTTGCTCCGCGAAAAGCATCTGCCGATGTCACCATTGCTGTAGCGAAGGACCCTGCTTTTCATTTTTATTATCCGGAAAATTTGGAGCTGCTCGAAGCATATGGCGCGAAGCTCGCGTTCTTTTCTCCACTGGCCGGAGAGGGAGTGCCTGAGGACGCGGATGGCTTGTACATTGGGGGAGGCTTCCCGGAGGAATTTGCGGCAGAGCTATCGCAAAATGAAGCGGTGAAACTATCGATCCGATCTGCGATCACAAAAGGCTTGCCTACCTTGGCTGAGTGCGGCGGCTACATGTTTTTGACAGAGGCAATCGTGACGACCGAGGGCGACAGCTATCCGATGGTGGGGCTCATCCCAGGCAAGGTGACCATGCAGAAAAAGCTTGCAGCGCTTGGCTATCGGGAAGTGCGCGGCAAGGAAGGCAATTTCTTGCTCGGCACCGAAGAACATGCAAAAGGGCATGAATTCCATTACTCGACGTATGCTTCGGATCAACAATTACCAACAGCCTACGAAACAAAAGGACTTCGCGGTACGAAGCCGGAGGGCTATGCCCAGGGGAATCTGGTCGCAGGCTATACTCACTTGCATTTTGGCTCCAATCCCGAACTGGTTGAGCGTTGGCTGAACCGTTGCGCGGAGGTGGCCGCTCGTGCCTAAAACCCTCCCGTTGATGGTGCAAGGTACTAGCTCGGATGCAGGAAAAAGTGCGATTGCTACAGCGCTGTGCCGGATTTTTGCCCAGGATGGCTACAAGACAGCTCCGTTCAAATCGCAAAATATGGCGTTGAATTCCTACGTGACGCTAGATGGGAAAGAAATCGGCCGGGCACAGGGCGTTCAGGCAGAAGCAGCAGGAATTCTGGCGACGACCGACATGAACCCCATTTTGATCAAGCCGACGCGAGATTCCGAATCGCAAATTGTCGTCAACGGCGAGCCATATGGCAACATGAAAGCTTTTGCCTATCGCACGGAATTTTATCACGAGGGCTTGCGGATCATTGAGGAAGCGTATCAACGACTCGCCAGCTCCTATGAGCGGGTCGTCATTGAAGGAGCTGGCAGTCCGGCAGAGGTTAATCTGAATGACCGCGAGCTCGTCAATATGCGGGTCGCTCGTCTCACGAACGCGCCCGTCATTTTGGTGGCTGACATCGAGCGTGGGGGTGTGTTTGCCAGCTTGGTCGGTACCCTCCAGCTGCTCGAACCCGAAGATCGGGACCGCGTGATTGGCGTCATCATCAATCGTTTTCGCGGTGATTTGACACTTTTGCAGCCGGGGCTGGACTGGTTCGAGGAATACACAGGCAAGCCTGTCCTTGGTGTCGTGCCATTTATTCCAGACTTGTGGATCGATGCGGAGGATTCGCTGATTTTGCACCGTTATCAAGGTCAGCGTGAGACACCGCGAGAGATTGACATTGCGGTTTTGCGCTACCCGCGAATTTCCAACTTTACAGACGTGGACCCATTTTTTGTAGAGCCGGATTGCCGGATGCGCTTTGTGACACGTTTGGAAGAGCTGGGTGAACCCGACCTGATTGTCTTACCGGGCAGCAAGAATACACTTGAGGATTTGCAATTTCTGCGAGAGACAGGTCTTGCCGCGGCGGTCAAAGACCTTCATCATAAAGGGAAGACGTATATCGTCGGTTTGTGCGGCGGCTATCAAATGCTGGGAGATTCTATTCACGATCCTGCTGGGGTCGAGTCTCCGTTGCAGCAGCTTGATGGGCTGGGTCTCATCCCGATGATCACGACGATGGAGCAGAAGAAAACGACAGTTTTGTCCCGCGGTGAAGCAGTATTTGCGAAGGAAAAACTGACGGTGGAAGGCTACGAGATTCACATGGGGCAATCTGCTTATTCGAGCAATGAGTTTCCTTTTATCCAGATGGAGGGGCGTACGGAGGGCTATTGTCAGGAGGAGCGTCAGATGATCGGCACGTATTTTCATGGGCTGTTTCACAATGACCACTTCCGCACTCTGTTGCTGAATACCATCCGTGAGAAAAAAGGTCTCCCACCCATCACGGATCGCCCATCCTTTGTCGCTCTACGAGAGCAGGGGTACGATCTGTTGGCGGATACCGTTCGTCGCCATGTGAAGTTGGATACGATCGAAGAGTACATGAAGGCTTTTCAAGAAAAAGAGGTGCAGGTGTAATGTCAGTCATTTATCCGGCGATTGAGCCACGAAATCAGGAAGCAAGTGAGCAAACGAGACAGCATGTGGATCAGTTGACCAAGCCGCTTGGCAGCCTTGGTCGCTTGGAGCAATTGGCTATTGAGCTGGCTGGGATGACAGGTGAGACGATGCCTGTTGTGACACCGCCGGGCGTGCTTGTTTTTGCGGCCGATCACGGTGTGGCACGGGAAGGTGTCTCTGCCTATCCGCAGGAAGTGACAGCGCAAATGGTGCTGAATATGGTTCATGGCGGAGCTGGAGTCAACGTCTTCGCCAGACAAATCGGAGCCATCCAAAAAATCGTAGATGTCGGTGTAGCGGTCGAGGTCGAAGCACCGGGTGTTTACAACAAGCGAATCAGAGCAGGCTCGGGCAATATGCTGAAAGAAGCAGCGATGACAGCAGACGAAGCGCAGCGCTCCATCGCAGTTGGCCTTGAAATGGCAGAAGCGATTATCGGGGAAGGCGCCAAAGTCCTGATCGTCGGTGAAGTGGGGATTGGCAACACGACAGCTAGCAGCGCGATTCTGTCAGCCTTAACTGGAGCTGTTCCTGAGCAAATCGTCGGACGAGGAACAGGACTGGATGACGCAGGCTGGCAGCGTAAAAAGGCAGTTGTTCGTGACGTGCTTGCGCTGCATCGCCCGGATGCAACCAATCCATTGGACGTTTTGGCAAAAGTCGGCGGACTGGAAATCGGAGCAATGGCAGGGGCGATCATGGGAGCAGCTTCTCGCCGTGTCCCTGTGCTGCTGGACGGCTTTATCGCTACGGTAGCGGCTTTGCTGGCTGTTCGCATGGAGCCACTCGTTGCTGATTACTTGATCGCGGGTCACCGTTCTGAGGAGCCGGGGCATGACTTTGTCCTGCAAGCATTAGGCAAGGAGCCATTGCTCAGCCTGAATTTGCGACTGGGCGAAGGAAGCGGAGCAACATTGGCGTTTCCAATCGTGGAAGCAGCGACACGGATGGTTCGTGAGATGGCGACATTTGCATCAGCAGGAGTAAGTGACCGATGAGCGGCGCGGGCAAAGTCTATCTCGTAGGAGCTGGCCCTGGCGATCCAAAGCTAATTACCGTAAAAGGAATGGAATGTCTACAAAAGGCAGAGGTGGTTGTGTATGATCGTCTGGCAAATCCAGCTCTGCTGGAGTATGCGCCACAGACGGCAGAACGCATCTACTGCGGCAAGCTGCCGGATCATCACACGATGAGACAGGAATCCATTAACGAGCTGTTAGCGGAAAAGGCGCTGGAAGGAAAAGTTGTCGTTCGGTTAAAAGGTGGCGATCCTTGCGTGTTTGGTCGTGCGGGAGAAGAAGCGCAGCATTTGGCTGAGCGAGGAATTGCCTTTGAAATCGTCCCGGGAGTAACAGCTGGAATTGCAACCTCGGCGTACGCGGGTATTCCGGTAACACACCGCGATCACGGCTCGTCATTCGCTGTCGTGACGGGACATTTGCGAGAAGACAAGCCGGAGTTGGCTGTAGAAAAATGGCGTGCTCTCGCGAATGGCATCGACACCGTTGCCTTTTACATGGGGGTAGCCAATCTGCCGTTGATCCGCACCCAGTTAATCAAGCACGGACGCGATCCGCATACGCCAGTAGCTGTCATCTCTTGGGGAACACTCCCGCAGCAAGCGGTGGTCACGGGTACCTTGGCTGATATTGAGGAACGTTTGGCCCAAAACAGTCACATCACGAATCCAGCTATCATTTTGGTCGGTGATGTCGTGAAGATGCGTGAGAAAATCAACTGGTTTGAAGCTACGCTTGGAATGGAGCAAGTGCAACAATAGGAAGCCGAGGGGAGGGAACGCTGGTGACGCACTATGCCATGATGGTCAATCTACAAAACAAGCGTTGCTTGGTGGTCGGTGGCGGGCAGGTAGCCGAGCGGAAAATCGGTAGTCTGCTTGTTGCTGGTGCGGATGTCACCGTTGTGAGTCCCTCCTGTACGGCAACCATCCTTGAATGGGCACACGCTAAGAAGCTGATGGTAGCACTGCGACCCTTTACCCCACAGGACGTAGGAGAGGCAGTGCTCATTATCGCGGCGACGAGTGATCCCGCCGTCAATCTGGCTGTATACGAAGCGTGCCGTCCGCAGCAGTGGATCAATATCGTTGATCGCCCAGACCTCTGTTCTTTTACCGTTCCATCCGTCGTTGCACGTGGAGACTTGCAGATTGCTATCTCTACGGGTGGGAACAACCCGGGTCTGGCGAAGAAAATGCGCCGCCAGCTCGAAGAGTGGGTGGGACCGGAATACGAGGACTACACGCTTTTTCTCGGCAGCATGAGAAGACAAGTACTCTCGCTGGCGGTGAGCGAAGCGGACAAACGGGCAATCTTGGCAGAGCTTTTGGACGACCGATTTTTACAATGGACCAAAAACGGCGAAACCGACCGAAGGGATCGGGAGGCAGAAGCGCTGCTTAACAAAAGACTAGATCAACGCTGAAAATAGGATGGCTCTCACTAAGCTACTTGGTGGGAGCTTTTTTAGTTCTTTAGCCAGATCATTTCCAAATGCCTCACGACCTCTTGAAAGCCGAGCTTGCTGTACATTTCTTGCGGCGTATCATCTGCATAGGTCGTCAAGTACATATGGGTGGCGCCGAGTTTTTTGGCGTCCTGCATCATGACCCGAATGATTTCCGTGCCGAATCCTCTACGCTGCCAGTCATCCAGTATAAAAAATTCCTCCATTCGAACGAGCTCCTTGTAAAGATGCCATTCACATGCACCGACCGGCTCCTGATCGACAAAGCATACATACGGTATGATCTCGCCGTTTTCATAAATCTCTTTTTTCCGGTTCGCTTTTCGGACAGCAAAATCAGGATTGATCGTGACGGAATCACTAGTAGTAAGACAGCGAATGCCTGCTTCCATGACTTCGATTGAATCCCCACGTAAAACGGAGCATTGTGGATTCGGCGCCAGTTTATCGGCAACATCCAACGGTGCAAGCATGTACAGCATCGTATTTACTTCAAACCCAAGCTGAGTGGCAAAAGACACGAATTCTTCTGAAAAAGGTAGCGACGGGTGCAGTTCTAGCTTCAAGTGGCCGAGCTGCTGGTCTTTGGCATGTCTTAGCTCTTGCTCAATGTAAGCTCGTAGCCAGTCTTGCGTGGGAATCGACATAATTTCTGTATAATTATGGCTATACATGTCTGGGACCGATTCATCGCGATATACGCGCACTTGTGGATGCTCTGTTCGCGTAGAAAAAGCAAGGGCATAGCGCTCCTGCAAAGTAAAAATATTCGTGAGCATTCCTTTATTCCCCATTTCCTGATATGGTGATAATTGTTTGGATACTTGTCTTCCTTAGAGTAAGACATTTTCTAGAAGGAGGAAACGAAAATGTCCGATGCTTTTCAAATGGGTCCCTTTTTGTTGAAAATGAGCATGCTGGCGGTCATTGTTTCGCTTTCGCTCGGCTTTGTGGCCATTTCCGCTCAGCTTACACATAACCGAAAAATGAAATCAGCCATTATTGAGCTGTTGAGTAATGCGCTGGTGCTGGCATTTCTCGTTTGGAAGTTCAGCTACGTCCTGTTTCATTTTTCAAAAGTGGTGGAAAATCCCTCGTCCATTCTTTATTTTTCAGGGGGAGAAAACGGAGCCATGCTGGCAGTCGTGGCAGTTGTCATCTACCTCACCAAGACGGTACGCAAAAAAGCGATTCCTGTTCATTTCGTCGCCTTGGGGATGGCGATAGGTTTTCTTGCTGCAACTGGAGTTTACCAGCTGCTCACGGTCGTGTTAGAACAGAGCAGCATGTGGTATCACGTACAACAGGTCGCGATATGCGCCTTCTTTCTTTGGTGGCTGCATCGGGCAAAGGAAGGACTCATTCATCTTGTGGCTTGGCTTGCACCCGTGATGTGGTTTGCCATTAGCCAAGTCTATGTGCACTTTTTTGTTCCGAATCGAGAATCTATGTTTGCAGGACTTTCCGGCTATCAGCTCATGTACTATGCATTCGCTCTCTTGCTGCTCTTTTTGTCCAGACGAGTGAAGCCGATAGGGGGAACGACCGATGAAGAAATATCATAATGCATGGGCGATCGTCGTACTCTTGGGGCTTTTGGGATGGGGCATTTTTGATGCGGAATTCTTGAACAGGCAGGAGCCCATCGCTTCATCTGGCGAGCAAGGCAACGGGCAGATTGGGATTGAAAAAGGAAATACCGCTCCGGATTTTGAACTGCAGCAGATAGGTGGCGGTACGGTCAAGCTGTCCGATTTACGGGGGAAAAAAGTCATTCTCAATCTGTGGGCGACGTGGTGTCCTCCTTGCCGTGCAGAAATGCCGGACATGCAGCGTTACTACGAAGAGAATAAGGAACAAGGCGTAGTTATTCTCGGGGTCAATTTGACTGATACGGAGACGAGCCCGGAAGCGGTAGCGGATTTTGTGAAGCTGTATGGGATTACCTTCCCAATCTTGCTCGATCCCGAGAAAGAAGTGGCGAATGTGTACAAAGCCATTTCGATTCCGACCAGCTACATCATTGATTCGAACGGCGTGGTCCAGAATAAATACATCGGCCCGATGAGTGAAGAAATAATGGAGAACATGTTGTCTGCGATCAAATAGAAAAACCGACAGCAGGCATATCTGCTGTCGGTAGTCATGTCTCTCCTATTATCCAGCGTCTGCTTTGTTATCTGGTTCTTTGAGTGGTGCCTTTCGATCCAGACGAAACACAGTATTGAGCAACTTGTAAATATGCTTGGATTCCTTAGTCAACAATGGACCTAAAATGGCGAGAATCAAAACGTAAAGAGCCGCAAATGGCTGCAAAATTTCCATGAGTGCGCCCGCTTTTCCGAGATTAGCCATGATAATGGAGAACTCACCGCGAGAGACGATGGTTAGTCCAATATTGGTAGAAGCCTTGGGAGACAATCCGGCACTGCGTCCAGCCAAAAGTCCGGCTACGACGTTACCGAAAAGGGTGATGGCGACTGCCGCAATGGACAACCATACGGCTCCACCCAGCTCCAATGGATCAATTGTCAAACCGAAGCTGAAGAAGAACATGGCTCCGAAGAAGTCACGAAACGGCAAGATGAGATGCTCGATGCGCTTCATGTGTTGTGTTTCTGCCAAGACGAGACCTACGAGTAAAGCTCCGATGGCTTCGGCAACATGGATCGTTTCGGAAAAACCCGCAATCAGAAACAGAGCGGCAAACACCGTAATCATAAACACTTCGTTTGATTTGATGTTCAATGCCCGATTCAGGAAAGGTACGAGTTTGCGGCCTACGATAATGAGGAGGAGCATGTAGCCGAGTGCAATCAATGCGGATGAGAGTACGCCAGCAAGAGAGGTTGCACCGCTTAGCACCAAGCCGGACACGATCGAGATATAGACGGCCAAGAATATGTCTTCGAACATGATGATCCCCAAGATCATCTCTGTTTCGCGATTTGCTGTACGTTTGAGATCCACCAGTACTTTTGCCACAATGGCACTGGAGGAAATAGTGGTAATACCGGCGATAATCAATACCTCTTTGAGAGGGAAGCCAGCGGCCCAACCAAATACGAGGCCGAGGGTAAAGTTAATCACGATGTAGATCGTACCGCCTACGGCAATGGATCGACCAGCCTTGATCAGACGGCCTACCGAAAATTCCAGTCCGAGGTAAAACAACAGGAAGAGTACGCCAAGTCTGCCCATAAATTCGATGAGCGGGGCGCTTTCAATAAAGCGGAGATCAAACAAGCCGATGTCGGGAGCGTGTGGACCCACGATCATCCCGACGAGAATGTAGAAGGGTACGATGGAGAATTTTAACTTCATGGAGAGGAACCCCGCAATTGCTATGAGTGCGAGGGCAAGACCGACTTCAAAAACGATGTGCTCCAATATCACTCACCTCCGTTGCTGAGAATAGTCTTGAGAGCCTTCACCTGCTTCCGTTCACCTGCAACGACCAACGTAGATCCTGTACAAAGGACATACTCGGGGCCGGGATTAATCGTTTGTTTATGGTCTTTTTCGATAACAGCGATGATGGTAGCGCCTGTTTCTTGACGAATGTTGAGTTCCCCAATCGTCTTGCCAATGGCAGGAGCGTTCGATTCAATTTTGTACCATTCGATCATGAGTTTGTCTAACGCAACCTCGACTGTTTCCAGTGCAGATGGTTTGTACGTCAAGCCGCCTACGATGGCAGCAATTTGTCTCGCCTCATCATCGTCAAGGGTAACCATGGAGATTGTTTCGTCCATATCATCACGGTCAAAGTGATACATTTCCCGGCGGCCGTCATCGTGAATGACGATAACCAGCTTGTCGCCACTTCTGGTTTCGACCTGGTACTTCCTACCAATTCCTGGTAAATCGGATTCTCGAATAGAGAACATATAAGAACCTCCTTTGCGCAAAACACTGTATTGGCATAGATAGCTGCTCTTTTTTTCAGTGAGCAACAAGTCGTCAATAATTATTTGGAATTATATCCATTCCGGTGATATTTTAGTAATAATCCCTCCTGTTATGCGGATTATTGTCGACATTCATACCTACATCCACTATTATACACGAAATGACGTCATTTTTCTTCAAAATGAAACAATTTCATTAAAAAATGACACACTTATAAACGGACAGGAATATTAACTTTCCTCTAAAACAAGGTCACTCCTCATGAGTGGGCTTCGTATAGAGGTTATTTTAAGGATGATGAAACATGGCGAACAAACAGTATCGATTAACAGAAGCTGAATGGGTCTTTATTCAAGACATGCGGTCCATGGATATGGATGAGCTATTAGACATCGTGATCGCATTGCGCAATGAGGTAAAGGAACTGGAGAAAAAGGCGGAGCTGATTAGAGAGCGCGAGAAAGAGGGCTGGCAGGAGGAGTATCAGGCAGCACAGAAGCGAATTAATCACCTGCGCCAATTCGAGGTTGAGCTTCGTAAGACATGGCCAAATGACTAAAGCAAAAAGAGGTTCTCTCTGAAGTAGGAGAACCTCTTTTTTATATGGACTAGGCCGTGATCGGTTTTGCTTCTGAATCGTTGTCCGACTCGATGGCGGTTTCGTCTGTTTGTTGGACGCGTCCCGGATGGAACTCATTTTCATGCTTGGCTATGACCACGGTAGCTACGCCATTTCCAATCAGATTCGTAATGGCACGAGCCTCTGACATGAAGCGATCAACGCCGAGCAAGAGCGCAATGCCTTCGACCGGAATAACTGGGAAGGCTGCCAAGGTAGCGGCGAGTGTAATGAAACCAGAACCTGTTACACCGGCAGCCCCTTTTGACGTAATCATCAGGATTCCTAAAAGAGTGACCTGTTCCCAGAAGCTGAGCTCGATGCCATAGGCCTGGGCGATAAAAATGGCAGCCATAGATAAATAGATGGAGGTACCATCCAGGTTAAACGAGTAGCCCGTCGGCACGACCAGACCGACAACGGATTTGGAGCAACCGTACTTCTCCAGCCGATCCATCATTCTCGGAAGAGCGGACTCTGAGGAGGAGGTGCCAAGCACGAGCAGGATTTCCTCTCGAATGTATTTGATAAACGCGAAGATGCTGAATTTGTAGTAGCGCGCGATCCCGCCCAGTATGAGAATAATGAACAAAAACATCGTGATGTAGACAGCCGTCATCAAAAGGCCCAGTCTGGTCAGCGAACCGATGCCGAATTTGCCAATCGTGTACGCCATTGCGCCAAATGCAGCTAGCGGAGAAACCTTCATGATCATGTTGACGACACCAAAAAATCCGTGTGCCAGCTTATCAAACAGCTTGATGACAGGCTGGGACGCTTGCCCCATGGCAGCGAGTGAGAGACCAAACAGGACAGCGAAGAACAGAATAGGCAACAGCTCGCCTTTTGCCATAGCCCCGACGACATTTTCCGGGATGATCCCCGTAATAAAATCAATAAAACCGTTGTTACTCTGAGCAGCAGCCTCCGTGTACTTGGAGACGTCCCCGCTGGTCAGACCCGTTTTGTCAAAGCCTACCCCAGGCTTGATCAGGTTGACAACCAACAGTCCGATCGCCAATGCGATTGTGGTAACGATTTCAAAATAGAGCAGTGCTTTGCCGCCGATCTTTCCGACCTTTTTCATGTCTCCCATACTGGCGATTCCATTTACGACAGTGAAGAAGACAATCGGTGGGATGACCATTTTGATCAGTTTGACAAAAATATCGGCCAACACCTTCAGCTCTGCGCCAAATTTGGGTGCAAAATGACCAACTAAGATACCGAGAATGATGGCAATTACAACCTGTACGGTCAGATTTTTAAAGTTGATCCGCATGAAATTCGTTCCTCCTCCAGGTTTTGAAAACGCTTTATTCCTCTTTTTCGCATTGTATAAATTGGCTGGAAAATTGAAAATAATGCGGTCATATTGGTTGTTTTGGTCCTTTTGGTCACAGAAATCCCCTCAAATTGGAAAGGAAAAAATCAATTGTTGACATACTCTCGACACGAACAATAGGTAAAGTAGGAAATGTACATAGTGACACGAAAGAAATAGACAACCGGGAGAATGGAGGATTTTCTATGTTCAAGAAGCAATATCTGGCGATTGCCTCAGCGTTGATTCTGACTACCACGCTTATTCCGACGAGCTCTCAAGCAGCGACTGGAACGAAGAATCTGCAAGCTAAGTACAACAACATTAAAGTTATTTATAACGGCGCAGCTGTTCCAACTACAATCGAACCATTCATCGTAAACGGAACCACGTACATTCCACTTCGCATGATGGCTGGCGTATTCAACAAGGATGTAGCATGGGATGGCACGAAGTACACCGTTACGGTAAAAGACATGCCTAACTCCCAACACGCAAACGAGTTGGCTGCACGTGATGCTCAAATCAGAAGCATGCAAGGCACAATTGACAGCCTGAACAAACAGATTACTGATTTGAAAAACAGCAAGAGCAACAGAGATGATGACGATGATGTCCAAGATGACCTGGACGACCTGGAAGATCAACTCGACAAGGACTACGATGACTTCAAAGATATCGAGTGGAAGTTCACGCTGAAGGGCGATGAAGATGATATCGATGTAGAAATTGAGGTTGACCTGGATGAGTTCCAAGACGAGTACGATGATATGGATGATTCCGATTTCGAAGACCTCGTTGAAAGTGTAGTAAAAGACATTTGGGATGAGTTCGATGATGCTGACATTGATGGCGAAATCGTTGACGAGGATGGCGACAACCTGCACGATTTCTCTGCTGATGCTAGCGATGAAGAAATCTTTTTCGAAGATGACAAAATCTAATTAACTTCCTCTATAGTGGGGACGTTTCTCACAAAAAAAGCCTTGCTCCTTTACATGGGATGCAAGGCTTTTTTCCTATTTTCCAAAAACATCAAAGGCAAATTTTAATACAAGGTTGTAAACTGATAGAATAGAAGTACGTAGAGTATAGAGGACCATGCGAGAATTCGCGAATAGGAATGATTATATGTCTGTAAATCAGGTAGGGAAGATATGAAAAGTATTTTATTGGTAGAAGATGAACTAGTGATATCGCGCGTGCTGAAGGCTTACTTGCAAAAGGCAGGGCATGAGGTCTGGCAAGCGAATGACGGGATCGAGGCCGTGCAGCTTTTTGATGAAAAAAAGCCGGATTTGGTTCTATTGGATGTCATGCTCCCTGAACGCAATGGTTGGGAAATCCTCCAGTATATTCGCGAAAAGAGCTCCTGTCCGGTCATTATCATGACTGCGCTCGGCCAGACAGACCAAAAGCTCAAGGGACTGAATCAAGGAGCAGATGACTACATAACGAAGCCTTTTGTCGCGGACGAAGTAGTGGCGCGAGTAAATGCGGTGCTGCGGCGCTCTGTTATTTTGGTGAAAGATCAAGAGACCCGACTATTTGGAAGCTTGAAAATAAACTTTCAGTCCCATCACGTGACGTTGCACGGTCTCGAACTGACGTTTCACCCGCGCGATCTGTCCTTGCTGCTTTTTCTGGCACAAAATCCGAATCAGACCTTTACCCGTGAGCAATTGATTGAACAAGTATGGGGAATAGACTACGGGGGAAGTGACCGTGCCGTAGACCTGGCGATCAAGCGAGTCAGAAAGACTCTGGAGAATTGGCCGGTTCATGAGGGCGAGATCAAGACGCAAAGAGGGGTTGGGTATCAATTCTGTGTTTATAAAAAATAATGAGCCTGTATCGCTGCTGCGTTATTGGACCACACGCTATCTGCTTACCCTCGTGATCGGGTTGCTCATCATTGGGGCTGTCTCTGCTTATTGGATCAAGTACGCTGCGATTGAAAAGCAGATCGAGGTCACGCGATTGTTTGCAGAGGAAGTGGCTGATCGAGTCGTCGATGATGTTGGGAATATTTTGGTGGGGGAAAAACTTCATCAGGTATTGGATAATCGGCGTAAGTTTATGGGTGTTGATCGCAACCTGATTTTGTTCATTGAAGATGTAAAAGGAGAGGTCGTTTACAGTCGACCAACCAAGCTTCCCCCTCCCTTGCAGCAGGCAGCACCTGAGTTGTTGGAGCAGGCAGATAGGTGGGATAAAGTGAGGCATCCGTCAGGTGAGACACTGTATGTAGTGAGGAAAAATTTAGAATACAATGATCGAGTCATTGGCAAGGTGATCTTGCTTTTCCCAGAAACAGATATCAAAGTAGGTAAAGAAGAAATCCAATATTTGGTTATCATGCTGGGCAGTTTGGGTGTGCTTGGCTGGGCGGTTATTTATTTTCATGCGCGGAAGCTGTCTGAGCCGATTCAAAATGTGGTGATGTCCGCTCGCCAGATCGTAGAAGGAAACTACGACGTCTTGATCAATAAAACGATCAAGGAAAAGGAAATTCACGAGCTGGTGCATACGTTTGCGGAAATGGCCGACCGTCTTCGGCAGCTGGAAAGTATGCGAACAGAGCTTTTGGCTGGAGTAACACACGAGCTGAAAACCCCCGTTACGTCGATTAGTGGATTAATCCAGGCAATTAACGACGAGGTGGTTTCCGGTGAGGAGCAGAAGGAGTTTTTGGAAATCTGCTTGAAGGAAACGAAGCGTCTGCAAAAAATGGTAGAGGATTTGCTAGACTTCAATTCATTTGCCGTAGGAGCGATCACCGTTTGTCAGGAAGAGCAAAACGTGAACAAGCTGATCCGCGAGATCGCCTCACAATGGCGGATTGTCCACGACCTCGGTCACGTCACGTTTACCGTTGAGGTTCTAGAAAAGCAGACGATGATCTATGTCGATCCGGGCCGTGTACAGCAAATCTTGATTAACCTTTTGAACAACGCAAAACAGGCTGTTGGTGAGAATGGGAGCATAGCGCTCACTCTCTACGAGACGGACACGGATTTACGAATCGACGTCAAAGACGATGGGCCGGGAATACCCGCAAAGGAACAGCCACTTGTGTTCGAGCGTTTCTTTCGGGGAAGCAATAAAAAAGACAAAGTACGTGGGCTCGGTTTGGGGCTGTCCTATTCTCGCATGATGGCGAAGGCTCTTGGCGGAGATCTCCTCCTCGCAAAAAGCACGTCAGAGGGATCAGTTTTTACGCTGATTTTGCCCATGCGCAAGGAGCAGAGCGAGGAGATTGATTGAGAGCTTCACCGGCGTTGGTGGAGCTCTCTGATTTTCTGCATCAATGGTTCTCCGATACTCGGAGCGAACTGATCGTAGACTGGCTGCAACGCTGTGATCCAGGCCGCACGTTCTTTTGCTGTCTGTATGTGGATGTGCATTCCCCCATTTTCTTGGAGCAAGCGCAGCTGTTTGTCATTCATCGAAACAGCCAATTGATTATTGTAAGCTGTCGCTTCTTGCATCGCTTCCGATATGGCCTGCTGAATATCGGCGGGGAGATTGTTCCAAAACGTTTTATTAATCACGACGGCGTAGCCCAGATAGCTGTGATTGCTGATGGTCATGTGCTTTTGTACTTGGTAAAGCCGCTTGGTGTACACATTGGAGATTGTATTTTCTTCGCCGTCTACTTTTCCGGCAGCTAGCATGCTGTATAATTCATTGAAGGAAGAGCCTACAGGGATTGCCTGAAGCGTGCGAAACTGAGCTTCGATCACGTTGCCTGGAATGATACGCAAACGTTGGCCGACAAAATCGGAAGGCATGACCAACGGACGATTGGCTGTCACTTGCTTAAAGCCGCTTCCCCAGAAGGCCAGTCCTTTCATATCAGAATCTTCAAGCTTGTCGAATAGTATTTGGCCGATTTCCCCATTGAATACCGTTTCGACATCCTCTTGCGATCGAAACAGATAAGGCAGATCAAGGACAGCCCACTCGGGAATCGTGTTTGACAGATAGGAGAATGCAGGGGCGATCATCTGGATTTCGCCGTTTTGCAGTGCAGCCATCTCAGTTTTCTCGGTGTGGAGGATACTATTGGAAAAGACCTGGACCTCAACACGTCCGTTTGTCTTTTCCTTCACTAGCTGGGAAAAGCGTTCGATAGTCAGACCCTTTGGCGTGTTTTCCGCAATCACATGGCTGAACTTGATAATGATTTGATTGGACAGCCCCACCTGTTCTTCGTCGTATCCTCTGTTTTCCATCAGGAAATCTGATCTGAAGCCTATAATGACAGCGCTCACAAGTCCGAGCAGGACAATGAATGTACTGGTTACCAACGATTTCATTTTCATACACCTGCTTACGTTTAATGAATTTGAGTATAAACCCAATGGAAAGGAAAGAACGAACCTGTTTGAACGATTAACAATCAAATGGAAGATAATGCTACTCTCCGTAGGAATCGTTCTTTTTTCCTTGATCATCGGAAACTTGATCATGGCCGGAGGGATTATTCGGATTACGGAAACCCAACTGGGACAACGGCTGATGACCACAGCGCGCACGGTTGCGACGATTCCCAATGTACAAAAAAGCATTCAGGAACCAGACGGGTGGAAGGTCATCCAACCGACAGCAAACAGCCTGCGCGTCGTCAATGATGTGACGTATATCGTCGTACTGAATAGGGAGCGTGTCCGTTACTCAGACCCAATAGATGAGCGGATTGGTACCGTGTTTATGGACCCTGCGGTTGATGAGGCCTATGCCGAGCACTCCTATTTTCAAAAAGTCAAAGGAGAGATGGGAACGGCTCTGCGGGCCTACGTGCCGATCATGGATGACCAGCATCAGCAGGTGGGTGTTGTCTTGGTCGGACGTGTGATGCCGGATGTTTGGGGGATCTTGTACAGTGAGCGAAACAATATCGCGCTGACCTTTTTCTTCTCCTTATTGTTCGGGGTGTGGGGCTCTTATCAGTTGGCCCGTCACATGAAAAAGCAGATGCTCGACCTAGAGCCGGACGAAATCGCACGAATCCTGGTAGAGCGAACCGCGACCTTCCATGCCATGCACGAGGGAGTTATCGCCATCGACAATCGGGAGCGAATCACGATCTTTAACGACAGAGCGAAGCAAATTTTTGGCATAGAAGGAGAGGTGCTGGGCAAACACATACGGTCTGTCCTGCACGACACCAGATTACCAGAAGTGCTGGAGCTACGCCAGAATTTTACCAACACGGAAATTCACGTCGGCAATACACTGCTCTGGTCCAACCGTTTTCTGATCAAGGTCGAGGAAAAGGTCGTCGGCGCCATTGCGATTTTTCAGGACAGAACAGAAGTGGCGAGAATGGCGGAGGAGCTGACAGGCGTAAAAGAATTCGTAGGTGCACTGCGGGTACAAAATCACGAGCACATGAACCATTTGCATACCATCGCAGGTTTGCTCCAGCTCCATCAGCATGAAAAGGCACTCGCGTATTTGTTCGAGGTCAACGAGCAGCAGGAGGAGCTTACCTCCTTTTTAACGACGCGGATCATGGATGAGAATTTATCTGGGCTCTTGATTGGCAAAGTAAGTCGCGGAAGAGAGCTGGGCATCCGTGTCGTCATTGATCGCAGGAGTCATCTGGAATGCTTTCCACCGTACATGGATCATCATAATTTCGTGCTCATTTTGGGGAATCTGATCGAGAATGCCTTTGATTCACTGGAGCGAATCGAACGCGAGGATAAGGAGATCATGATCAGTATCGAGCAAGACGAAGAGATTTGCTCCATTCTGGTGGAGGACAATGGAATCGGCATGGACGAAGAGACGCGCCAACGTATGCTGGAACGGGGATATTCTACGAAAGAACGAGCGCACCGTGGACTTGGTCTGCATCTGGTGCAGCAATTGGTCAATAAAGGGGGAGGCGAGCTGGTATGCCATTCGGCACGAGGAGAAGGGGCCAGCTTTCTCATTACGTTTCCGATGGGGGAGGTGGAGAGCCATGGAGAAGGATAACGACAACATTCGTGTACTGATAATGGAAGACGATCCGATGGTACAGGAAATCAACAAGCAGTTCATAGAGCGCGTCCCGGGCTTTGTCGTGGTCGGAATTGCAGCCAACGGGGCAGATGGACTCAAGCTAGTGAATGAGCTCACACCTGACTTGGTGATCATTGATATTTTCATGCCGATCCAGGACGGGGTGAAGGCGCTGATGGAGTTGCGCGCCGCCAAACATGCTGTGGACGTCATCGTCGTGACAGCTGCAAAGGACAAGACCACGATTCAGTCCATGCTGCGCAATGGGGCGATGGACTATATTATCAAGCCGTTTCAGTTTGAACGGATCAAGCAGTCGCTGGACAACTATCGAGAGTTTCGCCGACGGATTGATTGGGAGGGAACCGCATCCCAGGATGAGGTCGACCAGCTGTTATTCCGCAAAAGTCCAGAAAAAGAACAAGACGATGCCACTACAGGCAGGGCAGTGCTACCGAAGGGACTGCACGCTGTCACGATGGAGCAAATCATGCGCCAGATCGAGAAAGAGAGTCAGCCGCTCTCGGCAGATGACGTGGCCGAACGCGTAGGGATCGCGAGAGTGACGGCCAGACGGTATTTGGACTATCTGGAGAAGAGCGGGAGTGTCAGAATGGATGTCAGCTATGGTGGGGTAGGCAGACCGACGAATCGCTATGTACGTGTCACTCCACAAGATGCGGGGGGCACGGGAGGTAGAGAGCGCCATGATCGATTATGAAGCCCTGATAGGCTCGCTGTTTGATATCGTGCACGTAACAGACGCAGAAGGCAGGACTTTGTATGGCTCGGAACGATATGAAGAATTTTTCGGAATCGATCCCAGGGAGATGATGGGCAAGCGTATCGAGGAGTTTCATCACCTCGGCTATTTTGCTCCAACGATTACGATGCGGGTCATTCGCGACAAGAAAAAGGTACACACGATTCAAACCACCCGCAAAAATCACAAGCTTTTTGTGGAAGGCACACCGATTTGGGATCAGGACGGGAATTTTAGCGGAGTGATCCATACGTTCATTGATATCACGAGCCAGGAGCAACTCCAGCAGGAATTACATGAAGTCAAGTACGTCAGCACGGTCTTGCAGAGTGAAATGACGAAGGAGAACAACAGACAAAAAGGAGAGACGAGCTTGATCTACCGCAGTCAGTCCATGGAGCAGGTCGCGATGATGGCCAAAAAACTGTCGCAGGTAGAATCATCCATGATCCTGTTAGGAGAATCAGGTGTCGGAAAAGGCGTGCTGGCAAAATACATCCACGAGTGCAGTCCGCGGGTGGACAAGCCATTCGTGCATATCAACTGCGGAGCCATTCCTGAGACACTGCTGGAGTCAGAGCTGTTTGGCTATGAAAAGGGTGCTTTTACAGGAGCGTTCAAAGATGGTAAGGCAGGTTTAATTGAGAAGGCAAATGGAGGCACGCTGTTTTTGGACGAGATCGGGGAAATGTCACTCTCCTTGCAAGTGAAGCTGCTGAATGTGTTGCAAGAAAAAACCATTACGCCCGTAGGCAGCTCTGTTTCGCGAAAAGTAGATGTAAAGCTGATCACTGCCACGAATAAAAACCTGCGGCAAATGGTCAAGGAAGGCAAGTTTCGCGAGGATTTGTACTATCGCATTCACGTGGTACCATTGGAAATTCCACCGCTGCGCGAAAGGCAGGAAGAGATACCCGTGCTTGTTCATTACTTTCTCAATGTCTTTTCGCAAAAGTACTGTTTGGAAAGACAACTCGCAGATACCTGCTATCGCATCCTCAGTGAATACGATTGGCCTGGCAATGTACGAGAGTTGGAAAATGTGGTGGAACGGCTCGTCGTCACGTCTCACGATGTCTTCATTACACCCGCGCAAATTCCGCGTTATATTCATAACCAAGAGACTAGTGTGAACAAAGGGATCAAGGTCGATCGTGTAATGCAGATGCAGGATGCCATGGATGAGGTGGAACGCCAGCTCGTGCACCGGGCGTATGAGCAGCATAAGACGACGACAAAGGTAGCGGAAGCGCTCGGAATCAGTCAGCCGTCTGCAAGTCGCAAGCTGCGAAAATGGCTATGCACCATGTGACACAGATGTACGATAATGGGGAGAGAACCCGGAGGAGGAGACTGGACAGATGAACAAAGGGAAAGCAATGCGAGCGGGAGATACAATCGGAGTAGTGGCAACCTCTAGTCCTGCTACAGAAGAAGTACTGAACAAAGCAATGGCAGAGCTGCAAGGTTTGGGATACAAGGTGAAAATATCGGATACGTGCCGAGAAGCGTACGGTGGGTATTTGGCGGGAACCCCTGAGCAACGGGCGGCTGAGCTGAATGCCATGTTCGTCGACGAGGAAGTGGACGGGATCATGTGCATGCGCGGCGGTTACGGCTCCCCGCAAATACTGTCCTTGCTCGATTATGACCTCATCGCCCAAAACCCGAAGCTGTTTATCGGCTACAGCGACATTACGGCGCTGCATACCGTCTTCGGACAGCGTGCGAATCTGGCTACCCTTCACGGACCGATGGCAACCTCAGACATCGCACATGGACTGGATGACTGGTCCAAGCAATATTTGCTGCGTGCCATGACTCGCCCCGAGCCATTGGGAGCGATCATTAATCCGCCGGGGGAAGAAATCGTCTGTCTCGTCGAAGGTCAGGCAGCTGGACCCGTAGTCGGCGGGAATCTCGCCCTCGTCTCTGCTTTGATGGGGACGCCTTACCAGCTCGATACGAGAGGCAAGCTGTTGTTCCTCGAGGATATCGACGAAGAGCCGTACCGGATTGACCGCATGCTGACACAGCTTGCTCAAGGCGGCTTGTTTGATGATTGTGCGGGCGTCGTCATCGGGACATGGACCGATTGTGAGCCGAAAAAGCGCGAAGGCTTCTCTGTCTGGGATGTGTTTCAAAATATCGTCGTGCCGTACGGAAAACCGACCATCTGGAACATTCAGATCGGACATGGCGCATGCAACATTGCTCTCCCTCTGGGCGTAGAGGCCAGTCTCGATGCGACAAACGGTGAACTGGTCATCGAAGAGAGTGTAACCATATAACGAGAATGCTTTTTCTTTCAGGAAGGCTTCCCCAACCATTGCAGAGTTGGTGGAGGCCTTTTTGGGTTATTTAGAAAAATAAGGAAACGGGACGTTTGACCCATAAATTACTTTCCAGTTTATCCCGATTATTAGATGGAATGTAAAAATAAGACGGAATATGGAAGTTGCTTGCAGAGGATTTTTTTGGAAAGGGGGATAGGTCTAAAGATGCTAGCGTTACTTCAAGCACTTGCAATGGGGTTGTTCAGCCCCGAGTACTCATATGTCGTGCGGGGAGCGACCCTCAAGTGTAGCAAGGGAACCGACCCCGGCATATTGAATTTGCCCTTGTGCCATGGCGTTTATAGCCTAGATAAGCCTGTCATGAATGTTGCCGATCATGTCCCTGGTGTGAACATCGGATGCTTTGGGTTTTGCACAGCGGCAGGAGGAGGACTGTGTGTGCCACAGACGACCTCGAAATGGACAGATGGAAAGCACGATGTGCTCATCGACAACGAGCATGCCTTGCTGAGCAAGTCGCAGCTAGTCTGCAATCTGTCAGGCATCATCACGATTGAAACAGACGGTCAGGATTGACGCTTCCCATTGCTTGCTAGAGAAGGAGGGGAGAGAACATGCAGCGTACAAGCGGGGTCATGACCTATCAGGATATAAAATTCGTTTGGCCATATGGACCGATCCGGCTAGATCAGCTGGAGTTCGTCCATCAGACAGGCACGCATGCCAGGCTCACGATCACAGGAATTGTCCCGGAAGAAAAAGAGGACGAGATCATCAATCGTGCCGGCACCCACGATCCCATCGAGCTATACAAAGTGGAAGGCGGGCAGAAGCAGCCGATTTTCATGGGGCGCTTGGATCATGTGGAGATCAAGGTCGTACGCGACATTCACTACGTCACGCTACAGGCCGTGTCGCATACATATGCTTTGGACATGAGCGTGAAAATACGTTCGTTTCAAGAAGTGAATCGGTTGTACCGGGATGTCGTAGATGAGATCATGTCCGTCTATCACGGTGGAGATGTCATCGATCAAGCCTTCGACGACCGTAAGCAGGGCAAATACATCATGCAGTACGAGGAGACAGACTGGACCTTTTTAAAGCGAATCGCGTCCCATGTCGGAGCCGTCCTCGTACCGGATTTGAGTGCGCATAAGGTACGCTTGTGGATCGGCATGCCCGAGGGACGCAAGCAAATCAAGCTGGAAGAAGAATCTTCGTACGAGGTCAACCGGGCCATCGCGCCGTACATGAAAAAAGCCGCAAACGGCTCCTCGTCCGTCAGCGAGTATCATTACACGACGTACGCATTCGAGTACGAAGACCTGCTACAAATCGGGGATGAGGTGCAGCGGGAAGGCCAAACGTTTGTCATTACGAAAGTGACTGGGAAGCTGGAGCAGGGACTCCTGAGATGGAGCTACGTATGCGCCGTGCCTGAAGCCGTCAAGCAATCGAAGCTGTACAACAAGGCCATCATCGGTGCGGCGATCGACGGAAAAGTGATTCAAATCGGACGCAATCAGGTCAAGCTCCACCTGAACATGGACAAAAAGCAAGAGCCAAGCAAAGCTCAGTGGTTCCCGTACGCGGCGGAAGGCAACCAGATTTTGTACCTCATGCCAGAGCTCGGTTCGAAAGTAAAGCTGTACTTCCCAAGCGCCGATGAAGACGACGGCATGGTCATGAACTCCGTACGTCATGCGCCAAAAGGAGCAGCCGCCGAGAAGCAGGATCGGCAAATGCAGGACCCCGGTGTGAAGTCGTTTGGGAATCCGCAGGGGAAAGAGTTTACGCTCGGGGATAAAGAGCTGACGATGACTGCTCAGGAAGGGATGCTCTACATCTCGATGAACAAGGATGTAGGCATCAGTCTGAACAGTACCTCGGATGTGAATATCAGTGCGAGTGGTGCGCTGAGCTTGAGTGGTGCGGCTGTGTATTTGTCCGGGACTGAGAGCTTGAACATGAAAACGGCGTCGAATACGATAGAACTATTGGAGGAAAACAAATCCAGTAGTGAGGAAATTAAGCTGGAGGCGACCGTTCGTCAGGCGTTTCCGATGATATTAAGTGCGTTTGAACAGGATTTGAAGGAAAACGGTCAGGCTGCCATCATAGCCCGTAGAGCCTTCAACAACCAGGTTGCTGAGGTAAAAGGGAAGTTAGATGCCTTTGGAGATACTTTGGCGGGGTTGTGGAATACCGCAGTAGATGCCGGGGACATGCTGCTGACAGGACTTGCGGGAGAAGAGAACACGCAAGATTTATATGAATTTGTAAGCGGCGAAGAAGTAGGCACACTGAGAGAACGCAATGGCATCGTGAAAGGCATCGAGCAAGGCGTAAACAACACGCTCAATTATGTGGGAGATACGTTTTCGGGCAAGAAGTCGGGCGATGAAATCCTTTCAGATATAGGGAAGCTGGGAGAAGGTCTTTACAACGAGTATCTCGATCCATTCGCGAAGGACGCCCAATACAAACAAGATAACTTGTTTAACGGCGGCTTGTGGACCAGATCGGAAGACGAGAGCTATGCGAAGGGTCAGAATGAGTTTAAGAAAGACATGGTGGTAGCAGAGGTAGCGGTAACCGTTCTTAGTGCTGGTACAGGTACAACTGTTATGCGGACTGCGAAAATGGCCGATAAGCTGGATGGGCCGAATGGCAAGAAAAAGTCTGGTGATCAAGAGGGAAATGGGAAAGGTGCCCTTTTGCCTGATTCTCGTAACAATGAAGTAATGCACGTCATTCTTAAGGATGGAAAGCTAAAGACGGCGGCTAAGAGTTTTGCAGAGTCGTTGAATAAATTAAAAGAAATAGTTGATAAGTTCATTGAGCAGATGAAGGGTGTGTTTAATGGAAGAATTGTAGTTCTCAGAGATGCTGTTACGGGTCAACCTATGGTTTATTGGATGCGGCATGACGATTTGCCTGGTAATGGAGGCGGTGGTGGAGGGAATCATCGTCGTAAGGATGGGAATGAAGACCTGGAGAGAGAAGAAAGAGAGAGAAGAGAAAGAAGAGAAAGAGAAGAGAGAGAGAGAAGAGAGAGAGAAGAGAAAGAGAGAAGAGAAAGAGAAGAAAGAGAGAGGAGAGAAAGAGAAGAAAGGGAAAGAAGAGAAAGAGAAGAAAGGGAAAGAAGAGAACAAGAGCAGAGGGATACTGAGGGGACGGGTAAAGGTACTATTGACAACGAGTTAACTGAACCTTCGTTGCCTAAAGGTGGAAAACCAAGAGGAAATTATGCAAATCCTGAAGGTGGCAGAGGAAATATAAGACAAAATGAAGCTGCCGACTTATTTGCAGAACAAGGTTACGATATTGAAATGTTGGATGAAATTGATGGAGGAAATGGTTATGGTCTAAAAGAAGGGAAAAATCCTGATTTCCTAATTGAGGGGAAAGTGTTTGATTGCTATGCTCCTGATGTCGATACTCCAATTGATAGTGTTTGTAAAAAAATAAAAGACAAGACTAAAAATCAAGCCAAAAGAATTGTGCTTAATCTAGATGATTATCCTGCTGAAAATATAGATGAGCTATTAAAGACTATTTTGAGGCAAACAAACCCCAAGGCAAATTTAAAACACCTGGATGAACTCATAATCGTTAAGGATGGTCAAATTACTAGGGCTTTTGGGAGGTAGGAAGAATGGATTACGAATTATTTATAAATACTAAGTTGGAAAGAAACAGCATAGGTGATCTATTATATGAGCTAGCGGGTGATGTATTAGGTGAGGAAGTTAAGTTTAAAAAAATGCGACATGAACTTGGTTTTCAATATGTATATATTGGTTGCGATTACTTTTCGATAGACATTGATCTAGATGATGAAGATGATGATATGGAAGAGTATCAGGAGATGAATTTCAGATATCATGGCGTTAATACAAATATGCGTATTAGTGTTCAGATGATTTCAAAGACGTTTAATATTGGGTGGAGGAAATTTCTTGAATTAACTGGAAGAACTTTAAGAGTTATTGATGGAGATTTGCTTTTACTTGATGATAGTTCATTTCCAGTAATGAAAAGAAAAGATAATGTTTTATATATAAATAGCAATTTAGATGAATATCGTATTAAATATATTACTAAGGAAAATTTAAGCCTGCTTAATTACCCTTTTATTGAAGAAAATTTCTCGGGAAAGTAGACCGGGTTTACAACTAGGCCACAAGATCGTACAATACAACCAAAAATGCCGCAATGCGAGCTAGCCGCCCGTGTTGTGGTTTTTTCATTCTCTGATGTAAATGGCGGAGGCTGTTCAAAAAGCTCCTACCCAGTGCCGAATGAACCTATCATTTAAGCAATCACACACATAACCCATGTAATACCCGTATAAAGGTTTCTTCATTTTGACTGTACGCACATGGAAGCTTGAATTTTATATCCTATTTAACGTAATAGCATTGTATCGAACAGGTCGATTATGGTCAGATACCACCATAATCGACCTGTTTTTTGTTATCTTCGTTTTCTTGCGGTTTTTTCAAAATGATTGCAACTATGTGCGTACATAGAACGGTAGTTAAGGTGAAAGGGCATAAGTCGGTCAAAGAGACATCTATCGCAACTAAACGACAAGGTATCCCGACTATTAACAGTGTAAGAGTCAAAAATCTGGTGACGACCAGTTTACATATATTGGGCGAGGTATCGTTGAATAGCTAGCCACCTTCCCAACTTCATAGCCGCCATACGGCGGCATAAAACTATGAGAAGGATGGTAATGAAAATGAGTAACTTCTGGTTGATTAAGAATAACCAAGCTGCTAATGAGTACATGGACGCGGTGAGTCAAGAGAGTCAGTTCACGTCACAGCATAAGGGATTTACCAAAGTGCCGCATAAAATCCATCGGTGCTTCGGTTTGAGTCCGTATGAGAAGTTAATTCTGATTGACCTAATCGCTTATATGAGCGACAAGAGTCAGTGTTATCCGACCATTGAAATGATGGCAAGAAACATCGGGTGTAGTTCTAAGTCAGTAGAACGTCATATCAAGGAATTGGCAGGCAAGAAGATGATTCTGGTCAGTCAGGGTAAGAATAACACCTATTCCCTGCCAAATTATCTACATTGCCATCCGTATCTGCTTATGTCGGAAAAGACCCATGAGGTTATCGGAAGCGTACGGAAGCAAGTCGACGAGCGAAAATTGACACTTTGTATTCAGGGATTGGTTAAACGTGACGAGTACAAGGCGTTTATCGACCAACTTCAGAGACTCAACCAGAGAAGACTCCCCATAGATAAATTCGCTGAGAAGGAGATTCTGGACAGCTATGCTCAGTTCCTTAAAGCTGAGATTACGAAACGCTTTCCGCCCGATGTGAACGGGTAATGATGAGTCTGTCTTTTCAGCAGACTCTCTGTCCGAATAACCGTCATATAGTCTGTTGAAGGATGCATAAATGGTGCTGTAGACAATGTGTCCACGATTTAGACATAGAGTCGGTTAAGAAGGACAGGGAGTCTGGATGAAAGACATAAAGTCTGTTACGAACCGTCCGACAGTCTCACTAATAATAATCATAAACAATACTCAATTAAAGAAGAATTAAAAAAGAATCAGTTAAAGAAGAAACAGCAGACACGCCATTGGCGGTCTGCGATTTAGGGGGATTTTTGATTCTTGAAGGGGATTGGTAAAAGCGGCGGATAACTCTTTTAAGGATACTTTACTCAAGAATCAAAGAAAGAGTTCCGCCGCCGCACTTCTCCGCCCTGCCCTGTCGGGTGGCTCTGAACACATAAGGTTTTACAAGTTTCTACGAAGTGCTGGTAGAGAAGGGGGTGTATCTGCCGATAACGTGGTTCTACGAGCCTATAGTCGGCAATAAGGAGTGCGGCAATGTGCTACTCATCTTCCATAACGATAAGGTCATGAAGTTCGATGTCAAGCGTCTTACATATGACTTCAAACGTGCTGAGATGGACTCTATCGA
Organism: Brevibacillus sp. AG; assembly: GCF_028369215.1. Classification (NCBI taxonomy): domain Bacteria; kingdom Bacillati; phylum Bacillota; class Bacilli; order Caryophanales; family Paenibacillaceae; genus Brevibacillus; species Brevibacillus sp. AG. The sequence continues at coordinate 314,541 of NZ_JAQMYO010000007.1, read as the reverse complement.
CTTCATTTGAGCATAGATGACTGATTGTATTTGGTCTTAATCCCGTAAGTCTGGCTAGTTCGCGTTGGGACATGTTTCTTTCCGCCAGTATTTCCTTGAGTTTCACGATAATAGGCATAGCTAACCTTCTTTCCAAACATCAACCTCTCTTTATTATACGTATACGGATTGGGAGGGTCTAATAAAAGTGATTGATTGTATCGCTTAGTAGATATATAATTTATTTGTATCTATTAGGCGTTACATTAATCTCAATTACTATTACGGAGGGGGAGATGGTATGAATCACTTAATCCACAGACTGGAACAGTTGCAGAGGAGAGAAGCGGTTGTTCATGAGAAATTAACAACCTGCATCACTTATCAATCTGCTATCTTGGACTTTACCATTCGGGAAGGGTCTCGTTGTCAGCGTACAGCCATAGAGGATATTGTATTAGCCGTTAATCGTATTGAGATGGATTTACGTACGGAATGTTGTCAACTCAAGTTAGAACAGGCGTTAATTACGAGTGAGATGCAGTTTACTGAGGGAGCGACAACATGAAGAACGTCATCGGTTACGTAAGAGTCTCGACTAGCGGACAAGCAAAAGACGGATACAGTCTAGGGTATCAGCAGGATGAAATCCGTACGTATTGTCTCGAGCAAGGATTAAACCTTATCCATATCTACATAGATGAAGGTATTAGTGGGGCAAAGGTAAACGAGGATGCTCTTGAGGTGGAGAGAATTGGCTTTCAGAGCATGTTAACCGCTCTAGCCAGTAAAACCATTGATGCAGTTGTTATCCTCCATACTAGCCGTTTATGGCGGTCTGATATCGTGAAAGTAGTGGTTCACCGAGAGTTCAAAAAATACGGGGTGGACGTTCGGAGCATCGAACAACCCACCTACAGCATTTACAAGAAAGATCCGAATGACTTCCTGATAAACGGCTTGATGGAATTGCTAGACGCTTACCAACGTCTTGAAATCGCCATGAAGCTAAGTCGAGGAAGAAGCAAGAAAGCCCAACAGGGCGGCTATGCAGGTGGAAGGGCTACTTTCGGATACAAGGCAAAGAAAGGTCAGAAATGTATCCAAGTAGACGAAAGACATGCCCAAACCGTCCGCAGAGTATTTGAAATCAAGGAACAGCATCCCACATGGTCATTGACCCAGATAGCTAAAACCTTGAATCAAGAAGGATTTACAACTGGGCAAGGCAGATTATTTACCAAAGTACAAGTGAAACGAGTTTTGGACAAACGTGATTTTTATAGCGGCACATACCGCTATGGAGATATACAGGCAGATGGCTTGCATGAAGCTATTCTGTAACAGGAAGTGAATGGAGAGGCTTGCGTCCCATTGCGAACCGTAAGGTTAACGCTCGAACTGAGGTTGCCCCCATTTTACTCCTATACATCAAAGAATCCGTACACAGGGGTGATTTCTTTTATGCACTACAAGCAAAAACACATCTATGTCGGGCTTGACTTGCACAAAGCCCACCATACAGCCGTTATCATCGACTGTTGGAATACGAAACTGGATGAAATCCAAATCGAAAACAAGCCAAGCAGTTTCGATGACCTGATGAAGACAGTCAAGAAGCATTGCAAAAAAGGAATGACTCCTGTCTATGGATTGGAAGACACGGGCGGCAACGGCAGAGCATTAGCTGTTCACCTTGTCGAGAAGAAACAAATCGTCAAAGAGGTCAACTCTGCTCTCTCCTATAATGAGCGTAAGAGTTATGCTACTACTCAAAAGAGCGACAGTTGGGATGCGTATTGCATCGCCAAAGTATTGCTATCCAGATTGGATGAACTGCCAGATGCGAATCCGCAGGACATTTACTGGACAATCGGGCAACTGGTGGCAAGAAGAAACGCACTGGTCAAACATGCCAGTTCATTGAAAAACCAACTGCACCAACAACTAAGCTACCACTATCCGTCTTACAAGAAGTTCTTCTGTGATATTGATGGAAAAGCCGCCCTTGCCTTCTGGGAGAAGTACCCTGCTCCTCATCACTTGGAATCGGTGGGGGCTGATGAACTGGCAACCTATCTACGTAAGGCAAGCCATAACACCTGCTCTACCGTAAGGCAGAGGAAGTATTGGAACTGGTGAAGAAGGACGGGGAGACAAAGCGAAACTACCAAGAATCCAGAGACTTCCTTGTTGTGAATATGGTACAGGACATGAAAAGAAGCAGGGAACTGATTAAGGAAACCGAAGGTCAACTTCGTCAGGTTATGTCCCAACTGGATTACAAGCTAGAGTCGATGGATGGTATTGATGTTGTGACCGCTTCCCAATTGGTGGCGGAAATCGGGGATATTAACCGTTTCTCCAAAGCCGACAAATTAGCCCGTTTTGCAGGAATTGCTCCCGTCCGCTTTAGTTCGGGAGGAAAAGGGAAAGACCAAGCAAGCGGATAAGGAAATCGGGTACTGAACGCTATCTTCCACAATCTAGCCGTCCAACAAATCCAAGTAGCAAAAGGCGACAACAAGAAACAACGGAATCCTATCTTCTATGACTACTATCATCGGAAGCTAGCGGAGGGCAAGACGAAGAAGCAAGCCCTCATATGTGTCATGAAAAGGCTCGTAAATATCATCTACAGCATGATGAAGAACAAGACAGAGTATCGGGCGGCTAATCTGACAGAGCGTCAGGCAAGTTGATATAATGGTGGTAATTGGTAAAACGGTTGCCACCTTCTTTATTTCCTACTTTAAGATTACAACTTAGGGGACGGAAAAAGCTGATTTAAACACTGAAAGAGAAATAAAGGCGATTATTTTTGGAGAAAACGTGCAAGATATTCGCAAACATGCGAAAAAAGTGACTGTGTTTGATGATTATTGTGAGATTGTTACAAAGGATGGTAAGTTAGTAAGAATTGATAAGCATGAAATGCAAAATTCATCTTTTACCAAATTGGATGAATTGATTCTGTTTGAAGATACTATTAGTGATTATGGAGTTAAGACGTATGAGAAAATTAGGAATAATGGATTAGATGATGTTAATGAAGTATCAAAAAATACTGGAACAGATATTGAAAAGATAATTGAATTGAAAAAACATTTATTTTTAGAAAAACATCAAATACCGAAAGCAGGAGGAATTTTAATAAAAACAGAATATTTCTCGCCAGATGATGAAATAGCTTACCTTTGGTCTTTGGCTCAAAAAAGAGAATTTACAGAAGAACAAAAGGCTTGGTTTAAGCAGTTACTTGATCATGAACTAAAGGAAAGAGATCTAATGATGGGTAAAGAAGGGAAGAAACCTGAACCTTATCGGAGATTAGATTCCTGGAGCGATACCTTGGAGCAGTTTACGGGTAATCCTAAAGGGGCGCACGAAAAAGCTCCACCTCAGCCCGATTACGGAACTTTTCCAGGTTTTGACCCATCAAAATATTATTAAGGGTTTATATATTAAAGACGGAGGAACATAAATGAACAGATTCGATGAGGCTGCTAAACGATTAAATCAAATAGACTGGGAGAAAGTTGGGAGCGTAGAAGAACCGTGGAATATGGCGTTAGTAAAAGAATATATAAGAAGAGCATCAGTACTAATAAAAACATACTCTTTAAAAACTCCATATCCTTTTTTTAACGCGGCTAATATACTTGGATTTGATATGGAACTTGAACTGTCTGAAATTTGTCCGTCTCTAGCAAAAGTTAATAATTCCTTGATAACAGCTATGTGTGTTTCTTATCTTGAGTGGGCTGTTTTGGCTGATAGAGGAGAAGCACATGCAAGCCAATTTTCAGATTTGTATGAGCCAATAATAAAATTGTTTGAAAAAGGAGGTAAGGTAAACAGACGTCATGGCGAAATACTTGCAGGGGGACAAGCTTTTCCACTAGCCAACGCCGATTATATGTCTAAGCAAGACCCCATTGATATCACGGATGAGGGACTCGAAAATTATAATAGAGTTGCCATTGAAATTATAATGAAAAAAAAGAACTTATAGCATCTGTCAACATTTTTGTGTAAGCCCATTTACAACCCCAACAACAAGATCGTACAATACAACCAACAAACCAAACACTAAATAATTCAAACACTTGATAAACTTTCAAAAGCTCTTTCCCACTTGAACCATGAGTAGGAATGAGCTTTTTTTGCATGCCCAAAATCAAAGGAGGATGTAACCAATGGCAAAACGTGAACAGGTAGTGGCAGAAGAGTTGAAGAACCAGCAACTAGCACAGGGAGCAAAAAAAGAAGTGAGATCTATTGCCCAGGCTCGAGCAGCATACGAGCAGCTTATGGATGATATTCGCAGTTACTGTCAGCAAGCAAGGGAATTACGTGAACAGGCGGCAGAGTTGCAGCAAACAGGACTTACAGATTTTCAGGTTAGCAAAGAGATTCAGCAGTTCTTGAAACATGCGAAGCATTTGGATGCGGTAGCAGGTCAGAAGGATGGCCTGCCACGCCAGCAAGCACTAGAACTCATAGACAGACTAGAGCAAGAAGCATCAGATTGCAAGCAGCTTTTACAGTATAACGAGGCAGTTCTAGATCGGCAGCAACAAGAACTTGAAGATGCAAAGGCAGCAGCGGCGAAAATGATTCAGGATGCAGAAGAACGTCTGGAACAAACAAGGCAGATATTATCTGAAAAAATGGCTCAGCTTGCAGAACTGGAGGGATAACCAGATGAAACATTCAATTCGTGTACAGGTCAAGCAGTTAAAGAGTTCAACAGAAAATAGAGTTCTTAGGTTTATAGGCTCAACCGAAACAGAGGACAGAGATCGGGACGTCATTCGTGCTACTGGCTGGCAACTTGAAAATTACAAGAAAAACCCTGTGTTCCTCTGGGCGCATGACTACACGGTTCCCCCGATTGGACGGGCGCTGGATGTGCGAGTAGAGAATAAACAATTGGTATTTGACATTGAATTTCCGATGAAAGGGCTGTACCCCTTAGCGGATACCGTCTATGAACTATATAAAGGCGGTTTCATGAAAGCAACTTCGGTTGGCTTCCAAGGTAAGGAGTTTGAACCACGACAAGGCGGCGGCACTCTGTACAAGAAGCAAGAACTGCTAGAACTATCTGCTGTTCCGGTACCGGCAAATCCAGAAGCTCTACAACTCGCCAAGAGTAAAGGACTTGTTACGAGTGCAACAGAGAAGTTCTTTGGTGACGACGAAATCGTAATTGAAATCGTGGATGACGAAATTGAAATCGAAGGGATCGGCTCTACAGAAGAGTTGGTAGCTACCATTCAAGACGCAGTACAGGAAACGCTCAACAGAGCTACAGGAAAAGTGTAACCCAAGGAGGGATGAACATTATGGTGAAATTAAGTCCGGAAGCATTGGAAGCACGTCGGGAATATAGAAGACAGTATGAGCGTGAGTATCGGCGCAGATGGCGGCAGAAGCCGGAGAACCGATTAAAGGAAAAAGAATACGAGCGCAGATACTGGGAACGCAAGGTACAGCAATCCAAGGCATAGCATATGCAGCCCAACGCTCTTAGGTGACGCACCTATTCAATCGTACAAGCAAGGACATTTTACCGCAGCAGGCACGAAACCACGAGAGCAACCAAATACGACAGTCGGAGGAAATAGCACAATGACGAAACATGAAGAATTCTTATGGGAACTGTTACTTCACGAGATCGAAACGAAAGCAGAACTAACACGTATGTACTTTGACTGTTTTACGTTTATTGCTAAAACGGAACAGCTTGAGGAGTTTCAGTTGCATAAGAAACAGAGGGAAGAAAGTAGAAGGAAAGCATTAAAGGAGTCATTCCTTGAAGAAGATGAACAAGAATAGTGAACATGTATTGAAACAGATAGATAAACAGCTTGGTGGCAAGTTGCCCTCCCCCGGTCGGGGAAACGATACCCCATGAAATGAGGTTAGGGGATATAAAAATGGAACAGAAACAATGCGGAGCCAAGACGAAAAGTGGTGAAGCTTGTAAAAAAGCGGCTCTAAAGAATGGACGTTGCAGGTTGCATGGTGGAAAATCTACTGGCCCGAAGGACAGGGCGAAGCATAGCGAACGTCTAAAAGGCAACAAAAACGCCTTGAAGCATGGACTGTATGAAACGATCTGGCTAGATACGCTAACGGAGGAAGAACAAGAGTTGTACCATCAGGTTTCAACCGACCCGAATGTACAGGTGGATAGCGAGTATCGGCTTTCAGAGTTACGGATACGGCGTATGCTAATGCGTATTCAGCAGGAGGAACAGAAGGACAAGCCTGACCCTGCTGAAATTAGAGCCATTGAAGATGCCATCACCAAAGTGCAGATGAATGTCGCGGCACTGATTCGGGAGAACGGCAAACTCAGGGGTATGCAGAAGCAGAAAAGTGATGGCTCGTTAGACCAGTTGGTCGAGATATTGCAACAAGCGAGAAGCAAGTTTCAAGGATGAAGACAGGAGCAGACAGAGCACACGCTTTGTTTCGCTCCTTTTTACTACCGCAGAAGGCGTGGCATCTAAAAATGAATGTAAAAATGTCTTACCACGATCACGGTTAACGAGCGGCAAAAAGGATAAAGAGGGTTGTAAATGCCTTCCGTAAGGTCGTATGGTGTTACAAAAAACAGGAGGCATTTACATGAAGGAAACGAAGGTCAAGAAATGGGTAGGCTATGTGCGTATCTCCTCGGACAGTCAGATGGAGAACACATCTATTAGTGAACAGGTAAGGCAGATTGAAGCGTTTTGCGTGAGTCAGGGCTGGCAACTGGCAGCGATCTTCAAGGACGAAGGAGTTAGTGGCAGCACAATAGAACGAGACGGTTATCAAGATATGCTGCATTACATTCAGCAGCCCGAACATGAGGTTGGCGGGATTGTCGTGACGAAATCAGACCGTATCCATCGTCAATTGAATCATCTGCTGGACTTGATCGAAGAGGAACTGGAACCACACGGCATGGCGTTCATTAGTGTGACGGAGCGAATGGATACCTCGACTCCGCAAGGGAAGATTTTCTTGCAAATGCTTGGCGGTTTTGCTGAGTTTGAACGTGCAACCATCAATGAACGTACCCGAAACGGACGAATCGCTACGGCTAGAAAGAATCAATATGCTGGCGGAGGTATTCCTTATGGCTACAGGCTGTGGAACGGAAACATTGAACTGGATAAACAGCAAGCCATCACCGTAAAATACATCTTTCAGGAATATGTAGAAGGAACAAACCCTTATCGCATCGCCAAGTTGCTGAACAACGCTGGTATCCATACCAAGACAGGAAAGGCTTGGACAGTCGTACAGGTACAAAACATTTTGAACAATGAGACGTACACAGGGTTCAACATGTACAACGGGCAAAAAGAGCAGAACGGCATTAGGCAGAAAGATGTGTTTCCTCGTATCATTAGCCGCCAGTTGTGGAACAAGGCAAGGCAGGTCAGCTAATCATCACGTAAACAATGGGAGGCTGGACAAATGAGCGAATACAAAGAGCGAATGATGATGTGTTCAGAAGACTACGACGAAATGATTGACATGGCTCTAGCCATGAAGGACAAGGAATGGTTTGAGGAACTGGTTACCAAGCAAAAGCGGTTACGTGAACTGGAGATTGAAATACGCCGCGAATTAGGTGTACTCGACTAGGATACGATCATACTATACAGCAGACCCACGAGAACCGGGCGAGACGACGCTCTCATGTAGGATTACCACAAATGACACCGATGAAGGGAGATACAAACGAGAGCGAACCATCTCATAGGGTTAAGCGTTATTGTTGACTCCAAACAAAGCATGTGTCATAATCTCCGTACAGTATTCGATTGTGGTTCAGGGATACTGCTAACTTGCCCAAACTTTGAAATCTTAGAAAACACACACTTCAAGCACTTGGAAAACACTGTTATTGGTGATTTCAAGTGCTTTTTTGCGTTTATCACGTTGAAACGGAGAGCGTCCGATAATTACTTAATTAGTCGAGTAAGTGTACATTTTTACAATCGCAAGTAGCCAAAAAACGTATGAGAACGGGAGTGTAGCGTGTGATGAAGGCAAGTGTATCCATAGACAATTTAGATGAATATAAAGAAATAGGTAATCCAAAGACAGTTTACGACCCTTTAGTATATAGTGATGAACAAATGTATCAATGGGGCTTGGAGGCAATGGAAAAAGGATATTTAAATGGATATTTGATTTGCGGTGAAGCATCAAATGGAATGAAATTTGTAGGGTATTTTAGAAATGGAGAAATTACCAATTTCCATCCAGTTACAAACTTTGATTAATAGGTATAGTTAGGAGAGTGTTTATGAGTAGAATAACCATGACTGATGAGTGGCATAATGATTTTATTAATGGAATTTTTATTAATAAATCAAGGATATTAAAATGTATAGGTATAATAATTACAAAGGAAGGGGTTATTTTTGATGATGTTTGTATGATAGCTACATACAATACGTATGATAATGATGATCCTGAAAAATGTGAAATGGACGAAGTGGTATTAAGCAAGGAATTTCCTGGTTATCCTGAAGAGCTATCGTATTTAAGCTATAAGGAGTTCTTGAATTTAATTGAGCATGGGTTGGAAGTGGCTATTTCTCGATTTGGGGAGACTGAAAAAGAGGAAATATTAAACGAGCTTGAAAAGGCTACAAACGTATTACTTAAAAATTTTCAATAAATTAGAGCTATAGTAATTTAGACTGTGCCAAAAATATTGTGTAAATCAGTTTACAACTCTACGAACAAGATCGTACAATACAACCAACAAAGCCACGATACGAGCTAGCCGCCCGTGTTGTGGTCTTTTTCGTTCTTTGGTATTAATACGGCGGTTGATGAAATAGACCCCCACCCAGTGCCGAATAAACCCATTATTCAATCAATAACACATATAGCCCATGTAATACCCGCATAAAGGATTCTTCAATTTTGTTGTACGCACATGAAGCTTGAATTTTATAACCTATTTAACGTAATAGCATTGCATCGAACAGGTCAATTATGGTCAGATACCACCATGATTATCTGTTTTTTGTTATCTTCGCTTTCTCACAGCTTTTTTAAAATTTATCGCAACAATTTGGCAGAATAAAACGATAGTTAGTGTGAGGGACGGTCAAAGAATTTTTCATCGCAACTAAGCGAGTAGAAGTTCCGACTATTAACAGTGTAGAGTTCAAAATCTGGTGACGACCAGTTTACATATATTAGGAGAGGGAAACGTTGAATGGCTAGCAAGATAGTTGAACCATAAGGAAATTATTGGGAGGACATAAAGTGAAACGAAATTATGAGGCTTTATTTGGAGCTTTTTATGAAAACTATTTTTATTTTAAAAGTGAGAGAATGAGTGGTCCTGAAGCTCTTGCTTGCACATGTGAGGCATACTTCGGTATGGATAAAAGAGGTGAAATGGAAAAAGCAGTATTGTTTATTGCGGAAGGGAGAATTCATTTAACACATTCGAAAATTTTTGTTAAATCGAAACAAAAGATAATTGATGCATTAAATTCTCTAGATTTAAATAAGTTACAACTTGAAATAGCTCCAGATGATTATCAGGACATATTAGAACGAAGAGATATGGTGCTTGATGGAATTGAAAGTATACCTGTAGATTATAGTCCGAATACAAGATATTACTACTTTGAAATAGATAAGGAAGTTAAAAATTACTTTGGGATTTTATTTAATGAGAAGAAAGATGCAATTGAGCTTGTTGAGGAAATAATGGAACGATTCGAGCGTGAATGTAGGAGTACATTAAGTGAAAAAATAGTTGTTAGAACAACACTTGCAGAACTACTTATCAGATATAGAATTAATGCTAAAGGGGAGTTTTTGAAAATAAAAAATGAATTAGAGCAATTCGATATGAATGATGTGGGGGAACAATTGTCGGAAAATGAAAAGTTGGATCTTTCTATGCGAATTAAGGAAGTCTTATCTAAACTTCAAAATTTATAGATCAATTTGTTTTTTCAACGATGTGTTTTTAGAATGATACAAACAACAACGCCACAATGCGAGCTAAACGCCGTGTTGTGGTTTTTTATCTTCCTTTATTATCCAAGCAATCCAATCAAACAAGCGGCGGCTGTTCAAAAGCCCCACCCAGTGCCGGATGAGTAGGGCAGATGAATCTAAGTAGACTTAACTCAAGTTGTATTCGAATAAAGACTTTTTCATTTTATTTGTACGCACATCAATGCTTTGTCTTTATACCCTAAAAAGTGCTATTCCGATACATTAAACAGGTCGATTATGGTCAGATACCACATGATTGACCTGTTTTTATATGCAGATGATTTTGTACCTCATACCCGAGCTCGAATTAACCATCCTAATAATGGTGTATTTTGAGGATTCGGAGACAGCAAGAGGTTTTGATATGGCAGGAATAAGAGCTACATTACCGAATGGAGCAGCACTAAGTATAAAACGCGGACCAAACGGATGGAATTGGGATACTATGGATACATAAATGATTCTGAATAAAGCAAAACAAAATGTACTCATGAAACCAGAGTACGCAGAATTATTAAGGCAAAGAGATCAAGCGGCGCTAAATATGGCATGGATGAAATAATCTGCTGAATTGATGGGAGGTAGTTTTAATGTATACAAATAATAGTGAGGAAAGAAAGTTCCTATATGTTAAACCCTACTTCGTTGGAGTGATTGTAGACACAGATAATGGATTTGACTGGTTTGAGAACGACGAGAGAGGTCAATTAGGGAGAATAATAAAGGAGAGTAACTTTACTGACCTTATATGTGAATTGGTTCATATTTTCAAAGAGGGGCTGCCAAACTACTACGAGCTTTCTTCACTTTTTAGTATGAAATATGAAATAGTACAAGGACTTTTAATATCTCGTTTTGGATTAGAAACTGCTCGAAAAGAGAAAGAAGAGTTTGAAAGACGGTTTGGTAAAGGTAAAGCAGGTATGGATAATGGAGACAAAATTATTTGTAGAGTCGAAAACGTTGAACGTAAAGATCAAGATATATCTAAAATAGAAATGGATATTGACATTGAGTGCTTAAAAATCAATGACCTTTATTTATTTGTCAACGAAATACCAGATCTGAATGAATTGAAAACCAACATAGAGGCAAAGTTTGATGATGTTAACATTACTGTTGGTAATAAACTAATCGTCAAAGATAAAACTTATAGGATTTTTGTTTTAGAAGATGAAAATAGGATGACTGGGCATTTTAAGGGATAGTAGACTGTCGGCCCAGAGTCTGTCATTAACTTTGTGTAAATATACGCCACAATATGAGCTAATCGCCCGTATTGTGGTTTCTTTTTCATCATCGTTATATTGCAAAATAATTTCGAATTTGAATAGGGGATTGTAGGGAAGCAGTGTGGCTGCCATTATGGCCCGCAGAGCCTTCTACTACCAGGTTGCTGAGGTAAAAGAGAAGTTAGATGCCTTTGGAGATACACTGGCGGGGGTGTGGAATACCGCAGTAGATGCCGGGGACATGCTGCTGACAGGACTCGCGGGAGAAGAGAATACGCAAGATATATATGAATTTGTAAGCGGCGAAGAAGTTGGCACACTGAGAGAACGCAATGGCATAGAGCAAGGCGTAAACAACACGCTGAATTGTGTGGGAGATACGTTTTCGGGCAAGAAGTCGGGCGATGAAATCTTTTCAGATATAGGGAAGCTGGGAGAAGGGCTTTACGACGAGTATCTCGATCCATTCGCGAAGGACGTCCAATACAAACAAGAAAGCTTGTTTAACGGCGGTTTGTGGACCAGATCGGAAGACGAGAGCTATGCGAAGGGCCAGAATGAGTATAAGAAAGACATGGTGGTAGCAGAGGTAGTATAATTGGTAAATTTCAAGAAAAATATCCAAAATTTTAAATTGAGGTAATTCATAATAGTGGAGATTTAGTACCTCCTAAAGAACTTCCTAAACCCGATAAATAATTTAAAAGGTGGTAATTCTAGTATGAGTTTGAAGTGGGAATACGAGGAATTATTTGAGTCTTTTATGGAAGATTATACTTCATATAAAAATGCAAATATGAGTGATGCTGAATCACTTGCAAGAACATTCAATGTATATGAATCACTTCAAAACCACGGAGAGATGGAAAAGGCAATTATCCACATTTTATATGGAGAGTTATTACTAAAGAAATCAAGGGTACTAGATATTGCAAAAGAAAGAACAAAAGAAGATTTGCTCTCACTAGATTTAAATAAGCTTAACAACGAAGTAACAGATGAGCAATTTAAGGATTTACTTAACCGTAGAAATAGAATCTTACAAGAAATAGATACAAAACCATTAGATTATTATCCTGTAGTGAGATGGTATTATTTTGAAGTAATAAATAATGTTAAGGAGTATTTTCAAGATCAAAATTTTGAAACACACAGTGAAGAAGAATTTGTTAATAATATTTTGGAACGATTTAAGAGGGATTGTAAGAATACGTTAAGCGAAAACATTACCGTCAAAACAACTTTAGTTGAATTGCTATTATTAAATAATATTCGTGCATATTCACATATTAAAAATATTAAGAGCGAATTAGAGCAGTTCGATATAAATGATGTAGGTGAACAATTATCAGAAGATGAGAAGGCAGATCTGTCTTTTCGAATAAAGGAAGTATTGAGTAAATTATAGAATACAGCCTGATTAGGCCTCAAACTGACAAACACGTGTAGACCTACATACAAAGGGCTTATTCCAACTTGAACCATGATGAGGAATGAGCTTTTTTGCTTGCCCAAAATTAAAGGGGGAATAGGAAGATGTTAAAGCAGGTACAGGAAAAGGTAGGATGATTTGTACAGGCACAAACAGAGTGTGAGGCAATCATAGATGAAGTGAAAGGGGCACTCTCAGAATTCACGAGAGCTACGAAGAGATGAAGGTACTCGCGAGAATCCATCTCCCATAAGCGGACTCTTCTTTCGAGACGAAGAAAGGCTGCCGAGTTTCTCAACAGCCTTAAAATGGGGGGAGGGAATATTCTTCTTTTCATCGTAGCTATTAATCTTTTAACGCGGTAATCACTTTTGAAGCACGTTTTTCATCCGGGGTAGGGAACATTTGATATTCATGCTGAAGCTCGAGTTCTTTCTCAATCCATTCATTTGACTCTTTTGCTCAGCTTGTCCCTTGTGTTTATCGCTAATTTTCACGAACAGTCATCTCCCTCAAGGGAGAAGTTACCTACTTTATCCCAAAAGCTTACCGCTTAATCGGCAAAGAATAGTAGCCAAACGCTAAATCAATCAAGGCACTTGCTTCTTGACGCTTCAACAAATCTTTTGCGCGGAATGTGAAAGAGCCATCTGCGTTTATCTTCGTATCAGGATCGACGATGCCTTGTGAAGCAAGAGTAGTGATCGCATCTGTTGCCCATGCATCGGCTGAGTCTTGCAGCTTCACTTTGTTGGTTGCCTCCGGTTCAAGCTGCTTCAAAGTTTGGATCATGACAGCAGCGGCTTGTCTTGTGATAGGTGCCGAAGGGTTCAAATCAGGGATGTGCGCGGCCAATTGCTGTCTATTGATGGCTTCATCCCCGGGAAATCCGTACCAGCCATGTGCTTTGATCAGAGCGTCAATAATTCGCCTTGTGTCATGGTCCCTGTAGGATCAAATTTACTTCCTGTTTTTGCTCCCATAATGGAAAGCGCGCTGAGATTGTTGATATAGGTCTTATAGCTACTGCTATTAGATACGTCTGAGTAAGTCTCTTTCCTATCCATTTTTTGTGAATGGGCAACGGCAAGTGAGACGTTTTTTGGCGTGGAATAATAGAAGTATTTGATGTTACCGTTTTTCTCTTCCTTGAATGCGATTTTACTGCCTTCCTCACTACAAACAGTAGTGGATGAATCATGTGCAGCTTTTGTTTTCCAATCGTTGCATCTTCCACCATAAGTGAGCCATTCTCGTAGGCAATAGAAGTACGGTTCCAAAAGCACGCTTATTTTCGTACAGCCCGATATATTTTTGCGCGTCCTTTTCACTCAAGGGCAAATACACAGGCTCCGCTTTTTCTTTTTCCGGGAAATAATGATCCATGAACTCTTTGAAAATTTCGGCTCTCATGTCCGAATCATTGTTGTAGGACATATAAAAGGCAGTTTTTTGTTCAGGGATCAATACGATCAGGGAAGCATGTCCAGTAATGTTTCCACCCTTGAAAACAACGTGCTGACCATTTGTCAGATCTCTATAAAGGTTTTCAAAGCCGACTGTTGTGGTCCGCGAAAATCTGGTAAGAATGCATTAAGCCCATGCTTTTCTGGCTGACGATTTCCTTGCCGTCAAATTTTACATTTTGCAGGTGCATGATCATGTACTCGGCCATGTCATCTCCCGTTGATAGAATGCTTCCCTGCGGAGCATCAGTTGGAATGAATCCATCTGCCGGATGTGGCTCGCCATTAGGACCGTAATGGGCAGCCATTCTCTTCAAGAGCTCAGGCTTGAAGCGTACGCTACTCGAGGTCATTCCGAGAGGCTTGAACACTTTTTCATCCATATACTCGTTATAAGGGACTCCACTTGTTTTTTCCACGGCGTAGCCAGCGAGTAAGAATCCAGTATTATCATACGAATAGACATCGCCAGGTGGTCGGATGACGGTCGGCATATTATTCTTGGAAAGGAATTCATCCATCGAGATGTCCTGCTCGGTGTATTGTGGACCGAGAAAGGTAGTGATGTCAGGCATATCGAAGCCGCTTGAGTAGGTAAGCATGTCGTACATGGTGAGCGGTTTTCCGGTCGTATTGGGAACCTTTAGCCCGCCGAGATATTCCTCTACATTATGATGCAGGTCTATTTTACCCGCATCGACTTGCTGCAAGACGGCCATGGCGGTAAAGGTTTTCGTTACAGAGCCAATTTGGAACACTGTGTCTTTATTAACAGGGATTTTCTTTTCCTTGTCAGCGAAGCCGTAGCCTTTGTTCACGATAACCTTGCCATCTTGGACGACAACAAAGTTGGAACCATTCACATTGAATTTTTCATTTTCTCTGCAAACAGTGGATCGGCAAACGCTTCTACTTCTTTGGCATCCAGCGGTCCTTTTATGGTGGTGGCAGCAATGGATGCAGTCTGATTTATTTCCATTGCACCGAGCGGCTGCGTGCATACGGCAATCAAGGTCGGGGAGAGAAGAAAAACCGTGAGACTCATTTTTTGAAAAACATTTTTCATGCGAGATTCCCCTTTTGATTTATGCTAATACGTTTTGGGGCATCGACTCCGAGAGTGAGCGCTTGAGCACAGTATGGCAAAGCTAGCGCCATATTCGGTAGTTACTTTGTGTCATATGACATTTTTGCACTCGCTCACGGCATGCTCAACGGATTACGGAGCAAATGAAAAAGGCTGCCGAGTTTCTCGACAGCCTTAAAGTGGGGGAGAATAGCTATTAATCTTTCAACTCTGTAATTACTTTTGAAGCACGTTTTTCATCTGGGGTAGGGAACATTTGATATTGATGCTGAAGCTCGATTTCCTTCTCATTCAAGTCACTTGAATCTCTTTGCTCAGCTTGTCCCCTGTGTTTATCGCTATTTTCCACGACCAGTCACCTCCCTCAAAGGAGTAGGGTATACAACAAGTCCCTACTTTATCCCAAAAAGAGGAAAAGGATGCTTATCGTTTAATCGGCAATGAATAGTAACCAAATGCTAAGTCAAGCAAGGCACTGGCTTCTTGACGCTTCAGTAAATCTTTTGCGCGGAATGTGAAAGAGCCATCTGCGTTTACCTTCGTGTCAGGATCGACGATGCCTTGTGAAACAAGAGCAGTGATCGCATCTGCTGCCCATGCGTCGGCTGTGTCTTGCAGCGTCACTTTGCTGGTTGCCACAGGTTCAAGCTGCTTTAAATTTTGGATCATGGTAGCAGCGACTTGTCTTGTGATTGGTGCCGATGGGTTCAAATTAGGGATGCCCGCGGCCAATTGCTGTCTAAGCCCGTCTTCCATCCCGGCCATTACGTAATGGCCTTCTGCTTTGATCAGGGCGTCAGCAAATTCGCCTTGTGTCATGGTCCCTGTAGGATCAAATTTACTTCCTGATTTCGCTCCCATAATGGAAAGGGCGCTGAGGTTGTTGATATGGGTCTTATAGCTGCTAGTGTTAGGGACGTCTGAGTAGGTCTTTTCCATTTCCATTTTTTGTGATTCGCCAGCAAGGCTAACGCCTTTTGGCGTTGTATGATAGAAGTATTTGATGTTACCGTTTTTGTCTTCCTTGAACGCGACTTTTTCGCCTACCTCATCTACAAATAGCAATGGGCGAATCATTCGCAGCTTTTGTTTTCCGTTTTCCTCACCCTCAAGCACGAGTGATCCATTCTCATAGGTAATAGAAGTGCGTGTCCAATAGGCACGCGTATTTTGATACAGCCCGAAATATTTTTGCGCATCCGCTTCACTCAAGGGCAAGTAAACAGGCTCAGCTTTTTTTTCTGTTTCTGGGAAATAATGATCCATGAATTCTTTGTAAATATCAGCGCTAACCATTGAATCATTGTTGTAGGACATGAAAAAGCCGGTTTTATGTTCCGGGATCAATACCATCAGGGAAGAATGGCCTGGCATGTTTCCGCCCTTCAAAACAACGTGCTGACCATTTGTATACTCTGGAAAATAGTTTTCAAAGCCTACGGTTGTGATCGGGATGTCATCCGCGAAAATCTGGTGCGTATGCATCAATTCCATGCTTTTCTGGCTGACGATTTCCTTGCCGTCAAATTTTCCGTTTTGCAGCTGCATGATCATGTACTTTGCCATGTCTTCTGCTGTTGATATAATGCTTCCCTGCGGACCATCAGTTGGAGCGGTTCCTTCTAGCGGACGTGGCTCGCCATTAAGATCGTAATTGGCAGCCATTCTCTTCATGAGCTCAGGCTTCAAACGTTCACTGGTCGAGGTCATTCCGAGAGGCTTGAACACTTTTTCATCCATATACTGGGCAAAGGGGATTCCACTTGCTTTTTCCACGGCGTAGCCAGCGAGCAAGAATCCTGTATTATCATACGTATAGGTTTCGCCAGGTGGTCGGATGACGGTCGGTGTGTGCTTTGAAAGGAATTCATCCATAGAGATGTCCTGCCCGATGTATTGTGGACCGGTAAAGGTAGTTTCGTCAGGAAATGCGAAGCCGGTTGTGTAGGTGAGCAAGTCGTACATGGTGACGGGTTTTCCTGTCTTATTAGGAATTTTTAGCCCACCGAGATATTCCTCTATATTGCCATGCAGGTCAATTTTACCCGCATCGACTTGCTGCATGGTAGCCAAGGCGGTAAAGGTTTTCGATACTGAGCCAATTTGGAACACCGTGTCTTTATCAACAGGGATTTTCTTTTCCTTGTCAGCAAAGCCGTAGCCTTTGTTCACGATGACTTTGCCATCACGGACGACAACAAAGCTGGAACCAGCCACATTATATTCTTTCATTTTTTCTGCAAACAGTGGATCGGCAAACGCTTCTATTTCTTTGGCATCCACCGGTCCTTGGGCAGCAATGGAAGCAGTCTGAGTGGATTCCACAGCACCGAGCGACTGCGTGCATGCGGAAATCAAGGTTGTGGAGAGAAGAAAAACGACGAGACTCATTTTTTGTATCACTTTTTTCATGTGTGATTCTCCTTTTTGTGTTGGCAACATGGTTTGACGCACCGACTCTAAGAGTGAGCGCTTGAGCACAGTATGGCAAAGCTCGTGTCATACTCGGTAGTTACTTCTTGTCATCACTTTTCCGATTTACAAAAAAGCTGCTGTCTCTGTGATGAAGTGACATGACTTGGCCAGTTATATGACATTTTGGTACTGGCTCATGTGACGTGCAGCGGATTACGGTAAGGGCAGACCGTCATCAATGTGTCGGAAAAGGTATAGATAGGAGAGAGTTAGTTTAGATGAAAAGAGCGATTATGCGTAACGTTCAAAATGTTATCTTTTTGCTGTTTACATTCGTCTCGGGAGTATTTTATTTATGTTTTTACTTGGTCAGTATCATGCTTGGCTTGGCCTTGTCATTTACCGTAGTGGGAATTCCTTTGCTCACCAATGTGTTGCGTACAACTCAAACCTTTGTCCAGCATGAACGTATTCAGACGAAGATTTATACCGATATTTCCATAGAACCGTTGGCAATGAGACAAAGAGCAGCGGGAAATCAATGGATGCAGGCAAAGGCGGAATTAACGAATGTAAGAAACTGGATATCTGTTTATTGGCTGATGCAAAAATTCGTCCTAGGGTGCATTTGCCTGATTATCGGAGTGCTCATCTACATTGCACCCGTATGTTTTGCGATCGTACCGTTGCTCTATCCTTTCGTGGAGCTACATTTTTTCGGGAGCGTAGTGGATTCAGAGCTGAAGGCATTGCAAATAATGAGTTTAGGATTCATACTCATGATCGGGTGCTCCAAGCTCGGGAACGTACTGGTACAATTAGTTGGTGGGTACACGCGCTTGATGTTCAAAGCAATTAGGGGATGATGGTTTGTTAGATATCGTAAAACAATGGGCCTGGTATGACTGGGTGATGCTTTTTTTACGTCTGATCGTTTGCTTTTCACTCACCGTTACGACTGTAAAGTTTGGAGATCATCTCACTCTGCCCTTATGGATGGTTATACTTTGGGAGATTATGGTTTTTTCCGTCCCGTGGATTTGTTTAATGCTGAGCTATCGTTACTATCTGATAGCTGAAATGCTATTGTTTGGCGGATTATCGATTTATCTCACGTCTTTGTTTCCGGAGGCGTACCTTACTTTTTTGATGCCAGCTTTTTTGATTGCCGCCAATAGTGCGGAGAAATCGTTTCGCTGGTCGGCTCCCATTACGATTGTTTTCCTTCCACTGCTGATTGTGCTTTTTTCGGGGAAAATTGATGTGTTCGAGATTTTTCCGCAAGTCGGGCTTGCTTATGTGTTGGGGTTTGCCTTTCATTTGCTCATCGTCAACCATCGGCAAAATGAAATTATTCGCAAGCAAAACAGTGTGCTGGAGCAATACCTCACCCAAATCGAGAGAGTGACTCTGCTGGAGGAGCGGGACCGACTCTCCAAGGACCTACATGATACAATGGGGCATTCCTATGTCTCGATCATCATGGGGCTGGAAACCTTGCGTCAGGATGTGGTGTCGCAGGAAGGGACGCAAAAGCTCGACTCCCTCTTGAAGCTTGCGAGAAACGGCATGAAGGAAGTGAGAGGGTACTTGCATCAGATGGGGTCACCGCAAGAGACGCTTCCCTTGGTTCATTCGCTGAGGCAGCTTGCGGAGGAGTTTCAGACACATGCAAAGGTGAATGTACGGTTTCGTGCGATCGGAGAAGAGTATCCTGTTGGTAAGCAGGTGAAAATGACCTTGTTTCGCTGCTTGCAGGAATCTTTGACGAATGCGGTACGCCACGGGCAGGCTACGGACATCGTCGTTTCTCTCTATTTTGAGCCGCAACAGACGAGGCTGGAAGTACAGGATAACGGTCACGGGATGGAAAATTGGAAGGATGGTTTCGGGATCACGACGATGAAAGAGAGGGCCGCTCATTTGCAAGGAAGAGTATCCGTATACTCAGAGCGGGGAGAAGGAACGATCATTACTTGTTTTGTGCCGAGGCTGGTAGAGAGCGCGGATGAAATCATTCGTTTGTTTATCGTCGATGATCACTCGTTTATTCGGGAAAGCTTGCGCACCATACTCGAGGGACAGCGGGACCTGCGGGTAGTCGGGTTAGCCGAGGATGGGGCGCAGGCTGTGGAGCTGTGCGAGGAGCTAGAACCAGACCTAGTGCTGATGGACTTGGAAATGCCGAATATGGACGGGATCACTGCGACAAAACGAATAAAGGAAAAATGGCCGGGTATTCGTGTTCTTGTCCTGTCTACGTTTCAGGATACTGAAAAAGCCAAAGAAATCATGCGCAGTGGTGCAGACGGCTATCTTTTGAAATCGATTGAATCACGCGAGCTAACGGAAACGATTCGCCTAGTCCATCGCGGCGGTACGATGATTGCACAAGACCTACTTCATAAAATGCTGGATGCACAGCCAGTAAACGAACAGGAAGATTTACTCGTTGCACCGAAAATAAGCGAAAAAGACGAGAATGTTTATGGTTTAACGAAGCGGGAGCTGGAGATTTTGCAGATGCTCTCCCAAGGCATGCGCTATAAAACAATCGCTTCCAAGCTGTATTTGTCAGACGGGACAGTGCGTAACTATGCATCTGCTCTGTATGACAAGCTCGGAGTGCGGAATCGGGATGACGCGGTACAAAAAGGAAAAAAGGAAGGACTTCTGTAACGTATGACAGCCAGGGAGAGTAGGCCCTGGCTTTTTGCTTTTCCTGATTAGGTAGTTCATTGTAAATATTTCTTGTTCTGTTAATATAAAGCGTGGTGCAAATTATGGAAATCTAAAGAGACAGAGCAAGGAGACTATCAAGGAGAGTATTGGTGGAGGAAAACTATGAAACGATGGATGGCAGCATTGTTAAGCCTTGTGTTAATCCTGACGGCGCAATCTAATACGGTTCAAGCCAAAGGGAACGACACAAGAGACGTTTACGAACAGCAGTATACACGTATCGGGGAGGATTACCACATCCTGAACGATAATGTGCTACTGTCGAAAAAAGATGGAACCGTATGGACTTGGTACATCTATGGACATCCTCTGAGTGCTTCAGATCCATTCTATGAAGCCAAGTTGATGCAAATTCCGGGCTTGCAGGATGTCAAAGAGATGACAGTCAAAAGGAAGTCGGCCCGGGGTAACTATATTGTTAACTATGCGGCGCTAAAAAAAGACGGTACGGTGTGGTATTGGGACTCCGCCCCCGTCACTACCCTTGAAACGAGTTCTGCAAGTGCTCCGAAGCAAATCAAAGACTTGAAAAATGGAACGTCACTAGTCGCCCATTATACGGGTGCCTACAAAGTCTTGTTCGTCTTAAAATCAGACGGTTCCGTATGGAGTTTGGGAAGTGAAATAGGTACCACTAAGGGTGGCTCACCTACTACAGTCCGAACAAAGCTACTAGATGATGTCGTATCCATAAAAATGGCGAATGGCATCGTATTCGCTGTGAAAAAGGACGGTACGGTTTGGAGGTGGAAGGCAAACTCGTATCTGCCGAATAACCGCTCGAAAAACACAAGTCCAGAGCAGATGAACGGATTTGCTGATATCGTCAAGATAGAGCCGGGCATTTCTACCAGCTATGCTTATATGAAAGATGGCACAGTCTTGTCTTGGTCAACCGCTGACACGAATAAGCATCCCTTGTATTTGCATGCAGCAAAAGACGCGCGAACGATGGTCCAATTGGATTCCATTCGAGATCGGAATATCGACGAAGCTTATGCCCTCCGAGAGGACGATCAGCTTTGGTCAGTGGACAACAACCATAAAGTTTTCCCAGAGCTTACAGACATCGCTTCTATACACCATAGCGACTTTTCCCCACCCAAAAGGTATTACTATGTAGTAAAAAAGGATCAGACTTTGTGGGCTTGGGCAGATTCGATTGCCTTGCCGAAGCTAGTTGTTTTCACGGGAGAAACGGCAACTAGCAATCGCCCAGTGAAAACAGACAAACCAACAGCCGAACGCCCTAGGACAGCAGACAAACCAACGGGCAATCGCCCTGGAACAACAGCTCAGCCTGTGATACGAACTACGCCGGAAATGAGTCTCTATCCGTATATCACGATGCTGCAACCTGGGAACAAACAGTTCATTGCGGTAAATAATTTGCTTCCCGGGACAAAAATGACGTACACCATTGACGATCCGAGTATAGGAACCTTATCGAATGTGAATGGCACACAGGTCGTAAAAGCGAACAAACCCGGGCAGACCATTGTACGGGCAACTGCAAGCAGAGCTGGTTCTCCGGACATGACCGCTTTCTTTTTGTTGTATGTCGTCGACAGTAACACGTTGTCCGAGACGTATTACACTGCCGTCCGATCAGTACCTGTCGCTGACAGACAGCGTCCGTTTATTGTGGAGGGACTGACCCAAGCAGGAGAGCTTGTGATTACAGCCGCAAGCAGCGAAAAGCCAAAGCTTGTTGACGGCCAACTCGTCATTACTTCTGACTTGATTGACCGCGTAGCTGACAATGCGCGAAAGGCTAAGACTGCGGTGGAGCAGACGCTATCGGAAAACAACATTGCTCTTGCTAGAGAGTTGGTCGTGAATGGGGAAATTTTGTCGTTGCCTGACCAAAACGGTTTTACAATCAAGCTTTACAAGGATAGCTTCACGAATCGTAAGGATGTCGACTATCTTACCGTCCATACGGGCGATGCGAAACTGACGTTGAACCTTGCGACTGTAAATCGCCTGTTCCATTCGCTCCCGGTTATCGTTATTCGCTTGGTCGAAAACAATAACGGCGGATATCACGTACAATTTTTAGATGAACAAGGGCAGGAGCTTTCGAACGTATCAAGCAACATCCGGCTCATTCTGCCTGCAAATCAGGCGGACGCGACAAATAATAGCGTGTTCTATTCGAATGGGAAAAGCACGCAGCCTATCGGTGGAAAGTTCAATCCGTACAATAACGGTATGGAAGCTGAAATAAACCGTTCCGGAACGTATTTCGTGGACGATAATACCAAAACGTTCCCTGATGTTGACAACCGGGATCCTGAGCTACAGCAAGCCGTACAATTTCTGGGATCGAAAGGAATCGTAACCGGGAAAGAAGATGGCAACTTTGAGCCTGATTCACCACTTACCCGTGCTGAGTTCACGGCGATGCTGGTAAGAGCTTTTTACGCTTTGGACGAAACGGCGACGGAGAGCTTTTCAGACGTGAATCCGCCACAATGGCATGTTCCATTTATCGCTTCATCCGAAAAAAAGGATATCGTGAAAGGTTATCCGGATGGCACGTTTAGGCCGGATCATACCATATCCCGGGAAGAAATGGCTGCGATTGGCGCAAGATCATTACATGAAAAGAAGAATTACTATTACCCTTCGAATACAGAGGACTACTTGAATCAATTCACAGACCAACACACGATTTCCGAATGGGCGAAACCAACGATGGCTTTGGCTGTGAAACAGCGCTTGATCGATGTTCCTGCTAATAAACAGATTAGAGCTGGCGAGGCTGTCACTCGCGGGGAAGCTGCGCGAATGCTGTATCGATTATATTTGCAGCTTTGATACTGTTCATAAATTGCGAAAGGCTTATTCCAACTTGAATGATGAGGGGGAATGAGTCTTTTTGCATGAGAATAGACGGAGGATTTTATATGTATTGGGAGTACGAGGAGTTGTTTGAGGCATTCAATGAAATGTACCAAGGATATAGAGCAGAAATCATGAGGAGTACTGAAGCGCTATCTAGGACCCTTGGTGAATTTGAAACAACGATGAACCTTGGTATCTTTGAAAAATCCATAGTAATGATTGCATATGGAGTGATATTATTAACCCATTCGGAGGTATTTCACAAATCCAAAGAGTATCTTTTAAAAGAATTGGATCGTTTAGATATGCAACAACTAAAGGAAAAACTGTCACTGGAACAATTCGATGATGTTATGACAAGAAAAACCTTGTTATTAGAAAAAATTGAACAGAAGCCAATTGCATATCATTTAGATACGATAGTTTAAGTGGAAATTTTCAAACCAATCCCCTAAGAAATTTGACAGCTATTTACATATAGTTGTATAGTAAACTACCAAATGTAACCCCTTATATACATAAACAATTCTTCTATCAAAACTCCACGAGGAGGAATGACACGATGGAAATGTCTATTACAAGAGGACTCTCAGAATTAAAATTACTCGATAAAAGAATCCAAAAAGGAATCAATGAAACGACTTTCATGTCTTCCGCAATTGGACCTAAGCCAGTATCTGGTTACACGTCAACAGAACTATATGAGGAAACGACAGAGCGAAACTACCAATCCGTTGTTGATCTAATAAAAAGAAGACAAAACATTAAGTCGCTGATCGTCGAGTCCAACGCAAAGACGATGGTAACGATTAGTGGCAAGAGAATGACAGTGGCAGAAGCAATCGAGCGAAAAACATCCATTCAATATGAGAAATCACTGCTGGAGAAAATGAGAAGAGATTACAACCACGCCGTCACGCAGGTTGAAGAGAAAAATGAAGAAGTACAGCTGCGATTGGAAAGGCTGCTCGAAGCGAACTTTGGCAAAGACTCCAAGGTGAAGGATACGGAAATGGAAGCGATCTCTAAACCGTTTAAAGAGCAAAATGAAGCGAAGCTCGTAGACCCCTTGAAGTTGAAAGAGAAAATGGATACGCTTAGTAAAGAAATCGATGAGTTTGAGTGTGAAGTCGATTTTATCTTAAGTGAATCCAATACGATGACCAAAATCAATCTTGTGGATTAACAGTGTGGTCTGCTAGTCATTTGAATAGCTGATAAACGAGAGTCCCTTGCCTAGTGGGTTAACTAGGCCATCCTACAAATTATTTGGCGAATACGAGGATGAAAGCTCAAAGATGAACGTTCAGATTTCAAAACTTACGGGTCAAAGCTCTTTAGGCTCAAAGGTTAGGGTTCAAGATGTAAGAATCGATGAAATCTTGGGGCATTGGTCAATAAAAGTACACTCTCTGGACTTTTCAGTAACCACCAAGCTAAATGGTTAGCAACTAGGACTCATTCGAGGTAGAGATATGTTGAGAGAAGATCCTCAGCGTATCTCTACTTTTTTATGTTATAAACAAAACGGTTAAGAAATAGAAATGATATGTCGATACAAATAGGAAGAAAAGGAAATAAATTGATTGTGCAATACAAGGAAAGTCAGGGAGTGAAGCAATGGAATTTGAGTTTCATGTTACCTTTAACGATCTACAGCTTGATGAAAAGGAAGCATTTATCGATCTCTGCCAATCGGAACAAGTAAAGCCGGTCATGATCGTCTTGGATCAGGGAAATTACATCAATCAACCGATGATAACAGGAGTAATCAAACGACCTGATTTTCATGAAGTGAATAAAGAGATGGAAAAGATTGCAGCTACGTTTCAAAACAACGGTTTTACCATCGTCCGAAAAAAAGTAGAGATTTCTCCAAAAGAAGAAACGTATTTTCACCAGCCCATCATAAACTCGAAGCCTTACTTCGAATGGCATGGCAAAGTACAGGTCGATGATGTCGCCACGTTACGAAATTTATGTGAGGGTCATGGTGGACATATTTCGAGAAACTCTTTGAATGCGAATGGAAAAGTGAGATTTATCACCGTCCGAGAATATGAGAGCCCGAAACAGTTTTACGATCGAGTAGAAAAGATACATACCATTTTGCAAGCAAATCAGATCGGGCTAATCAAAGAACAATATGAACTATGTATTTATGACAGCCGCGAAGAACTGGACAGCGGCTGGATTTCCTAATTTTTAGATGGAGGATCATGATGATTACGTATGATGATGTAGCAGAGTTGGAATATGAAGCGAGAGAGCTCGTTGTTTTGGAAGCACTGTTGAGAAGAATTGCTCTAGTGAATATGCCCTTTGTATTAAAAGGCAGCCTTCTAACCAGACAATATTTGGACAACCGCCAGATTCGGGATGCAGATGATATCGACTTATTGTATGCGGGGAAAATCAGGGACGTCGAACATGCCCATGAAGTATTTACACAATGGATGATTCAAGTAACCGAAATGGATCTGAACGATGGCGTCGTGTTTAGAAGTTTTCGAAAGAATGCATTTTGGAGATATATCGACTACGCTATGGCAGATGATTTTCCGACGATCAATACGGATATTGCCTATTATTTCAAAGGTCAACCAAGGGAAGCGGATGACTATAATGAGCTGAATCTGGATATTTCGTTTCACTTGGAAATGGATGCAGACCCGGTTCCGCTCGAGTACCAACCTGTCTTTGGAGAAAGCTTTCTTGTTCCGTACACTGTGCCCCTGTCTATCCAGGTTGCTTGGAAGCTGCATCAAACAATCGTCAGGCCGAGGTTTAAAGACTTGTACGATTTGAAATTTTTACTCTCCCATCCGGCCTATGACAACGATGCGCTCAAGGAAACATTACAGGCCCTCGTGAACGAATGCAGTATCGATCCATCTATTAAGAAAACGGATATGAAAAAGGTGCTTGTTGATGATTTACAGCCCATATACGATTCATTATCCTACGATTACGAACTGAGAAAATATGCTGGCAGCATGGATCGTAGCCTTTATTTTACACAGTTTGTCAGTGAGTTGCGTAAAAAGATGGATTTTGCAGGGATTAATGGGTATGCGTTTGAAAATTTGCCAAGTCCAACACCGAAAAAATTGTAACAGGATAGTAAGTAAAAAAGCTTGTTCCATCTGACGTCGTAGAAGGAATGAGCCTTTTTTAATAAATATCAGAGATGAATAGACCGACCCTTACTAAATGAAACAGCGGCTACCTAAGACCTGAAAAGAAAATCTGATAGTACTACCACGTCTTTAGCTGCCGCTGTTTTCTGTTATTGGTTGATTAACCCAAAAAAGCAATAGAACGCTTCACTTTCCTTGCGAATGCAATGGGATTATCAATTGACTCCCAATGAATATACATAAGACGCGGGTTTTCAAAGAGCCAGTGATTATGGACTGCTGTTACCTTTATCCCGTTTTTGCGAAGGTTTGACAGCAAACGGTTTACCTGGTTTTGGAAGAGAGCCGTTTCCCCTAAACATAGGGCACGTCCTGAACTGTTCAAGGATTCGAACGAGAACAGCTGGTAACGGACCAATGGGGATGTGGTTCTTCTGCCTAAAATGGACGCATTGAATATTCTATTTCTGGAGACGAAACAAACGGGACCTCTCGTAATTTCATGCTCTGTTCCACCTAAAATAGCTGAAAATCGGTTACACAGTCTTCTAAACTGGGGACTTGCCTTTGCTTTTGCCTTTACTTTGCCCATATCCGTCATCCTTTCGATTATGATGAAAATAAAACTTCATGGCTCCACCATGTTAACCCAGGAAGGCGATGGACTCTTTGGTTTTCCTGGCAAATACGATAGGATTCTCGATGGCTTCCCAATGCATATACATTAAGCGCGGGTTTTCTTTTAGCCAGTGGTTGTGAAGTGACGTCACTTTAATCCCACGTTTGCGGAGATTCGACATCAAACGGTTCACCTGATTTTGGTGAACAGCAGTCTCGCCCAAACAAAGGGCACGACCCGATCTATCAAGGGATTCAAACGAAAACATTTGAGCTCGAACTAAAGGGGAAAGCGTTCGTCTTCCCAAGATTGTTTCTCGAAGATTTGTAAGCCGCATGACAAAACAAACCGGCCCATTTTCAACTTCCGACTCGCCCCCTAATATTCTTCCAAATCGGGTACAGAGCCTTTTGAATTGTGGGCTAACCTTCGCTTTTGCTTTATTCGCCATAGTAATTCTCCTTTTGTCAATCTAGAAATATCTTATGATTGACAGAAAAAAGGGAAATGAGTAATCTGTGGCTTTTTTACATGAAAAAGATACAGATTTCATTCTAGGTTCTAGTTATTTTCCCTAACCAAGCTTCTGAAGATTTTCTCGTAGAGGAGTATATCGGATAAATATCATGACGATGCAGTATTGTTTCGGAGTGAGACAATCATCGTTGATTACGTAAAACTTGAATATTGAATGGAGGTGACCAGCATGTACAAAGAATTAGATGTTTTCATAACAGGCTGCCAAAATACTGTTGATTATTGGTATGACTATGGCTGCATACTAGCGTCTGACATGCTAGCGAAGTTTAGCCAAAAGGATTGGGAAGACCTGTCCAGTCATGTGCTGATGAAACCGTTAGAATGGCAGCGAAAACTCGCGTACTGTATGGACAGTTCTTGTAACGAGCATGAACTGAACATTCTACTATCGTTGCTGGATACGGATGATGAGGAACTCTTCGTGATCTGTGTAGATACGTTGAGAAGCTATACGACTCTAGAAGCGAAACAAATGATACGTGACAATCCTGCCATGCTCGTTCGCGTAAATGAATTGCTTCCCAGAGCTGGCGTTGCGACTAGGAGAGTATTAGAGGATTTTCTTGTGAAAATACATGGCTAAGTTAGTTTCATTACTTGAGCTGCTAAATTACGGAGAGCTGTATTTAGCAGTACAGGGAATATTCTTGTCAATGCTTTATTTTTTTGTATAGGGAATGCAGTGGAAATAGGCCGAGGAAGTGCAATTAGAGGGATTGAACGGAGTTTCCCTGTTGAATACAGCCATGTCTGTATGGGAAGTGAAAAGAAGGGAAGGAAGATTCTGCTAGCGTTCTTTATCTCGCAAGCGGAATACGAATGGAAATGAATTTTTTCGAGCTTCAATATTTGATAGCAGACAGCTTCTATACCGAGGTATGCGTGAATGGACGTACTTACGGACAAGCTGCGGGTATTTGTCATCTCGCTTTCGATCAATACATCTATTCCGATACGATTCTAAGTATCGTAGCTGTATCATTACTAACCAAATTAATGGTAAGGCATGACGTACCACTATCCGAAAGTGATCGAGAGGATATGCTAAGGGTCTTACGTTTGGCAAAAGAGATGGATTATCGGCCAATGTTGTCTGAGGATGAAACGGAATATGTAGAAGAGTATCTTTCGCTCGTTCGTCAGAAATACGAGGAAAAAAGGACTGACGAAAGATGATAACCAAAAAAGAAATCAATCAGATGATTGATAAGCATGAATTATGGCTTAGTGGGGAGAAAACGAAGGGTGTACAGCTATATGTTGAGGATGGCATTTTCTTAGAACTAAACGTAGCTGATAGATTCTTAATCGATGTCATGTTGGCAGGATCAACAATAAAGAAATGCACATTAGCCAATACAGACTTTTATTATTCCAACCTTGCGTCAGTCATTTTTTTAGAAGTGAGAATGAGTGGGGTTATTCTGACAAAATCAAATCTGGATTACTCCATAGTAAAAAATTGTGATGTGACTTCTTCGAAATTAATTAGAGCGACCTTTTGTGAAGCAGAAGTGGAAGGAGTTGATTTTTCCAATTCAGATATGATAAAGGTATGCTTTACGGATGCAACTCTGAAAAATGTAAAGTTTATCAATTGCGATTTAACGTGGGCTTCCTTTCGTAATGCAAGCCTGCAAAACGTTGATTTTACCAGTGCAGACCTTTCTAATGCAGATTTTACAAACGCTACGATTAAAAATGTAGATTTCACCAGGGTGATTTACAATGATAAAACCAAATGGCCTGAGGGCAGCCGAAGGAGTATCTAGAAGGTGGTACAACACTTGAAAAAGATAAATAATGACTGGAAGCATCATTTCATCAGAGGCGTTTTCATCAATCAATCTAGAATATTGAAAAGCATAACGATCATCCTTACAAGAGAAGGTGTTGTATTTGATGAAGTTTGCATGATTGCGACATACGGTAATTTCGATACCGATGATCCTGAGCGATGTGCGATTGACGAAGTTGTCCTGAGTATGCGATTCCACGGGTTTCCAGAGGAGGTGGCCTATGTAACATATGGCGAGTACTTGAACTTAATCGAATGTGGTTTGGAAGAAGTCATGGACAAGTACGAGGAAGCTGCGAAGGAAGAAATTTTACAGGCACTAGCAAAAGCAAGAAATGAGTTGAGGAGTAATGGGAGTGTGAGTCAGTTATGAAACTGCGCCTCAGGAATGGAGAGTAAGCTTGCTTTCTTACTCCGGGAGCAACTGTGATTTTGCTATATTCAAGTGAATGATTATACAAATTACATACGGAGCCAGCATCACATATTCAGTAGATGAGCTCATGAAAAAATGATACCAAGCAGGCTAGAAGTTCCTCGAGAAATGATGAACGAGACGGCGTCTGGTATAGAACCGACCGATCCACCACATACTACAAACGCTATATCTATACCATGAGAGGTGGAGCGTCCGGATGAGTATGACAATGAGTCGGCCCGTGACCGACGTACTTAATAAACAGGTTGCCAACTGGTCTGTGCTGTATATGAAGCTGCATCATTTTCACTGGTTTGTCAAAGGCCCGAATTTTTTTACCCTGCATGAAAAATTTGAGGAGCTATACAACGAGGCAGCCAAAAATGTAGATGAGCTGGCGGAGCGGCTGTTAACGGTTGGGGGCAAGCCTGTTTCGACGTTGAAGGACTGTTTGGAGCAGGCTTCCATTAAGGAAGCGACAGGTGGAGAGTCTGCGGATCAAATGGTTGAAGCGGTCGTGAGTGATTTTACACTCCTGATTAAGGAGCTCCAAGAGGGCATTACAGCCGCGGAAGCAGGGGACGATGAAGCGACTGGGGATATGTTCTTGGGGATCATGGACAGCTTGCAAAAGCATGTATGGATGCTGCAAGCTCACTTGGGAAAATAAGGATAAATTCTTTTGCAAGCAAAGCTGATGCCATGGGGTATCGGCTTTTTTTCTATGTGCTCATGAAGGCAAAAGTGCAGGGCTAGTCTGATTTGGGACAACCCCCTTGTTCCCAAGAAAGACATGCTGGTGTAAACTAACCTTGTGTGAAATAAAGAAAGCACTTTCATGATGGAAAGGATGTACATTCCCATGGCATCACCCTATGTTACATTTAATCGCGAGCAGTGGAGTGCTCTGCGGGCTTCCACGCCGTTGACCATATCTGATAACGAGCTTTCCCTTTTGCAGGGCTTGAACGAGAAAATGTCCATGACAGAAGTCTCCGACATTTACTTGCCGTTGTCCCGTCTGCTGAATTTGTATGTCGGGGGCACGCAGGAGCTGTACCAGGCGACTCACACTTTTTTAGGGAACCAGGATGGTAAGGTTCCATTCATTATCGGTATTGCAGGTAGTGTGGCTGTAGGCAAAAGCACAACGGCTCGCATTTTGCAGACGCTGCTGTCTCGCTGGCCGAATCATCCGAAGGTCGATTTGGTAACGACAGATGGATTCCTGTATCCGAACAAGGTTCTAGAAGATAGAGGAATCATGAAGCGCAAGGGATTCCCGGAGAGCTATGATTTGCGGCGCTTTATCAATTTTTTATCCGATGTAAAATCGGGTTTGCCTGAAGTGAAAGCGCCCGTTTATTCCCACCTTGTGTATGACATCGTGCCAGATGAATGGCAGACCGTCAGACAGCCTGACATTTTGATTGTCGAAGGCTTGAATGTGCTGCAACCGCCTATAGGTGACGAAAACGATGCTCGTATTTCCGAGGTCATTGTTTCTGATTTCTTTGACTTCACGATCTACGTGCACGCGGAAGAGAAGCACATCCTGAAATGGTATGTAGAGCGGTTCAAGCTGCTGCGTCAGACCGCGTTCTCCGACCCATCCTCGTATTTCAAGCGTTACGCAAGTCTGTCTGACGAGGAGGCGACTGAGGTAGCCACCGGTATTTGGACGGAGATTAACGGAGCCAACCTGCGCCAAAACATTTTGCCGACGCGTGTTCGCGCTCAATTGATTTTGGACAAGGGGCAGGATCATATGATACAAAGCGTGAAGCTGCGCAAGCTGTAGATAAAAAGGTGGGAGACGGTTGTCATGAAAGTGATTAGTGCCTGTTTGATCGGCTGTGAATGCCGTTACGATCAGAAGTCATGCTTAGACCAAGAGCTGGAGCAATTGCTCCGGGAAGGAAAGGCTATACCCGTCTGTCCTGAACAGCTGGGAGGCTTGCCAACACCACGACCGCCAGCAGAAATCATCGGGGGGACTGGAGAAGATGTTCTGGATGGCAAAGCACGCATCATAGACAACACTGGCCGAGACGTCACCGAGGAATTTTTGATGGGGGCGAACCAAGCACTGAAGCTGGCGAAAACGGTTGGAGCCACATCTGCCATCTTAAAAGAAAACAGTCCGTCCTGTGGAAGCTCCTTCGTTTACGATGGCAGCTTTTCCGGGAAAAAAGTGCCGGGTGTCGGGCTGACGGCGGCGCTGTTTCGCAGAAATGGGATTGAGGTAATCTCTGAATCAATCGTATCCAATGAATA
Organism: Brevibacillus sp. AG; assembly: GCF_028369215.1. Lineage (NCBI taxonomy): Bacteria > Bacillati > Bacillota > Bacilli > Caryophanales > Paenibacillaceae > Brevibacillus > Brevibacillus sp. AG. Next base: position 282,499 of record NZ_JAQMYO010000007.1, on the reverse strand, counting down.
AAAAGGGGGGACGCGATGGAAGCGTCCCTCTTTTCGTAACTACGTTTTACAACTCCTTTAACAACCTCTCCATCTTCTTCTGCTGTTCTTTCCGTTTTTTCTTCGCAATGCGGTCTTCTTCTTGCAGTGCCAGTACAAGGGAATAGCACATCAGGACCATGATGACGGTAAAAGGCAGCGCTGCCACAATGGAGGCTGTTTGCAGGCCTTCTAAGCCGCCACTTAACAAAAGAACGATTGCGATTGCGGATTGGAGGATGCCCCAGGTGATTTTTACCCGATTCGACGGGTCCAGGTTGCCATCAGAAGACAGCATGCCGAGCACGAAAATAGCTGAATCCGCCGATGTGATAAAAAACGTGATGATCAACAGAACCGCAACGACAGCGAGAATGTATCCCATAGGCAACTGCTCCAGTGCGAGGAATAGCGCAGTCGAGATGTCACGTTGTACCGCTGCCCCTATAGGCGCTTGATCAAAAATTTCGAGGTGAAGCGCAGTCCCGCCAAACACCGAAAACCAGATGAAGCTCAACAAACTCGGAACGAGCATCACGCAAATGACGAACTCCTTGATCGTGCGACCTTTGGAGACGCGTGCGATAAACATGCCGACGAACGGCGCCCAGGCAATCCACCACGACCAGTAAAACAGCGTCCAGTTGGCTACCCATGTCCCTTGTGTAAAAGGGGTCAGCCGCAAGCTCATCGAGATGAGATTGTTCAAATAACTGCCGAGCGTGCTGGTGAAGGCGTCAAAAATAAACGAGGTTGGTCCCAATACGAGCGTCAGCAGGAGGAGCAACAAGGCCAGTACCAGATTCGTATTGCTCAAATACTTGATTCCCCGATCCAGTCCTGTCGTAGCCGAGAGCAGAAATAGCACTGTAATAATGGAAATGATCACGATTTGCACGGTGGTGTTGGACGGCAATCCAAAGAGGTGAGACAAACCTCCGTTTATTTGCAGAGTTCCGAGGCCAAGTGAGGTTGCGACACCGAATGCTGTGGCGATGACAGCCAAAATATCGATCCCTTTTCCGAGCGGTCCGTGTATGCGCTCACCGAGCAGCGGGCCAAAGGTGGAGGAGATCAAGCCCTTCGCTCCTTTGCGAAATTGAAAATACGCGAGAGCGAGAGCGATGAGAGCGTAGATCCCCCAAGGATGCAGGCCCCAGTGAAAAAATGCATAACGCAGAGCGGTTTGTGCGGCTTCGGTCGTTTGTCCAGTCACACCTGCTGGTGGAGAGAAGTAATGAGAGACGGGCTCCGCCACTCCCCAAAAGACAAGACCAATTCCCATCCCAGCAGAAAACAACATAGCAAACCAGGTGGGGAGCGAATATTCCGGCTCGTCATCATCGCTCCCCAAAGGGATTTGGCCGTATCTGCTAAAGGCAAGAAAGATACAAAAGATCAGAAAACCGAAAGTCACGATTAAATAAAACCAGCCAAAATTCGTCGTGGTCACTTTCAGTACATGGGAAGCCGCAGAGGCGAAAAGCTCAGGAGAAATCGCGCCGAACAGCACAATGACAAATACAATGACCAAGGATATCAGGAAAGTCATCTTTATCCTCCCGGGAATCTACAAGAAATGGTAATAGTTTATCATCCCGCGGGATTTCTAAGATTATTCCGGATGTGACCGCCCCTGAATGGAGTTACGATGAAAACGTCTCGATAAACCGATTCGCCGCTTTGGACAGATGGCGTCCAGACTGCCAGACGACAGCAGCGGAGGAATAAATGGAAGTTCCGGAGAGTCGAATCCCGCGAATTTGTTCGCTCTGATGAGTTTCCCATGCCGAGATAGGGACGATGGAGGAACCGACCGAGGAGGCGACCATGCTGACGATGAGAGAGATGTCCGGGCACTCGCAGATCACGTGCGGTTCCACGCCTAGACGGGAGAATTCCTTGATAATCAAGTCGTAGATGCCCAATCCTGGTGTGCTCGGCATGATGAGTGGAAGCTCGGCGATCTCGCGCATTTCGATTTCCTTGCGATCGGCATAGGGGGAGGTGGCAGGAACAATGAGCACAAAATCCTCTTCCTCCAACGGAATCATTGTGCAGTTGTTCAAGGAGTGGGGGAGGCGTACGATAGCGACTTCTATGGTTCTGCGCTCCAGCCACTGATTAAGGAGCTGCGTATCGCCTTTCCAGATTTTATACGTAATGAGCGGATATTTTTGCTGAAACACACGAATTTGTTCTGGCAAGCGATAGGCCGAAAGTGCACTGACACCGATGGACAACGTCCCCCGAATGCCTTCGCCTGTTTCTTTGACCTCGGAGAGAGCTTCCTCCATTTGATGAACGATATTGAGCGCCTGCTTATAGAGGGTGACGCCTGCTTCTGTCAGGACCATTTGTTTGCCCGAGCGTTCAATGAGCATGACCCCGAGCTCTTCCTCCATTTGTTTCAGTTGCTGACTCAAAGGCGGCTGGGCCATATTCAGTCTTTTAGCCGCTCCTGTTATCTGACCTTCCTCTGCTATGGCGATAAAGTAACGCAGTTGCCGAATATCCACGCGCAATGCCTTCTTTCCTTACGAGAATGGATCCATATGAAAATGATATGAAAATTAGATTTTATGGATATTTTTCATATTGATGAAGCTATGATAGCATGTTTTCTGTGAATCTTCACTTCATGGAAAAGACATAAAGGAAAGAAGGGGAAATCCGTGCGTACGTGGATGGAAAAGCTATTTCACTTGCGCGCTTACGACACGACGTTTCAAAGGGAACTCATCGCCGGATTCATTGGCTTTGTCACCATTGTCTACATTGTTGCCGTAAACGCTTCGATTTTAAATGATGCTGGAATACCGATGGAAGCAGGCATTCTGGCGACTGTATTGACGGCATTTATCGGGTCACTTCTTATGGCCTTTTGGGCAAATGCTCCTATTATTCTGGTTCCCGGTATGGGGATCAACGCCCTGTTTACGTATACGTTATGCCAATCGATGGGCCTCACTTGGCAGGAAGCATTGGCTGCTGTTTTTGTTTCTGGTCTGATTTTTACTGTGATTGCCTTTACCAAGGCCGCAACGATATTGTCCAATGCGATTCCCTCTTCGCTAAAAGAAGCGATTACCGTAGGGATTGGGTTGTTCTTGACCTTCATCGGTCTGCAAAAAGGCGGGCTGATCGTCATGAATCCATCTACATTTGTTGCGCTGGGTGACTTGTCCAGCCCGCATGTGATCGTCACGCTGATTACTTTGATTGTTACGTTGATTTTGTTTGTTCGCAATGTGCCAGGCAACTTCTTGATCGGAATTGCGGTTGGTACAGGACTTGGCTTTTTGTTCGGGATTGTCGAGCCAGGAGGGGGAGGAACGTTTTCGTTCGCGGATTACGGAAGCGTATTTGCGGGTTTTTCCTTTTCTGCTATTTGGGCGTTGCCATTTTGGATCGCGACCTTCTCATTGGCGATGGTCATCGTCTTTGAAAATATTGGCTTGATTCATGGGCATACCTCGATGCTTGGACAGCCGCAGAAGTTCGGCCGTTCGCTGCAAGCCAATGCGTTGTCGGCTGCCATCTCTGGCATTTTGGGATCCAGTCCGACAGTTTCGACGGTGGAGACCGCGGCAGGAATCGCAGCAGGAGGACGGACGGGACTGACCGCACTTGTAACAGGCACCTTGTTTCTGCTCTCACTCGGTTTGCTGCCTGTCATTAAAATGATTCCGGATGGAGCCATTGCGCCAGTGCTCATCATCATCGGCGCACTGATGCTGCAAAATGTACAGAATATCAATCTGAAGGACTTCTCGGAAGGCTTCCCTGCCTTTTTGATCATCGTGATTATCCCGTTGTCCTATAGCATTGTAGATGGAATTGCGTTTGGCTTCGTGGCGTATCCGCTCATGAAGCTCGCATTGGGCAAACGTCGCGAAGTGCCTGCGCTCATGTACGTTATCGCGGGATTGTTCTTGCTGAATCTCATGCTGCCGATATTCGCATAAAAGAGTAGTTTTCCCTCGACTTCGGTCGGGGGTTTTTTTGTTCTGTTCTCTAGAAAGTGATGCAAGTAATGTGAAATAATGGATGGAAGGTTATAGAACAGGAGGCTCTTCCATGATCCATGAAATGACGTTTCAATTACGTACTACTGATTTCGCCAAAGGACTAGCCTGGTACCAGAGCTTTTTGCAAAGAGAGCCGGATTTTGTTCCTCATGAAGGATTTGCTGAGTGGGAAGTCCTGCCTGGTTGTTGGCTGCAGCTGGCAGAGGGGACGCCAGCGGAAGGAAGCGGTCCCGTGCGATTTGCCGTGGTCGATATCGAGACGGAAAGAGAAAGACTGATCAAAGAGCTGCAAATCGAACCGTTTGAAATTTTCCAACGGGAAGAAGTACCGGTCAAGTGGGGGACGTTTGCCGATCCATGGGGGAATCGCATTGGTCTTTTCGAGTACTTGGATCCTACTGAAAAAGAGGAAAAGTTAAAAAGGCTTGCGAAGCTATAGTAAAGTAAAACCTCAAAAACAATGAAAAAGTCCCTTGCCAATGAGAGCGGCAAAGGGACTTTTTGTGGAGAGATGTGGATTGATTATCGTTTTACAAACGTAAACGCTTGTTTTACTTGGTCCAGAGACATCATCAGAGGGATGAATTTCTTCCCTTCTTTGCTTGCTGGGTCAAATACTGTGTCTTGTGGCAAGCTTGCTACATATACCGTGTTGGTTGCTTGGTTACGTGCAATTTCGTAGCCGACTGGTGGCTCATCCGGGTTGTTCAGTTTTTTCCAGTCATTCAGGTCAAACGCGGTGATAACCACAACAGGTGTACGATCTTCAGCTTTCTCAGCATTGAAGATGAAGCGGGTTACACTCTTTGCTTCTGGCAAGTATTCGTCTGCATTTGGGCCAGTTTTTTCTTCAACTAAGATGTTGCCGTTCCAAGATTTTGGACCTTTAAAAGCAAAGGCAGAGTCTTGGCTTTTGAAAGTATCATGATAGACTTCGAGTGGTTTTACAGCTGGTTCGAAGTTGGCACTCATCAATTCCCATTTGGTTTGGTTCCACTTCCATTTGGATTTCAGGTAGCCGCGAACATCTGCATTGTAATCACCAGTCAGACGCTCTGTGCCTTCCAGTACGTAGAGACCATTTTTGTTGAGATCGATTGGTTTCAGTTCTACGAAGTCCGCTCCGACTACACCTGCTTTGTTTTTATCCAGACCTGGCAGACCGAGTTCTTTCGCTTTTCCATCCTTAATGTTGTAGATGTGATTGGTTGTGTAGCCACCGCTTCCGCCAGTGCTTGCAGTAACCATGATCTCGCCTTTTTTATCGTAAGTGAAATCTTGAACGGAGAGCTTCGGCTCGTAGCCGTCGTCCTTCACGTCGATGTTAAAAGATTTCTTCGTTTTGCCATCTGTTACTTTGATAGTGAGGTCCTTCACGTATGGGCTGTTTTTCTCTTTTTTCCCGTACAGAACGACTGTGTCTGCGGTCTTGTCACCCGTTACGTCTGCTGTTTTTTTCGTAATCTCTTGCAAGCCTTTTGGTGTAGCAGTTGTGTTGCTTGCATCTGCTGTAATTGCATACCCTCCAGTGAAAAGTACGGAAGTAAGTACAGTTCCTGTTACGAGTTTGTTCAAGTGTTTCATGTGCTTCATGTGATGAATCTCCTCCCCAGTCTTGCTGACTGATCATGATGTAATGTGTAGTGTGCTGTATCGTGTGCTTGTCCTTGCTACACGTTCATTATGTACGATAGTGTGGATGCATTGGTTACAGACTATCGACATAAATCCTACAAATCAGTAACAGGTAAATGTTAGTGGGCCAGGAGGTTGCTCGCTTCTTTTAGCAGTGCTTCGCTGCTCTGCTCCAACAGCATGGGATAGAGACGTGTTTTGTCTGGAGCTAACGCGAGGAGTTGATCATATACCGAAGCAGAGGCATAGAGCAAGTCAGAATCATGGATAATCTGCTGCAAGGAGCGTTCATCAGCGAATCCTGCGGTCATATGTTGAATCTGTTCGATACCTGCCTCTTGTACACGTCCCGCCATCCATTCCCCGCCTTTTTTTCCGAGACAAACAAATCCAACTGCACGGCCTGCCTCCAAGCGAGCGATCTCCAGAATCGTGCTCGTCTGGGCATTTGCTCCAATGATGAGGACCGATTTGTGATAACGAGCAGCTAATTCTTTTACTTCATCTGCATGGTTGACGGTGGTGACAATTTGGTCTGCATCTTGTAAGGCAGAGAGGACATCTGAATGGTTTTCAAGATAGGCAACCTGAATGGGCTGGCCGATGATCTCTTCTATTTTTCTACGATAAAAAGGATGATCATGCTCGTGACATTCCACTAAGAGCCAGCGGGCTTCTTTTTTGGACCGGGAAAGAAACAAATGTCCGTAAGCAATGGAAGCAAGCATAAGCTCATCCAGCGAAAACGGAAGCTGCTGTGCTTCGGTCATGACTGTTTTGGCGTGATCATAAAGCGATTGCTGGCGTATGCGAAAGGTAGTAATCGCAGGTTTGTCGGCGATAGAAGTACCGCGGCCCTTTTGCATATGGACGAGACCTTCATCCCGTAGCTGCGTGTATACGGCATTGATGGTGTTGCGGTTCACTTGCAGCTGATCCGCTAATTGGGCAGCTGGTGGAAGCATTTCGCCCGGTTGAAGGTGGCCTAGGCCAATGAGAAGCTTCAATTGTTCTTTGATTTGTACGTGGATCGGGATTGGAAAGTCCGCATGTAGCCGCACAAGTGATTGAGCCATGGTTATTCGCCTCACAGTTTGGTGTTTGTATTCATTTTACTAAATATCTAGGTAACTAGCTATTATTTGTGTTTTTGTAAGATACCTTACAGAACAAGGAAGGGTCACTTGCTACGATGTGAGTAGGAGGTGGCTGTGATGAGTGGGGGATGGAGCATAAAGGAATTTGTAGCCAAAATGAAGGGGAGAAGCAGAACGCCCTTGAAAATATCTGGCTCGGTTGCTTTGATTGGGGGCCTTGGCGGATTAGTGACAATAGGGGTACTGGGCATGCTGACGGAATTGACTACCGCTGTCTGGTTGATGGCTTCATTTGGAGCAAGCTGTGTGCTTGCTTTTGTGGCCTGGGATTCGCCGTTATCTCAGCCGCGCAATATCATCGGGGGGCATTTTTTCACCAGCCTGGTTGGCGTGCTGCTCTATCAAATAGGCGGATCGCAGCTGTGGGTCGTAGCAGTTAGTGTCGGTCTTGCGATTGTCACCATGCATGTGACGAAAACGACGCATCCTCCTGCGGGAGCCAATCCGATCGTCATTGTCATGGACGGCAAGGGGTGGGAGTTTTTATTGTCTCCGGTACTCATAGGTGCAGTAGTGGTTGTGCTGATTGCTCTGTTCGTCAATAACATGCATAAGAAACGTGCGTATCCTGTGTTTTGGGTATAGCAGTATCAAGGTAAGAAATGGCCGCCTTTTATTAGGTGGTCATTTTTTCATGTAGAAGAAAGAGGGGAGGGTGATTGACAAATGAATCGAAATATACAAAAGTATAGGTAACTAGGTATTTAAGTTGTGAGGGATGTATCATGAATGAGCCGATCAAGCATGAGAGAATGGGGGAGCAAATCGTTCTAGCCAAGAAAACGGTGTTTCAGACACCGACTGACACTCGAATGGGCATTTTCTTCATTCAAAAGGGACTCTTGCGTCTCTCTCGGTTGAACGAGGATGGAAAGGCCTTTACCGTGGGATTGCTGGGACCTGGAGCTGTTTTCGGCGAGATTGACGAAATGGTGCTAGGGTCACGCGCTGTCTACATTGAAGCGATGCAAAAAACGACCCTTAGTCATTGGAGTGCGACTCGGATGGAAGAAATGCTGCAAGCATGTCCACCTAGCTTGAAAGAAATGATGTTGCAGTTGTCCAAACGATTGGGTGAACAAGAGGAGAGGATGGAAAAGCTGGCCTTGGAATCGGTGAGGGATCGAGTACTCCATCTGTTGGTTCAGTTGTGTCAGAGATTTGGAAAAGTAGAAGAGCCGTTTTGGAAATTGACCGTATCCCTCTCCCATCAGGAAATTGCCAACATGGTGGGAGCGACCAGAGAAACCGTTTCATTAGCATTAGCCAGTTTGGTCGATGAGGGAATTGTGTTGGTGTCTCGAATGTCGATTGCTGTGCATGCATCGAGAATGGTTGATAAATTAAAAGAATGCAAGTAAAATGATTGAATGCTCAAAACGGGCCGCGGTTCGTAAACTCCCGCGTTATCAAAACTAGGAGGAAATCATATGTTTAATTTTTGGATCGGAGTGCTTTTTGCTCTGGTGAACTTCGGGCTGTTCCTGCTCTGCTACCGACTGTTCGGCAGAATGGGACTGTACGCGTGGATCGGGATGGCTACCGTACTAGCCAACATCCAGGTGGTCAAAACAATCGAGATGTTCGGCTTGGTCATGACGCTCGGCAATACGATTTATGCTTCTATTTATTTGGTAAGCGATCTATTGAACGAGAAGTATGGGGAAAGAGAAGCGAAAAAAGCCGTATGGTTCGGCTTCTTTACCTTAATTGCGGCAACGATCATCATGCAGCTCGTGCTGGTGTTTGAACCACAGGAAACAGATATTGCCCAGGGTTCCTTAGAGACGATTTTTGGCTTGATGCCAAGAGTGGCATTGGGTAGCTTGTGTGCGTATTTTGTCAGCCAATTTGTCGACGTGAAAATCTATTCGTGGCTGAAGAAAAAATGTCCAGGCCGTAATCAGCTCTGGATTCGCAATAATGGAAGCACGCTCTTCAGTCAATTGCTCGACTCGGTCACCTTTTGTACGATTGCCTTTTTGGGAGAATTCCCGATGGACGTATGGTGGCAAATTCTGTTGACTACCTACCTGATCAAGTTTGTCGTATCGGCAGCTTCGACGCCGGTTCTTTATATCGCACGCAGTATGAAAGTGGACGAAAGCTAATTGACAGAAATACAGAAAAACCGCCAAGGACGATGGAGCTTGGCGGTTTTTGTTTTTACAAGTTTAGAAGGATTATACAAACTTTACATCAAATTTACATAAGGTTCAGGTTATACGTTTACCATTTCATAGTAGATACTTCCGAATGATGTGAGGAGGAATGATGCAAGAATGTTGAAAAAAAGAGGAAATGCTTCCAGATGGCCGAAGCTGGCGCTAATAGCCGCGGTCATGATGGGAACTGTTTTACCGACCGGGTGGATGCCACAGGCAAAAGCCGCGCGAGCTGATCATGTGGTGATCAGTGAGGTGTATGGGGGTGGTGGAAATTCTGGCGCCCATTACAAGAACGATTTCATTGAGCTGTACAACCCGACAGACACGGCTGTTTCGCTTGTAGGGTGGTCTGTTCAGTATGCTGCTGCTACTGGACCCAGCTGGAACAAGACCGATTTGACAGGAAGCATAGCTCCCTATGGGTTTTATTTGATTCAGCAAGCAGCAGGAACGGGCGGTGTAGCAGACCTCCCTGCCCCTGAGGTTACGGGAACGCTTGCAATGGCTGGAGCACAAGGAAAGGTCGCATTGGTTAGCCATGCTACGCCTTTAACCGGGGCGGATGTATCCTCTCAACCAGGTGTTGTAGATATGGTCGGATACGGAGGAGCAAATGCATATGAGGGCAACTCTCCTGCACCAGCTACTTCAAACTCGACCAGCGCCCAACGCATAAGTGACGCCAGCGGTATCGTACCGAACGGAGGAAATGGCTGGGATACCAATAACAACGGTAACGATTTTATCACTGGAGCACCTACCCCGAAAAACGCACAAAGCCCAGTAGAACCGCCGCTACCAACAGATGTAACCGAAAAGCTGAACGCTACAGAACTTATTTTTGATCATACTGATCCTATACAAGCAACAATTCGCGGCTATGTCGGTCAAGGGCGGACTATAAAGGTTTATGCGAGTCAGCCTACAGGAACAGGTAGCGACACTCCTTTGGCACAACAAGATTCGGATGCTTCCGGGTTAATCGAGCTGACTTTTACCAATCCCGATCCAAATGCGCAGGGAGTCTATCTGACTGCAACGGAAGGGAGTAAGAAAGAGAGCACGAGCATCGAGCTGAGGCCAGCGGTAGCCAGCACAGCTTTGATCCAGGGAAAAGTCAGCCTGCAAGCCGTGAATGGTGTGGGCGAGCTGCGAGGAGAAGCTGGAGCGGCAGCAGGGAATGCGATACTGCGCGCATACGATCCGCAAAAACAACCGCTTTTGCTTAGTAATAAAGAAACAGGAATCGCACAGGCAAACGGGTCATTTTCCTTTACAATTCCAAACATCGATCAGCTGGATCATATTCTCGTAACGCAGCAAATAGCTGGGGAATATGGCAAGTCGTTTGAGAGCCCGGAAGTCAACATCACCAAGTCAGCTTTGGGTTCGACGACGATTGCTGAAGCAAGAAACACCCCTGTAGGAACGAACGTGATTGTCGTCGGAACGGTGACGGCGATGTTTGAGGCGGGCGGACAAAACAACGTCTATTTCCAAGACGATACGGCGGGACTCGTCCTTCGTGCGCCAGGATTGACTGGCAAAATTGAAGTAGGTGACAAGATTCGCGCTACCGGAAAAATGAATGACTATAATGGGCTGGCACAGCTCGAAGCAGCTACTAGCAACGTGGAAATTGTGCAGAAGCAGGCTGGCGTGCCTAACCCGCAACTGGTGACTTCTACTGATTTTGCGGCTGCTACAGGAGAGGCTTTGGAAGGTAAGCTGGTGACGGTAAAAGTAGTCACCGTCAAATCAGTAACGAGCGGCAATTATACGCTGGAGGATCAGTACGGCAAGTTTGTGTCTCGTCCTGCTGCCACTCTTCCGCTTCCAGTGAACAAGAGCTATGCCGCTATTACAGGCGTGGTCAACTACGATCGCAATGAATACAAGCTGGTTCCGCGCACTGCCGCTGATCTCGTAGAGGACGAGAATAAAGTCCCTATGGTTACAGCGAGCCCAGCAGGTCCTATGGTGACACAAGGAACAAAAGTCACGCTTTCAACGACGATGGCTGACGCCACGATCTTCTATACGATAGATGGTTCAACGCCGAGCAGAGGAAGCATCAAGTATACGGGACCGATCCAGATTGATGCGGATACGTCCCTTTTAGCCATAGCCGTCAAGGATGGTTACACAGACAGCAATGTAGCGACCTTCCACTATGTCATTCAAAAAGAAAACATTCGCATTCATGACATTCAAGGAACGTCGCACCGATCATCGATGGCCGATGGAACAGTGAATAATGTTCCGGGAATCGTAACGGCTATCGTCAGAAGCGGCAGCAATGTACAAGGCTTTTATATGCAAGACCCGCAACCGGACGCAGATCCATTTACCTCGGAAGGTATTTATGTTTACGAGCCAAAAGCAGCGGTCAGCCCGGGCGATGAAGTAACCGTTAGCGGAACCGTCAAGGAATACGTGCCATCGAACAGAGCGGGTACAGACCTCACGCAGACGCAAATTGATGCGACCAACGTTGTGATCGGCGCTAGAAAGGCACTCCCAGACCCACTCATCCTGGGCAAGGACAACTATGAATATCCGAAAGGAATCATTGACAACGATAGTCTCGGTAAATTCGATCCAGACCAAGACGGCATCGACTTCTGGGAAAGTCTCGAAGGCATGCTGGTGCAGATTGACAATCCAATCGTAGTTGGCGAAACCAAGACATTTACCAATCCACGTGCAACGGAATTTGTCGTCATCGATGATCAAGCCCATCCGAGTCAGCCACGTACACCAGCCGGTGGAGTGGTGCTAGCGGCAAATGATTTTCACCCTGAGCGTATCACGGTATCGGATAAACTCGAATCGATTGCCGGAGAGGTAAAAGTCGGCGACAAATTTGACGGCCCACTGGTAGGCATCATTGACTACAGCTTTGCGAATTACAAGCTGTTCCATACAAAACCATTTACGGTACAGGCAAGCCATTACGAGCAGCCAGTGACGAGTATTTCCCCAAAGGAAGACAAGCTGACAATCGCTTCGTACAACATCGAGAATTTTTCGGCTAATACCGATTCTGCCAAAATCAATCGCATCGCCGAGACGATTGTGGACAACATGAAGGGACCGGATATCATCGGTGTGGTGGAAATGCAGGACAATAATGGGCCAACGGACAATGGGCAAACAGATGCTACACAGTCTGCGGACGCATTGATCAAAGCAATTGAAAGCAAAAACGGCCCGACTTACCGATACACCGATATTGCGCCACAGAACAATCAAGATGGTGGACAGCCAGGAGGAAACATCCGTGTTGGTTTCTTCTACAATCCAGAACGGGTACAGCTGGCAGAAGGAACGCCAGGAAGTGCGACAGATGCGGTGCAAATCGAGAAAAGAGATGGCGTGGCGCATCTTTCTCTCAATCCAGGGCGGGTAGATCCGACCAACGAGGCGTTTGCTTCGAGCCGTAAGCCACTGGCTGCGGAATTCGTTTTCCAAGGCGAGCCTGTCATTGTCATCGCCAACCATTTCAACTCCAAGGGTGGAGATCAAGCGCTGTTTGGAAAAGATCAGCCGCCACAGTTGGTGAGTGAAGTACAACGCATGAAAATTGCCCGTGTGTTAAACAACTTTGTAAAAGAAATCCATGCGGCGGAAGCGAAAGCAAATGTTGTGGTGCTGGGTGATCTCAACGATTTCCCGTTTTCGAATCCGGTGCAGGAATTGGCAGATGGCGTTTTGACCAATATGGTGGAGACACTGCCAAAGGGTGAGCAGTATACGTACGTGTACCAAGGGAACTCCCAAGTCTTGGATCAAATTTTGGTCAGCAACCATTTGGAGGACGACACGAAGGTTGATATCGTTCACATCAACGCTGGCTTGACTGAGAGAGAGGGACGCGTGAGTGATCATAATCCTGTCCTTGTACAGCTGGACTTGAAGGATCGTGGCACGCCGGAAAGAACAGCACAAGAAGTGGCAGAAAGCATCACGCAGCTCACACAGCCAGCAGCGGGTGAGACGCGCTTGAAGCTGCCAGAAGTACCTTCAGGCTTTACCATCGCGATCAAGTCGTCTAGTGATCCAGCGATCATTGCGCAGGACGGCAAAATTACGCCGCCAAATCGCCAGACGAATGTAGACCTGATTTTGGAGGTCACACGAACATCCGACCAATCGACAGCAGTGACGAAAGCATTGACGGTGCAGGTTCCAGCCAAGCCGGACTCACCACCGCCAGTTACACCGCCGGACAGAACGCCGACACCGGACTCGCAGCGAGATTTGAATAAGCAAGCAGCTCAGGTCATCTCTGCAAGTAACGAGGAGAACGCCATTTTAGGACAGGTGGATCAAGTACTCAGCCATCTGGAAAAACTTCTAGATGCCCAGCAGTGGACGCAGACTGAGAAATGGGAGACAGTCACTGATACGATCGCGACTGTACTCGAGGCAGTGGCTGAGCAGGCCGAGCGAGGAACCATCAGCGAAGAGGCACTCCAAGATGTGACGAAGAGCTTTTTGGACAAAGCATTTGACCCGCTCACAGAAGAGGGCATCGAGGATGAAGAGATTGCCCGTCTGGCACTTGCCTCCTTGACGAGCTTGGCGAAAACAGCGCTGGAGCCGCTCGATGAAAAGGATAATTCCAAAGAGGTAGCCAAGCATGTCCGTACACTGGCAGAAAAGCTTTTGAAAAAGCTTGGCACTGTCGTCATTGAAGATGGGGATGAGATCAAGGCAGATGACGAACAAGTAGATGAACTTTTGGACATACTCGGGGAATTCATGAAAGCAATCGAGTCCGTGAAAGAAAAAATCGGCTTTGTTCCGGTGTTGTTCATTCAGGTGGAAGAAAGCGATGACGATGCGAGCGACACGCGTTCTCGCAAGGAAGAATCTGATCCGACGGTGACGCTGGAACAGCAGCTGGTTGAACAATTGAAGAAAAAAGAGGTAGGCATCCGTGTAACTTTGGACAGCGAAGCATGGGTAGAGGTGCCGGGGGCATACTTTGCTGCTGAGCGTGCACGAGAGTTTGCCCTCTCTCTGACAAAAGCAAATGAAAACGGCTGGAAGGGCGTGCCGAACCCGGGTGAAGCTTATCAATTGCAAGCGTGGAGCAAGGGTAAAAAGCTGACAAGCCTCGGAAAAACAGGCTTTACACTCGGGCTAGCAATCGCTGAAGATGCAAGCGAAAAGCTCCAAGCCTACTCGTACCGAAGTAATATGTGGAGGCCAGCTATAGGACTGAAAGGAAAACCAGTCAAAGTGGTAAAAGAAGGCGATGTAGGGATCTTTACAGTAGTGACGGCTTCCTCTTATGTAGTCGGTGAGACTGCCCTGAAAAGGATCGAGATCAAACCGAAGTCTCTCAAACTAGCACAGGGTGAGGAAGCACAGCTCGAGGTTACAGCTATTCTCGGGAACGATGCAGAAGAAGACGTTACGGATGCAAAAGGAATCGAGTTCAAATCGAGCAAGCCCGATCAGGTAGAGGTGGATGAAACAGGTCGGATTCTCGTTTTGGAGGATGCCAAACCAAAGACGAGAGTAACCATCACGATCAGCTATGCTGGCAAGACAGCCAATGTAACCGTTGCGGTTAAGTAGCAAGAGAAAAAACGGGTTGGGAGATAGCTTCCCAGCCCGTTTTTTGTTGTGGAAATGGATTAGATACGTGCCATCCCCATCACTTTTTCAACTTTGTACAGCATCTCGTTCGCGACCTTATTCGCTTTGTCTGCCCCGGCAGTCAGGATATCATCCAGCTCAGAGGAGTGGAACAGCTGCTCGAAGCGTTCTTGAATCGGACGCAATGTTTCTACGACAACTTCTGCCAGCTCGGTTTTGAATGCGCCGTAACCCTTACCCTCGTACATCGCTTCGATCTCATCCAGAGTTTTTCCGGAGCAGAGGGAGTAGATGGTCATGAGGTTAGAGACAGCAGGCTTTTCTGCTTTGTCATAACGCACAACGCTGTCGGAATCCGTTTGCGCGCGCTTGATTTTTTTCGTGATGGTGTCTGCATCATCCAGCATGGAGATGAAGGCGCCTTGGTTTGGATCGGATTTACTCATTTTCTTGGTGCCTTCAGCAAGGGACATGATGCGTGCGCCAGTCTCCGGCAGGCGAACTTCTGGAATGGTGAAAATGTCACCATAACGGTTATTAAAACGAGCGGCTAAATCACGAGTCAGCTCCAGATGCTGCTTCTGGTCCTCGCCCACAGGGACGAAATCAGTGCCGTACAGCAAAATATCAGCAGCCATCAATGGAGGATAAGCCAGCAGACCGCCTGGAATGGATTCGCCGCGTCCATCGGATTTGTCCTTGAATTGGGTCATGCGCTCCAATTCACCCAAGTAAGAGGTACACAGCATGATCCAGCCGAGCTTGGCATGAGCCGGTACTTCCGATTGGACGAACAGCGTCATTTTGTTCGGATCGAGGCCAACGGACAAATAGAGAGCCGCGAGACGACGGATGTTTTCGCGCAGGACAGCAGGCTCCTGTGGAACGGTGATCGCATGCTGGTCTACGATGCAGTAAAAGCAGTTGAACTGATCTTGAAGCGGAACGAAGTGCTTCATCGCGCCCAAGTAGTTGCCGAGTGTCAAAATGCCGCTCGGTTGAATGCCGGAAAAGATGGTTTTCATGGGAAAGTTGCTCCTTTCAATGTTAGATGCGAGTTTAGAAAGTTGAGTTCAAAAAGTCGACTTTTCAGCACCGAGAAAATGGCGAGAAGCTGAAGAAGGAGGAGCGGAATGTAGGAGACCTACATGAGCACCGGACTTCGAAGGTGAACGCCATTTTCGATGCCGCATAAGCTTTCAGGACTACTTCGTGATCAAAAGTCGATTTTTTGAATGTCCGCTTTAGAATACAAAAAGGTCCATCCGCCCTGGACAGGGACGAATGAACCGTGGTGCCACCCTTGTTATTTCACGTACAGAATCATCTATACGCAAAATCTCTTTAACCCGTACCGTTTCTGTGTCAGACAGCTTGATACGGTGTCCATTGTAACGTACGGACGTAACGCCAAAGCCTACTGCCGCCATGAGAGCGGGTTCGGTTTGGAGCTCGGAAGCCCATTCATCATTTCCTTAACACTGATTCGCACCAACCATCAGCTCTCTGAAGTCTCGAAAAATGACTACTCTTCTTCCTCATTGCCATCAAATGATACCCTTTGAGCAAACATTTTACATAGAGTGGAATAAAAAAGCAAGTGGGTATTGACAAGAAAATCCAAAAGATGTAAAAGTAACTTAAGAGTTATATAACTTTTGAGTTACTTTTGGGGTGAGAAAATGACCAATGACAAATTGTCGAAAGGGGAGCAGAGTCGCGGTCGGTTACTTGCGGCGGCAGCTTCTGAGTTCGCGGCAAAAGGCTTCCATCGTACACGGGTGAGTGACATCGTGAAAGCAGCAGGCCTGACACAGGCGTCGTTTTACCAGTATTTCGACAGCAAGGAAGGCTTGTATCAGCAGTTGACGGACACATTTACCACCAAGCTGTGGGAATTGGCGGACAGCGGTCAGAAGGTAACGGTCTTGACGAAGGCAGATGTCCTCGGTCAAGTACGGGAGAATCTGCTCGCCTTGTTCCGATTTTTTCATGAGCAGCCTGATTTGACCCGGATCGTACTGTATCAGGCGGAAGAGGGCGAAGAGCTGCATCGTAAGCTGGCTTCAATTGTTGCTGTCAACCTGCGAAAAAATCAGAGTGCTGGGCACGTCCGTGTCGAGTTGTCTGTGGAGGTGGCGGCAGAGGCAATGATCGCAGTCGTAGACCGTATGACGACGCGGTATTTGCTGACGGGCGAGAAAACAGCGGAGCAGCTTGCGGACGACGCAGTATCTTTTTTGGCATATGGAATTTTGCAGGCAAACGAATAGGAAGAGGGTGCTTGTATGCTGGAGCTGTCACATCTGATTTGGCTGTTTTTAGTCGTTTTCATGGTTCATGATTTCGAGGAGATCGTGATGGTAGAAGGTTGGGTGCGAGTAAAAAAAGACCTCATTAGACAGACAGTGCCAGAACGGCTAATGAAGATGATGGAGCCTTCGCTTTCGATGAGTACAGCGCAATTTGCGGTCGCAGTCTCTTGTATTTTCGCCGTTTTATCGGTAGCGGTGATCCTGACTGTCACGACGCTTTCGACTGGAACGTACCTCCCGTTTTTTCTAGTTTGTCTGCATGTGATGTTTCTCCATGTTTTCATGCATGTTGGTCATACCGTTGTCTTTCGCACGTACACACCTGGTGTGGTGACGGCTGTGGCCTTCGTTTTGCCATATAGTTTGTATACGTATGATCGATTGCTTGAGGCTGGGCTTGCGTCGTGGCCGTTGATATGGAGCACGTTGCCGTACAGCTTGCTGATCATCCCTGTTTTATACGCGGCACACCGAATTGGGGAGGCAGCAGGTAAAGTGATCCCCCGATGAGAAAAAGAAAGGGAGTATGTTATCCTAGTAGTGGTTGTTTAAAAAGTTGTTTATTGATCACAGAAGCAGTCCACAAGTAGGAAGAGATTGGTGTGAAAGAGGGAATTTTGTTGAAGCTGCGACTAGGCGTAATAGGCGCGGATGATTCACTTGTCATCATCGAATCAGTCATGCGAGAGTTTCCCGAAATTGAATACTTGCCGATTGTCTATTGGAAAGAAGAAGAAATCCTCGATCTGATCTTGCCGCATGTGGATGAGGTGGATATGTGGCTTTTCTCCGGACAGGTCCCTTATGCCATGGTGAGCGAGTCAGGCAAGGTCCAAGTGCCGATGGCTTATGTGCCTCATCTTGGTGCGAGCTTGTACAGAACCTTGCTTCATCTGTCCCATCAATTGGGAATTCGAGTGGATGAAGTGAGCTTTGATACATTTTCACCAGAAGAACTGGAGCATTTTATGGACGAAGCGGGTATCGCTGGTGGTTACAAATGGCTCAAGCATTATGAGGGAGCAATCTCAGCCGATGAACTGGCCGATTACCACGAACAGCTTTGGAGGGCAGGCAAAACAAAGGTGGCTGTCACCTGTTTGCGGACAGCAGATGTAGAGCTGGCTCGTAGAGATGTCCCTGTACAACGGGTCGTGCCGACACGTGCAGGCGTGATTTCGGTTATTCACATGCTTTTGCGTACGCACGAAATGCTTCACTTCAAAGATACCCAAATTGCCGTGCAGATGATGGAGATCGATCCATTTCGTGAGCTTGCCGGTGGCAACTTTTCCACAGATGAATGGCAAAATGCTGAGATCAAGACGATGGAAAAGCTGTTGCGCTACGCGAAGTATTTGCAAGGCTCACTGAAGACAGCAGGTCCCGGGCGATACGTCATTTTTACAACGCGGGGTAACCTGCAAGAAGTGACTCGTGACTATGCGACCATGCCGGATTTGGAAGAGCTGTTCGGCATTCGTGCTGATCTGGTGACGTGCGGAATCGGGATCGGTAAGACCGCTTATGAAGCAGAAATCCACGGTGGCGCGGCTTTGCTGCACGCCAAAGAGCGCGGTACAGGAAACTGGATGGTCTTCTTTGATGACAAAAGTGTCGTAGGGCCGCTTGGTCGTGCGGAACAGATCACCTATCGGTACGACTCAGAAAAGCTGCAAGAGCTCAGCCAGCTTACCTCTCTCAGTGTCATGACGCTCGCCAAGCTCTACTCCATACTCAAAAAGCGAGGCTCTCAGGAAATTCATGCGACAGAATTAGCCTCGTATCTACAAATTTTGCCACGAAGCGCCAGACGCATCCTGATTGAACTGGAGTCAAAGGGACTCGCGCAGGTGATCAGGGAAGAAAACCCGCACCCGCGGGGCAGACCGCGCAAGGTGTATCGGATCGTATGGCAAGCGCAATTGTAATAAATTTACCAATTAATCATTTCTTTCGGGAAATGATTTTTTTGTCGTTAAAAAATTGTTCTCAAATTCACATTTATGACAAATAATAAGAGATGTAAACAACTATGAACTTACATAAAAAACAATATTTTCCAAGGAGGAGTTAACAAGTATGAAAAAATCGGTTTTTGCAGTAACACTCAGCTTCGCATTAGGTAGTTCTACATTCCTGCCGCTAGCTGCGCAGGCCGAATCCGAAAGCATCGTCTATAGCGCTGAGTGGGATACCCCCGAATTTATCGGAGAAGAGTTCGAGGCAGAAGATCTGGATGGCGAAGACAAAGTTTGGGGATTCCTGGAGCAACATCAAGATTCCTTCCGCATTGACGGAGAAGTGAGAGATCACTTTAAAGTGCTTGATGAAGTGACAGACAGAGAGACAGACATGACTCACTACCGCGTACAAGAAATGTACGAAGGCATCCCCGTCTATGGTTATCAGCAGACGATTCACGTAAACGAGGATGGAAATGTAACGGCATTCCTCGGAAACTACGCACCTAACTTGGCAGATAACGATAAGCTGACGAAAAAACCAAAACTCAAAGCAGATAAAGCGGTCAAAGAGGCCATCAAGGATTTGGAGGATGAGATTGACAAAGAAGTGAAGAAGTTCGAGGTGAAGCCAAAAGGGAACCTCTATATCTACATCCACGAAGATGAATCGTATTTGGCTTACGAAGTGGAGCTGAATTTCCTCGATCCGCAGCCAGGGCGTTGGAAGTATTTCATCGATGCAAACACTGGTGACGTGATTAACAAATACAATATGCTCCATGAGATTACAGGAACGGGTACGGGGGTACTTGGTGACTCTAAGTCCTTCGAAGTAACGAAAGTAAGCAATACAAACTACACGGCGAAAGATACGACTCGCGGTAAGGGAATTGAGACGTACAATGCACGGAACAGATACACCCTCCCAGGCACGCTTGGCTCTGATACCGATAACAAATGGACAGATGGAGCACTTGTAGACGCGCATGCCTATGCACAGAAAACCTACGATTACTACAAAAGTGCACATAACCGCAACAGCTATGACAACAACGGTGCGAAATTGATTTCTACTGTCCATTACGGTAGCAACTACAACAACGCATTCTGGAACGGCGTGCAAATGGTATACGGGGATGGAGATGGCAGCGTATTCCGCCCATTGTCTGCTGGCTTGGATGTCGTCGCACATGAATTGACACATGCCGTTACAGAAAAAACAGCTAATCTGATCTATCAAAATGAGTCCGGTGCGTTAAATGAATCCATCTCTGACATCTTCGGGGCAATGATTGACAACGATGATTGGCTCATGGGTGAAGATGTATACACACCAGGAACGCCTGGAGACGCACTGCGCTCTCTCGAAGATCCAACAGTTGCTGGTGATCCTGACCACTATAGCGATCGCTACACAGGTCCAAATGACAACGGAGGCGTACACACTAACAGCGGTATCAATAACAAAGCAGCATATCTCCTCGCAGAGGGTGGTTCACACCACGGTGTAACAGTCACAGGCATTGGTCGCAATGACACAGCAAAAATCTACTACTACGCCCTAACAAACTACCTCAATCCAAACTCTAATTTCTCCGCTATGCGACAAGCAGCTATTCAATCCGCAACAGTTCTTTTCGGTGCTAATTCCCAACAAGTAGAATCAGTAAAAGATGCGTATGATGCAATTGGAGTGCAATAATCAAATAAAGTATTTTGTTACACGAAATATTTGTCATACTATTTGAAAAATTGCTTTGCTCCTATTGTGGGGCAAGGCAGTTTTTTGTATGTTGAGACAGCAGTGCATCTACGCAGGGAAATGTAATTGTAATAAATTCACAAAAAATAGTTTTCAAATTCAGAATTATGATAAATAATAAAAGATATAAAAAGCTATGAATTTACATAAAAAACAATATTTTCCAAGAAGGGGTTTAACAAGTATGAAAAAATCGGTATTTGCAGTAACACTCAGCTTCGCATTAGGTACATCCACCTTCCTACCGCTAGCTGCGCAGGCCGAATCCGAAAGTATCGTCTTTAGCGCTGAGTGGGATACCCCCGAATTTATCGGAGAAGAGTTCGAGGCAGAAGATCTGGATGGCGAAGACAAAGTTTGGGGATTCCTAGAGCAACATCAAGATTCCTTCCGCATTGACGGAGAAGTGAGAGACCACTTTAAAGTGCTAGATGAAGTGACAGACAGAGAGACAGACATGACTCACTACCGCGTACAAGAAATGTACGAAGGTATCCCGGTCTATGGTTATCAGCAGACGATTCACGTAAACGAGGATGGAAATGTAACGGCATTCCTCGGGAATTACGCACCTAACTTGGCAGATAACGATAAGCTGACGAAAAAACCAAAGCTCAAGGCAGATAAGGCAGTAAAAGAGGCTATTAAGGATTTGGAGGATGAGATTGACGAAAAAGTGGAGAAGTTCGAGGTAAAGCCAAAAGGAAACCTCTATATCTACATCCACGAAGATGAATCGTATTTGGCTTATGAAGTGGAACTGAATTTCCTCGATCCGCTACCAGGCCGTTGGAAGTATTTCATCGATGCGCATTCGGGTGATGTGATTAACAAATACAATATGCTCCATGAGATTACAGGGACGGGTACAGGAGTACTAGGTGACACCAAATCGTTTGAAGTAACGAAAGTAAGCAATACCAACTATACGGCGAAAGATACGACGCGCGGCAAGGGAATTGAGACGTACAATGCACAAAACAGATATACCCAACCTGGTACTCTAGGTTCTGACTCGGATAACAACTGGACAGATGGAGCACTAGTCGACGCTCATGCTTATGCTCAGGCAACCTACGATTACTACAAAAACGCACATAACCGCAACAGCTTTGACAACAAGGGTGCGAAAATCATCTCCACAGTCCATTATGGTAGAAACGATAACCGCGCATTCTGGAACGGTGTGCAAATGACATACGGGGATGGAGATGGACGCAGATTCGGCTCATTGTCCGCTGGCTTGGATGTCGTTGCTCATGAATTAACTCACGGTGTCACAGAACGAACAGCCGGTCTGATCTATGAAAACGAGTCAGGAGCACTGAACGAATCCATGTCTGATATCTTCGGGGCGATGGTTGATAATGACGATTGGCTAATAGGTGAAGATGTATACACACCAGGAACGCCTGGAGACGCACTACGCTCTCTCGAAGATCCAACCATTGCTGGCGATCCTGACCACTACAGCAATCGATACATGGGTCCAAATGACAAGGGAGGCGTACACATTAACAGCGGAATCAACAACAAAGCGGCATATCTCCTGGCAGAGGGTGGCACACACTTCGGTGTAACGGTCACAGGGATTGGACGAGATGACACAGCAAAAATCTACTACTACGCACTAACAAACTACCTCAATCCAAACTCTAACTTCTCAGCTATGCGACAAGCAGCGATTCAATCCGCGACAGTTCTATTCGGTGATAATTCCCAACAAGTAGAATCAGTAAGAGATGCGTATGATGCAATTGGTGTGCAATAATCACTAAAATATTTTGTGATACGAAATATTTGTCATACTATTAAAAATTGCCTTGCTCCTATTGTGGGGCAAGGCAATTTTTTGTATGTTGGTGATAATTAGTCGCGGGTGTATACGAAGTTAGAAAGGAGTACCACATGGATCATTTCAAAACCATATTGAGACACCATTATGATATAGACGCTGTTGATGTTACCCCTCAGCAAGGAGGATGGTCGGCGCTTGCTTATAAAGTCATCAGCGACCAGCAATCCTATTTTTTGAAGGTCTATGAAAAAAGCAGAGCATCTACGCCCAAGTGGACAGCGCTGATCGACAAGTATGTTCCCATTATCCAGTGGCTATCACGCCAAACCAGACTACAAGGCAAAATTCCAGTTCCACTGCTGACTAGAACCGCAGCGTATAAACATGAAGACGACATGGGCATCTATCAACTGTTTGCCTATATTGAGGGGAAAACCATTGGGAACCAAGCGTTAAACTCGTTGCAAGTTCGCCAGCTAGCAGAAATCATAGCGGAGTTGCATTTGTACGGAGAAGAAATCCCGGTCAGTACGGCCGCCATCAAGGAAGACTTCCGTATCCCATTTGCCAAGCAGTTTAGAGAAATGCTGAACGAAGATATCCACCTTCTGCCTGATGATGTGGATGAAATCGTCAAACCTTTTACCAACATACTGGCTACCAACATGAATAATTTGGAGATGATTGCAGAGGAATTGCGAGGCAGTGAGGTAAAAATGAAACTTTGCCATACGGACATTCACAACTGGAACCTGATGCATTCTGGTCAACAGCTCATACTCATAGACTGGGAAGGATTGAAGCTGGCTCCAGTAGAAGCCGATCTGATGTTTTTGGTAGATCAGCCTTTTTTTGAAGAGTTTATGGCTACCTATCGAAAGACACATACAAATTATGTGATTAATCGGAAAGCGCTGGAGTTCTATCAAATTCGACGTATATGGGAAGATATATATGAACTGCTAGAGCAGCTCTTGTTTGATGAGCAAGAGGAACAGGACCGAGTAGAGACGATCCGGCATTTGGAAGGGGAATTGAGGAAGGTTAACATGATTGACGTTACTTACCTGAAAAGATTATTCCTAAATAGAAGGGAAGATTTACATCTCAGATTGGGTGATATTGGTGATTTGCTGGAGTATGGAACCCATAACCCGAATGACGTTATAACATTTACAGAGTATGCCTTAGACCTTGCAATTGCAGAAGAAAACTTTGTTGTAAAAGAAAGTTTGTTTCATCTACTTATGATTGCAGTAACCTTTCAAGGAATCGCAAGAAATGTAGAATGGGATCCATTAGCAAACGTTCTGCCTACACTAGACGACGCTATCCTCGTTTATGCATTAGCCATCATTGGTTGTTCAAAAAATCGAAAATTTATAAAAGTAATGGAGCCGTACTTACATTCTCCTACTGAATATATTAGGCAAACTGCCGCGGAAGCGTTGGAGGAAATCAATTATAACGTAGAAGAATCTCCATAAGGAAAATAAGGAAGAAAGGTGGGGGTGGGACAGCTTCTTGACAAGTTGCATCCAGGAGGTTATTGTGGACACCTAAAGTCTTTGATCTGAACGTATCCCCCAGACTCTAACGGAGTCCTAGTCATTGGATAGGACAGCGCCAATTTTTTCAAAATTACGGACATTATATATCTATAAAAACTTTATATGAAATACTTTTCGTGTATCACATAATGAAACAATGGAGGTTACCTATGAACGAAGAAATTACATTCAACGCCAAAATGGTTCTTGCGTACGATGCTAACACGCGAATCTCGATTCCCACCTATGATCTTTTATTCACGATGGTCCAATCCTATTTTCGAGCTCAATTGGGAGAAAAAGCGGCATCACTGCTCGTCATTGGTGCGGGCGGGGGAAATGAACTTTCTGCATGGGGACCGTCTAACCCAAAATGGACGTTCACTGGAGTCGATCCTTCTGCCGAGATGCTTGCAATGGCGCAGACTCGAAGTACGATGCGGCGAGTTGTATATTAGTTTTGCACGTCATTAACGATGAGCAGGAGAAGCTGAAGCTGCTCAGGGCCATTAAGGAGCATTTGAAACCGGGAGCTCCCTTCGTACTTGTTAGTGCGTACGGAGACCGCCATGATGCCGAACTTCGAAACAGATTAAACATATGGAAAAGCTTTTTTTTAGATGTGGGATACGAATCAGCGGAAGTAGAAGAGATGGGAAACACCATCATGACAAAAGTTTCTTTTCTATCTGAACCTAAAATCGAACAGCTATTGCGAGAAGCTGGCTTTACGAATATAGGCAGGTTTCATTCTACGGGACTTTTTGGGGGATGGATTTGCCATGCGGAATGAATGGCGGCGGGAGTCTAGGACTTTATTTCGAGGTCCATGGCTACCGCCTTTTCAAAATAGACAGACTATTATACAATTAAGGACATAACCGTTAATCAACCGTTATTGGCTCTGTATAGAAGGAGGAGTGGCGCGTCATGATCAATTCGGATCGATTGTGGGATCGTTTGGGACAGCTTGGCAACATTGGGAAGCAAGAGGCGGGCGGCATCACGCGGTTGTCTTTTACGCCTGAGGAACGTGCGGCAAAAGACCTCGTCACAGGCTTTATGAAGGAAGCAGGTCTCACCGTTCGCGAAGACGAGGTTGGGAACTTGATTGGGCGGAAAGAAGGGAAAAATCCGGCCGCTCCTGTCGTTTTGATTGGCTCGCATATCGACTCCGTACCAAATGGCGGCGATTATGACGGTCCACTTGGCGTACTGGCTGGCGTAGAAGTTTTACAGACGATGCAGGAACAGGGGATCGAAACAGAGCATCCGATCGAAGTCACCGCGTTCACGGATGAAGAAGGAACGCGTTTTGGTTACGGGATGATCGGTAGCCGCGGTATCGCGGGTCTGATCAAGCGAGACGAGCTGGAACAAGCAGACAAGAATGGGGTCACGATTGCTGAAGCAATGCGGAAAACGGGGCTTGATCCGGACCGCACCAGTCTCGCGGCGAGAACTCCCGGAAGTGTGAAAGCGTATGTGGAGCTACATATCGAGCAAGGCAAGGTTCTAGAGAGCCGCGGGCTATCTGTCGGGATCGTGACAGGAGTGGCGGGTCCGCTCTGGTTGAATTTCGTGCTAGAGGGAGAAGCCGGTCATGCTGGGGCAACGCCAATGAATTTGCGTCGTGATCCGATGGCAGCAGCCGCTCAGGTGATGCTTGCTATCGAGGAAGAAGCGGGACGGACTGGTACCAGTGTCGGGACGGTTGGAAGGCTGCAAGCATTTCCAGGCGGAGTGAATGTCATTCCTGGACGCGTCGAGTTTTCGCTTGATCTGCGCGACGTGGATGAAGCGATCCGCGATGAAGTGGAGCAGCGCATTTACGAACAGGCAAAAGCGATCTGTGCTGAGCGCAATGTGACATTGAAAGTAGAGCTGCTGCAACGCATAGCTCCTGCTGTATGCTCGGACGATATCCAGAATGCTGTAGCCAAAGCGTGTGCGGCAGAAGGCTTGGAAGCATTTAGACTACCGAGTGGCGCAGGGCATGATTGCATGCAACTAGTTGAGCTGTGCCCGGTTGGCATGATTTTCGCTCGTTCCAAGGACGGCATTAGCCACAACCCGGCAGAGTTCACGACAAAAGAGGATTGTGCGAACGGAGCTCAAGTACTGTACCGCACCGTTTTATCCTTAGCAAAATAGGCATAAGAAATAGTAAGTGGGGGAGCCACGTAAATCAGGAGGAGAGCGGCATGACAGCAACGGCAGTGGTAACGCTTAATAAGGCGGTCGAAGAAATCAAGGATAAGGTAATCGCGTGGAGACGCTATTTGCACGAGAACCCTGAATTATCCTTCCATGAAGAAAAAACAGCACAGTTTGTATACGAGACACTGCTTACCTTTGGCAATCTGGAAGTGTCTAGACCGACGAAAAATAGTGTGATGGCCAGATTAATCGGTTCCGAGCCCGGAAAAGTGCTCGCCATGCGCGCTGACATGGACGCATTGCCGATTACGGAAGAGAATACGTTTGAATTCGTATCGAAAAATCCTGGCGTCATGCATGCGTGCGGACACGATGGACATACTTCCATGCTGCTCGGAACGGCAAAGCTGCTGTCCGGGATGAAGGATCAGATCAAGGGAGAGGTTCGTTTCTTCTTTCAGCACGCAGAGGAAGTATACCCAGGCGGAGCGGAGGAAATGGTACAGGCAGGTGTCATGGACGGCGTAGACATGGTGATTGGTACGCATCTGTGGTCGACGATGGAGTTTGGGACAGTGGGTATCTGCCCAGGTCCAATGATGGCAGCTCCTGATACATTCTGGATCACCGTTCTTGGTAAAGGCGGACATGCGGCGCTTCCGCATGAAACGATCGACAGCATCGCGATTGCATCACAAGTGGTGACTAACCTCCAGCACATCGTATCCCGCAATGCGGATCCGCTCGATAATCTTGTTCTCTCTGTCACACAATTTGTGGGGGGAACGACACATAACGTCATTCCGGGTGCTGTAGAGATTTGCGGGACAGTCCGCAGCTTTGACAAAAATCTGCGCGAGTCCGTTCCTGGACTCATGGAACGCGTGATCAAAGGCATTACAGAAGCACACGGCGCGGGGTACAAGTTCAAGTACGAATTTGGCTATCGCCCAGTTATCAACGATGCCGAAGTGACGAAATTGATGGAAGAGGTCGTCGAAGAATCACTGGGAGCAGAATGGGTAGAGCATATGCGCCCAACCATGGGTGGTGAGGATTTCTCCGCCTTCCAACAAAAAGCGCCAGGCTGCTTCTTCTACGTCGCTGCCGGAAACAAAGAAAAAGGTATCACTTATCCGCACCACCATCCACGTTTTACAATCGACGAGGAGGCGCTCGAAGTCGGCGTGAAAATGTTCGTCAACGCGGCAAGAAAAATCGTGATGTAACGAGAGTGGCACACATGCAAAAAGAGCTTCCAGTCAAGAGAGACGGGAAGCTCTTTTTGGCGTGCGAAAGTCGGTATCAGACGTTAGTGGGTGAGTTCTTTTTCTTTGGTGTGAAATGATTTTTGAATCTGCGAAATTTGTCCGGCATGGATACCCGTGTGATACATGAGGCGACCCAATGCTTCTAAAGGAGTAGAAGACCCCAATGGCGTTTCAACGGGTTTGTGCCAAGCTTCCTCAGGTAAGTCACGCATCGCATCGATCAAGTGTTGGTTGGAAGCGGTCATGAAATCAGCGAGCTCTTGCACGTTGGTAAATGCAACTTTGGTTCCGGCAGGACCGCTTTTCGTCAATAGCTCTACGTCCGCTGGGATGCTCCGACCGAAAAACCATTCGGCAAACATGTACTCGACCTCAGCGCTATGGCGCAGCATATACCCGATGGAGACTGCATTCATGCTCAACCGCAAATCTTGTTCGGGCAAGCTTTTCGCAGTCTTGTGAAAACGTTCCTGGATGGTGAGCCAAAGTGTCAATGCGGTTGAATAGGTCATGAATGATGCCCCTCCGTTATTTTTTGGATGTGTGGCCATCTCGGTTGACGTGGACAAATTTATCGGCTGTCAGGTCAATGTCGTAAGCCTGACCGAACCCAGCTACATAGCGTCCCTCTGATGGTGTTAATTCGAACAAGGAAAAATCAAGGCCACGCAGCATATCCATCATGTTTTTTCCAAATGACTGTGCAAACAGCTCGAAAATCTCATCGTAACCCGCATTACCCAAATTCAGGGCCGAACACACGAAGCGGGCGCGCTGGCGAGCAAACAGATTGGTCGCTTTCGACTCGTCTTCAATGAGCATGACATCGACTGCCGGATGTTCTTCCATGTAGCGATAGTGGTTCGCTATTTTACTAATGTAGATGTAAAACTTTCCATCGTATTTGACGAACGGGGCGTAGGAGAGAAACGGTTTTCCATGCTCGTCGACTGTGCTTAACATGAGTGTCTTCATGTTCGCAGCAAACGATTGGTACTGGGCCTTCATCGCTTCCTTATCCATCGCTTTCATACGAGCACCTCACTTGTTTAGTTTGCTTTTTTCAGTATGTGAATCCTGGGGCTAGAGCTGTCTGGCGAGTACTGAATTTCGGTTTCGACGCCGTACACTTTGCGAATTAGCTCCATCGTAAGCACATCTTGAGGTTTTCCAAAAACACGCAGGCTTCCGTCTTTGATCACACAAATTTTATCGCTGTAGGCGCTGGCGTGATTCAAATCATGCAGCACCATGACAACCGTCAGTTTCAAATCCTGATTCAGCTTGCGAACGAGCTCAAGCACATCCAGTTGATGGGCGATGTCCAAATAGGTAGTTGGCTCATCGAGCAACAAGATTTTCGGTCGTTGAGCCAAAGCCATCGCGATCCATGCACGCTGTGCTTCCCCGCCAGACAGTGAGACGAGGTAGCGGTCCTTGTAGCTGAGCAAACCGGTTTGTTCCAAAGCCCACGTGACGATCTCATAGTCTTCGCCACTCAGGCGCTCAAACCATTTTTTATGGGGAACGCGACCGTATCCGACCAGCTCTCCTACAGTCACGTCTGACGGGCACGTGTTGGATTGGCAAAGCATGCACATGATGCGAGAGATTTGCTTCATACTCAGGCTGTTCAATTCTTGATCCGCAATACATACACGGCCGCTTTTACAAGGAATCAGACGTGAAATCGCTTTGAGAATCGATGATTTTCCTGAACCGTTTGGCCCAATGATCGAAACAACCTCTCCTTCTTGGATATCGAGGGAAAAGTCATGGACGATCGACTTCGGACCGTAGCTGATGTTCAACGATTGCACCTGTAACATGTCACATGCCCCCTTTTCGCATCAAGTAAAGGAAATAAGGTCCTCCCACGATTGCCATGACAATCCCGGCAGGAATCTCCAAAGGAGCGAATGCAGTTCGACCAAACGTATCGGCTACAAGCAAGACAAGAGAGCCAAGCACGAGGCTAAACGGCAAGCTCAGACGGTAATCAGAGCCGACGAGCATGCGAGCCATGTGCGGCACGACGAGTCCGATAAATCCAACAAGGCCGACAGTCGATACCGAAACAGCTGCCAGATAGACCGCGATGATAGAAAGAGAGAGGCGCAAGCGATGCAAGTTCTGCCCTAAATTGTGAGCGACTTGTTCTCCGAGGCGTAAAATGTTTGCCTGCCTGATCGATAATAGCGCTACGATCCATCCGACGAGCGAGTAGGGAAGCATCACCATGACATCGCCCATGCCTTTTCCGGACAGACTGCCATTCATCCATTGCAGCGCACCCGGTAGCTTGTCACTGTACAAGATGGATAATAACCCGATTGCTCCACCGAAGGCAGCATTGACGGCAACCCCCGATAAAATGATGCGGACAGGGGTTAATCCGCCCTGTTTTTTCCAAGCCATGGAGTAGACCATGCCTGCTGCTACTCCGCCGCCAATGATGGCAGCTAGGGGTACCAGGTAAGAATAGTCGGGCACGACCAGCATGATGAACAGCACCGTAACGGCTGCCCCGCTGGATACGCCAGTCAAACCAGGATCGGCCAGCGGATTTTGCATGACTGCTTGCAAGAGGGCACCCGATGCAGCGAGATTCGCTCCAATCAATAGTGCGAGAAAAATACGCGGAATCCGGATATCCCACAGAATGGTTTGACTGGCGGCATCGCCGTGTCCGAGTATGGCTTCTATCGTTTCGGCAAGAGAGAGGCGCACGCTCCCCAGACCAATGGAGAGCAGTGCAGCTACAACGAGCATGATGCAAGCTGTCACCAAGAGAGCTGCTTTCTTGCTCGGAATGTTCTGGGTCACTGGAAAAACTCCTTATTTGTTATACAGGATGTTCGCGAGCTCCTCGTAGGCAGCCGGGACTTTTACCAGGGAAGCGATCCCAAATGTGCTGTAATCGAGTGCTTTCATTTTGCCATTTTTGAATGCGCTCAGTTTTTCCCATGCGCCGTTTTTCTTCACGTCTTCTTCGAATTTTTTGGTCACTACGCTCGGATCGCCATGCGCTACCAGTAAAATGACATCGGGATTGGCAGCTACGATCGATTCCATATTGAGCGGCACGTATGTATCGGTTTGTTTCAGGACATCGGAAGCGACGTTGGATGCGCCGAGATTGCGGGCAAGGCTTCCGACAAACGTATTTTCATTCATGACCATAAGGGCCTCGGCTGAACCGAACAAGAACAATACTTTGGGAGTGGATTTCCCTTTGGTTGCGTCGATGATGGTTTTTTCCTTTTCTATGATGGATTGGAGAAACGCTGTTGCTTTCTCTTCCTGCTTGAACAGGCGTCCGAGTACGACGGTAGACAGTTTGAGCTCGTCGATTGAGTCTACAGGCAAGTAAGCAGTAGGTAGCGCGGCGGGCTTGAATTTTTTATCGATGCTCGCTTGGATGGAGGTAGGGCCGAGAATGACGTCAGGCTGAAGCTTCGCGACTTGCTCCAAATCAGGCTGGTGAGAAGTGCCGATACGCGGAACATTGTCGAGGGAGGCTGGCAGCTTGCTGCTTGTCGTCGGTACACCTACGGGAGTGACACCCAGTTCGTTTAGTATCTCGGTAATCGCTACGGAAACGGTCACGACTTTTGTAGGTGGCTGGGTTTTGAATTGGGAAAGTAGCTCCTCTACTTTCTTTTCATCTGCGCTGATTGTATGAACGGCTTGTTGACTTGATGTCGACGAGTCCGACTGTGAGCTGGTAGCAGATTGTTGTGTTGGTGTGGCAGCTTCGGGGGACGTGGAATTGCTGCATCCAACTACACCTGTCAGTAGTAAAGCAATCATCCCGGTTTTCCATCCTGCGTGTTTCAATGTACGTAGCCTCCTGAAAATTTATGATAATGAGAATCAATCTCTTTTGAATTGATTATGATTATATAGAGAATGATTACTATTATCAATAAGAAATTTCCATAGAAAAGAATGGCGAAAACAGGAGAAAAACCGCGGAAAAAAGAGGAAAAGTAGAGGGGGGTGTGATAAGAGCGAAGGCTGCCCGGAGCAACTGGATGGAGCGTATAGCATGATGATCTGGTTATTTCGTAAGCGAGACGTCCGGGCATCCTAAGTCAGCTGGCAGTGAGAAAAAAGATAGCGATCATATAAATCTTGCAGCCGTTTAGCGAATCCGAAAAAGCTTCTGCCAGATCGATGTTTTCCGTTCAGCGTCTCTGATTTTGGCTAACTCGATTTTGGCATCCATAATGTCATTCATTGCCTTGGTCAAGCGGCGATCACGTTCTTTCAGGTTTTTGGTAATATAGGTTTCTTGCTTTTCTACACGCGCTAACAGCGCTAAGTAGGCGGCGTCTTGTTGCTGGACATGGGAAGCCAAGGCATGTAGCTTTACATCCAGCTCTTCAAGGGCAGCAGTATGGTTTAAAGCCGGATATGAGGAAACAGGGGGAAATGCAACCGCAACGGCCGTTTCCTTTCGGGCAGGTTCAGGTGAGCTTTGCGTAGCAACCATTCGGGCAGCTTCATCTTGTGGAATGAGTTGATCCTTTGTTAAGCTGTAAAACCGCTGAAGGCACGTAATATCTACCTGCCTGTACTCCCGACGATTCTGACTATCCCGCAAAAACCAGTAGCCGTGCTGTTCTAAGAGCATGCTCCACTTGCGCAAGGTGCTCGCCCCAATACCTAGCAGACCCGCAACATCTCTGCCACTGTACGTTCTCTCCCGCGCCAATAATTCGATAACCTCTCCCATGGAAATCCCTCCTCTACAAAAGTCCGCTCATCTCTTGCTATACGGTTTCTGTACGTGAAAATGGTTTTCCTTGTGGAATCGTGCGACAAAATCTCACAGTGTTCGTAAACGGATGGCTGTTTTGGCGTCAATTTGTCACCAGACGACAAAGTTGTTGAAAATGGGGACAAATGACGGACGGGTACAAGTACATTTTCTCTTTGACTCCGCTTTTGCTCAGTAGGGCTATGCCAAATGTTCATAGGATGCATGAGAAGGAGGGATTAACCATGGCATTCAAAGACCAGGTAAAAAAATTCGAAGGCAGAAATGTTAGGGTTGCCACTGTAGAAGGTACTTTTTTCGGTCGTCTGGTACAAGTAAAATCGACCACCATTATTTTGGAAGAGCGCAATGGTAATCGTCGCACCATTATTCGTGATTCGAAAATTATTGCCGTTACAGAGCATGACGGCGACGATTGCTAGGTACTGATTGTAGAAAATTAGGATTTGTTTCTCAGGCTGTCGAGTGATCGACGGCCTTTCCTATTCTTTACACCCTGCGGCATGGTAACATAAAAGGGACTGAAAAAACGCTGCGAATAGAGGGGGTACCACTATGTTGGATATTCGGTTTCACGGACATTCTTCCGTGCAGGTTACAAGTGAAGGGCATTCAATCATGATTGATCCATTTATATCAGGAAGCCCAGTGGCAGCAACCAAGCTGGAAGACATCTCTGTTCAGTACATCCTTCTGACACATGGACACCAAGATCATATTCTGGATGCGGTAGAGCTGGCCAAGAAAAACGATGCGACAATCGTTGCAACCCATGAGCTTGCTACCTATTTGAGCTGGCAGGGAGTCAAGACCATCTCGATGAATCTGGGAGGCTCTGTCAAACTGCCATTTGGAAAAGTGAAAATGACACAGGCGTTCCACAGCTCCGGTGTCGTACTGGATGATGAGAAACAAATCGTGTACATGGGAATGCCAGGGGGCTTTGTGATCGAGCTGGGAGGAAAAACGCTCTATCACGCAGGGGATACAGGACTGTTCGGTGACATGAAGCTAATCGGAGAGCGTCATAACATCGATTTGGCGTTCCTGCCGATTGGAGATGTGTTCACAATGGGACCTGAGGATGCACTCGTGGCTGCCGAGTGGGTACAAGCCGATTTTGTTGTGCCCATTCATTACGATACATTCCCGCCGATCAAGCAGGATGGGGAAGCATTCGTAGCCGAGCTGGCTGAGAAAGACATCAGAGGCAAGGCATTGAAACCAGGCGAAACATTGCGTTTGCCATAACTCGATCTTGATACATAGAACCGCTAATCTGTAGAGGATCAGATTAGCGGTTTTTTATGGAGTTGCTATGTATGTGGCTGCGGTGGGGAGAAGAATATTTCCAGTCTAAGCTCCAGGCTCCGTCCTGCTGGGGGCCAAGATTGCCCGCTCCGAAGGGATTTGCGGGGAAACGCAAAAGTGGTAGCCGCTTCGACGTAGGGGCACGTTGCGTTTCTTTTGCCCGCAAATCCCTTCTCCGCTCGGTAGGACTCCACAAGTCGCTACGTCTGGAAATATTCTTCTCTGTCGTAACTGAGCACATTCTTCAATCTTTTAAGGCATTTAAGATCCGTTTAACACGGAAAGCTCGTAGAGGAAACAGGAGAAATAAGCGAAGATCTTTGGTACACCGACCGAGACGCAATGAAAAAAAGAGAAACAAGCTCTTAGCGTCCACCTCTGAGACGCCCCCTGAATGGACCACTTTGGACGCGGGTTTCGCTTTTTTTCATGGAGTCGGACAGTCAATCCCCCAGCGGGTGGGACAAGAAGCTGAGCGTTTTCTCCTGTTTCCTCCCCCGGCACTACAGCAACGTACCAAGTCTTTTTCCCATAAGAAAAAGAAATCTCTGAAACTAGCATGAAAAGAGAAGACCCACTCATAGATATAGAAAAGAAAGAAGAGGAAAGGGTGACTTCCTGGATGAGATTGGTGCACAATATTCTTCTATTTCTTGCAGGAGTGGTCGTTTATTCACTTGGTGGTCTTGCTTTTCCAGACGGTGGGGCCTGGTATGCTTCCCTTGCCAAGCCCGATGGAACACCGCCACTCTACTTGTTTCGTATCATCTGGTTCATTTTATACGCACTCATAGCATGGTCGTTACTGATCTTGATTCAAACGAAGCAAATAGACCGCGAGCTTTTGCTTCTATATGGAATCAATTGGTTTTTTCATCAACTTTTTTTCGTCTTGTTTATCGGTTATCAACTGCTCGTGTTGGCTGCGCTGGATACCATTCTGGTGATG
Source organism: Brevibacillus sp. AG (assembly GCF_028369215.1). Classification (NCBI taxonomy): domain Bacteria; kingdom Bacillati; phylum Bacillota; class Bacilli; order Caryophanales; family Paenibacillaceae; genus Brevibacillus; species Brevibacillus sp. AG. Next base: position 248,008 of record NZ_JAQMYO010000007.1, on the reverse strand, counting down.
TATTCGACATGGGTGCTCATTCGCGCCATTCGTCCCCACCATAAAATCGCATCCTCGCTGCTCATTCCCTATTTCATGTGGAGCGTGTTTACCATGTGTCTCGCGATTGGCTTCTGCCTACTCAACCTGTGAGCACAAAAGCAATTACAGACCCTCGACGAGTCGGCTGGCTCGTGCTGTCGCTTCTCTCTTTATTTCCTCCCAATGGAAGGCTTGGAATTGGCGCTGATGCATCAAGATTTCTCCATTCACAATGGTTGTATCCACATCGGCTCCCGTCGCGCTGTATGCGAGAAGGGCAGGAATGTCATGGACAGGCTGGAGGTGCGGTTTATCCAGATCGATCAGGATGAGATCAGCTCTCTTCCCAGCTTCCAGAGTTCCGACCTCGTGATCGATCGCAAGCAGCTTCGCACTTTCGATGGTAGCCATGCGCAAGGCTGCTTCGGCAGGAAGTACCGTCGGATCACCGTGCTTGAGCTTTTGCATCCAAGTCGCGGCTTTAATCTCGGCAAACATATCGAGAGTCGTAGCACTGCCAGCACCGTCTGTTCCCATCCCGACAGTGACCCCAGCCTCGATCAGCTCTCTGACAGGGGCGATGCCGCAGCCGAGCTTCAAATTGCTGACAGGATTATGTGCGACCCCGCCTCTCATCCCGTGAAGAAGTGCGACATCGGAGTCATTCAAATGAACAGCATGCGCGAGCAAGACGTGCGTGTCGTGGAACATGCCCAGTTCATGCAAATACTCCGTGGGAGTCTGATTGTACTTGGCCCGGATTTTCTCTCCTTCCTCAATCGTTTCAGCCAGATGGATGTGGAGCGGGATTTGGCGCTTGCGGGCAAGCTCGATGACTCCTTGCAAAGGCTTCGGAGGGCACGTATAAGGAGCGTGCGGACCGAGCATCGTCGTGATTCTGCCATCGCCAGCCCCCGTCCAGTTGTCGATGAGGTCTAAGGCTTCGGCCATTCGTCGTCCTCCGTCATCCTCGAAAAAGACCATGCCGCGAGTCAAGGAAGCGCGTATACCGGAATCAAGTACGGCTTGGGCAACAGCATCCATATGCACGTACATATCGGCAAAAGCGGTCGTGCCAGAAGCGATCATTTCCGCGATTCCAAGTGTCGTTCCCCAGTAGACATCTTCTCTTGTCATTCGGGCTTCAGCCGGGAGCATCTTTTTGTCCAACCAATCCATCAGCTTGAGATCATCTGAAAAAGCACGCAGCAAGGACATGCTGGCATGGTTGTGCGCGTTGATGAGACCGGGCATCGCGACTCTATTTTTAGCTAGTATGACACGGTCTGCTTCCTCTTCAAGGGATGGTCCGATTTTGGCGATTCGACCATCCACGATCCAAATATCCCCGAGAAATGGCTTCTCTCCCTCAACCATCGTCAATATCATGCAGTCTTTAATCAATAACGTTTTCATGGAAAAATCCTCCTTTTTATTCCTGTTAGCGATGCAAGCGTAAAGCCTGACGCCACGAGAAAGTCAAGGAGGGAATTTTTAGAAAAAGAGAGAACAAATTCAGAAGAGTTGTGCTGAGCTTCGTGGTTTTGAAATATTGTTTATTAGATAACAATTGACGAGAGAAATAATGCTACATAAAATGTAGATAAGATTTGGGGGAAGAAAGCGATGTCACATATGTTAAATGGAGGGCTTGTCAGCCTACAAGCAATCTTGGATCAATTGAAGCCTTCGGAGCGAAAAGTCGCTGATTATATCCTGGCTCACCCGGAAGATGTCGTGAAGCTTTCTGTCCAAAAATTGGCGGAATTGAGTGGGGTTTCTGAGGCGACGATTATCCGTTTGGCTCGCTCTCTAAATATGAAGGGATATCAGGAGCTAAAGCTGCGCGTCGCAGGAGATTTGACGAAACAGACGGCGATGGGCAGTTATCAGGAGATTATGATGGAGGGTTCAGTTGAATCGATTATGCAAGCGGTCAGCTGGAACAACATTCAATCCATCCAAGATACGCTCTCTGTCTTGTCCAACGAAGAAGTAAAGAAAGCAGTCGACGTGCTGTCAGTAGCCAGGAAGATCGATGTCTACGGCGTCGGTGCATCGGCAGTCATCGCTGACGATATCCGGCAAAAATTTTCGCGGATTAACTTGTGGTGTGAGGCTTATTCGGATTTTCACGCACAATTGACGTCGGCAGTCACTTTAACGGAAAAAGACGTGGTTATCGGCATATCTTATTCAGGACAGACCGAAGACATTATTCAATCGTTGACGGAGGCCAAGCAGCAGGGAGCGACCATCATTACCCTGACCAAATTCGGACCCTCGCCAGTAGCCGAACTAGCCAACATCCGTCTGTTCACCAGCTCGGTAGAAAAAAGCATTCGCAGCGGAGCCATGGCTTCACGCATTGCCCAATTGAACGTCATCGATATTTTGTTTATTACCATGATCAGCAGGATGCAAGAGCAAGTCATTCCCCTGTTGGAAAAATCAAGGCTTGCTGTCAGTCGGACGAAACGCTCATCGACGTAGGAGAAGGGAGGGAATACATGGACGATCTGGAGCTGCTATTGCAAGGATGGGTGGACAACGGTTTGCTGCCGGGAGCTGCCTTGCGAATCATACGTGATCATCGTATCTGGTATGCGTATGATGTCGGAACGACGAGTATCACCAAAGACCAGCGGGTGACGCCGGATACCATGTTTGACCTGGCGTCGCTCACCAAAGTGACAGCGACGCTGCCTGCTATCCTCTTGCTCGTGCAGGAGGGAGTGGTAGCGCTAGATGATCAGATTGGCCGATTTTTTCCCGATTGTCCCGCTGATAAAAAGCGGATCACACTCGCGCAACTGCTTGCGCATACCTCAGGAATGCCAGCAGATTTGGCAGAGAGAAGACGCGATAGCGCGATCGATTTGCCAGAGTTGTTGTATGCGCAAGAATTGATTCACGAGCCAGGGACCCAAGTAGTTTACAGTGATTTGGGCATGATCTGGTTGGGCCTCGTTATCGAGCAAGTAACCGGAGAGCGCTTGGACCAGTTTGTTACCCGACGCATCTTCACCCCATTGGGCATGGTACATACCGTCTACTGTCCAAATCGACAAATTTATCGGAATATTGCGTCTACTGAGCATTGCAGACTCACCAACGCCTACATTACAGGCGAGGTTCATGATGAGAAAGCATTTGCGATGGGAGGGGTTGCCGGACATGCTGGACTATTTTCAACGGCTGACGATCTGTGCCGATACGCGATGAGCTGGTTGTACCAAGATCCTCGAATACTTGCGAGCGAATGGTACGAACTGGCGATTCGCAATCATACGGAGCAAGCATGGGGGAGTAGAGGGTATGGCTGGGAGCTCAATCAAGCACACACCACCTTGAGCTGTGGAAGCGGCTTGCATCGTAAGAGCTTCGGGCATACGGGCTTTACTGGAACCAGTATGTGGATCGACCCGGAGCAACAGTTTGCTGTCATCTTTCTCACTAACGCCGTTCATCTAGGCCGCAATCATCAGCTTCGGCAATTACGTCCGATTTTGCACGATGCTATTACGGCCCAGCTTTTGCAGACCTAAGAGAAGAAAAAGGGGAGGGTTTCGCATGAAGCAATTTCGTTTGCGCTATGTAGCTTCAATGGTGTTGGCTGCAGTTATGGTGGTGACAGGATGTAGCAGTAGAGGAACCGAAACAGAGTCTGGCGGCGGGCAGAGTGGAGGACAGCAGGTAACACTCTCGATGCATAGCTGGCGTGTAGAAGACACGGAGGGCTACAAAGCCATCATCAAAGCTTTTGAGGCAGACAATCCGAATATCAAGATCGACTTCAAACCATCCAAAGCAACGGAGTACAATACCATTCTGAACACAGCGCTCCAAAGCGACAGTGGTCCAGATATTTTGCAACTGCGTCCTTACGCTCCAGGGATTACCCTAGCTGAAGCTGGACATCTGGAGCCTCTCGACAATGTACCAGGAATATCTACCATACCAAAAGACGTCCTCGCAGCGGCCACAGGTAAAGATGGGAAAGTCTACGGTGTCCCACTATCCCTGAACTCCACCCAATTTTACTACAACAAGAAAATCTTCGAGCAAAATGGCCTTCAGGCACCGAAAAGCTGGGATGAGCTGATCGCGACAGCCAAAACATTGAAAGAGAAAGGAATCGTCCCGATTTCTTTCGGAGCAAAGGAAGGCTGGCTCCTCTCTCTCAGTCATGGTGTGATTGCTCCAGCTAGCTACAACGGAACGGACTATCTCGACAAGCTGCTGAAAGGAGAAAGTGACCTGAAAAGCGCCGAGTTCCTCCAATCCGTGCAGCGTATGCAAGCACTTATCCCTTATTTCCCGGAAAATTATGTGGGTCTCGAATTGAATGATATGCGGACGTTGTTCGCCACGGAAAAAGCAGCGATGTTTATCAATGGCAGCTTTGAACTGGAAGGAATCAAAAAGCTCAACCCCGATTTGCCACTTGATTTCTTCCCGATGCCAACCGATGACGGAAAACAAGTCCTGACAACCTGGGTCGATGGTTCCTATGCCGTCAATGCCAAGTCCAAACATAAAGCAGAGGCATTAAAATTCATGGAATTCATGGCGACGAAAAAGTTCGGGGAGCTATTCGCAAATCAGTTCAAACGAATCAGCGCGGTGCCAGGTGTATCGACTGACGATCCGTTGGTAAACAAGATGGCAGAGCTGTCCCAAACAAGCGCCACACCTTATTTGATGGTCGTCAACTTCGCGGAAGGAAAACCGACTACGAAGCAAACATTGGAAAACGCCCTCCAAGGCATGTATTTAGGCAAGCTCACCCCTAAACAGGTCGTAGAAGAAGTACAAAAGTCGGCAGCTACCTGGTTTCCTCCCTTTAAAAAGTAGAAAGTAGCAGATGGAAAGGGGAGTGGACCTGAGTTGGGTTCACTCCCGGCTTCTGAATAGACCGCGATGATTTTCGTAAAAAAGGGGTGGGGTATCATCGAGACGGTAAATAGGAAAAGCATTCGAACAAAGGGGCAAGTGCGGTGGCTGATTCACTTGTTTCCGTTGCCTGCGCTTGTTATTTATACGTTGTTTGTCGTGTACCCGATCTTTTCGGCATTCTTATACAGCTTGTACGACTGGAATGGCATCAAGCGCGGGGTTTTTGTCGGACTGCAAAATTTCATTACGCTGTTTACAGTAGAGCCTTTGAACGAAATGTTCTGGAATGCTTTTCGGCATAACGTCTTCTACTTTGTGGTCGAAATGATTGTGCAAAATGGGATAGCTTTCGGACTGGCTTTTCTCATCTATCGCAAAATACGAGGTTCCGGGTTCCTCAAGATCGCTTATTTCATGCCAAGGCTGTTGTCTGTTATTGTCATTGGGTTTTTATGGAAGTTAATCTTAAATCCGAATTACGGTGCACTCAATACGTTTTTGGGAAAAATTGGTCTAGAAGAGTGGGCCAGACCATGGCTCGGTGACCCGGATACAGCGCTTCTCGCGATTATTTTGATTAACTGCTGGTTTGGTATAGGCTTTGCCATGCTGATCTTTTTGGCGGGACTTCAGTCGATCCCGGAGGATTTGATCGAGGCGGCAAGGTTGGATGGGGCAACAGGCTGGCGGATGCTGTGGAAAATGATTTTGCCGCTGTGCATGCCAGCGATCACGATTATGACGATATTTACGTTCATTCAGGCGTTTGAAGCATTCGAGCTCGTCTACGCCATGCAAGGCTCGATGGGTGAGCCGTTTTATTCGACGGATACGCTGGCGGTTTACTTTTATCGCATGGCATTTAGCAGCGGAGCTGGGGATGTCACACTTGGACTCGGTTCGGCGTTGGCTGTCGTGTTGTTTTTTATCGTGGGATCTGTGTCGGCGCTGTCACTCTATTTGATGAGGAAACGAGAAGTCCAACACTAGTTGCGTATTCCTGAGTGGAAAGGAGGATGCGATGTGAAGATGACTGTGGGTGGGAGAGCTGTATCTTATGTGCTTGCGTATTTATTTGCGTTAATCGCACTATATCCGATCGTACTGATGATTTCTTCTTCCTTGAAAACAAATATGGAGATATTTGCGAGTCCGCTCTCGCTTCCGAAGACGTTTAGCCTGGATACGTATAAAAAGCTGTGGGAAGCCGTGCCTTTTGCTGATTTTTTATGGAACAGTGTATTCGTCAGTGGCATGTCTGTCATGTTGATTACGGTTTTTTCAGCGATGGCGGCTTTTTACTTGTCGCGATTTTCTTTTAAATGGACAGGGGGGCTATACTTCTTTTTCATTATTGGCCTGATGATTCCGATCAAGCTGGGGATCGTTCCTTTGTTTTTGCTGATGAAGAATCTCGGGCTCTTGAATTCATTGTGGTCGCTGATTCTGATTTATACGGCGAGTGGTATCCCGATCTCTGTTTTTATTTTGACAGGCTTCTTTCGGACGTTGCCGATTGAGCTGGAGGAAGCGGCGCGGATTGATGGGTGCAGCCATTTTCAGGTGTTTTGGCGCGTGCTCTTGCCGCTGATTCGTCCGGCCTTGGCTACGGTAATCATTATTAATTTCATCCATGCGTGGAACGACTTTTTCTTCCCGTTGATTTTCATTCAAGAGGAAGCGCTCAAGACGATTCCGGTAGGCATGATGGTGCTGTTTGGAGAATATGAAACGGATTGGAGCCTGTTGTTTGCTGGGCTCACTTTGTCTGCCTTACCGATGATCGTCGTATTTTTGATGGCATCGCGGCAGTTTATGGAGGGGTTGACGGCAGGTGCAGTCAAGTAATGCGGAAAAGTGGTTTATCGGGATCGATGGAGGCGGAAGCAAAACCAGGGCAGCGATCTGCAATGAGACGGGAGAGGTACGGGTAATTGTGGTGGGGGAATCATCAAACCCGCTCTCCAGGAGCTGGGGGGATGTGGAAGCTACTCTGCGCCAACTCATTGATGCTGTGAGAATAAAGGCAGGTGCCAGAGAAGAGGAAGTAGCCGGGCTGTTTATCGGGCTTGGCGGTGCAGATCGTCCGCAGATTAAGGAAAGAATTCAACATGCCTTTGCCGAAGAGTGGGGAGAACGGCTGCTGATTGATAACGATGTAATCGCAGCTCTTTATGCGGGAACATGGGGGCAGCCAGGCGTCGTTCTCCTTGCCGGTACAGGTTCGATTGCCTGTGCCTTTTCAAAAGACGGAGCGCGGCACCGCGTAGGCGGATGGGGGTATTTGGTAGGAGATGAGGGCAGCGGGTTTGATTTGGGCAAAAAAGCGGCAATCGCTGTATTGCGCGAATACGATGGGCGCAGTGAATCGACAGTACTGACGCGTATGTTTATGGACCACTATGGCGTAGAACGTCCTGATGAGCTGATCAACCTGATCTACGGGGGAAGCAATCCGCGAATGGAGCTGGCAAAAACGAGTCAGCTCGTGGAACAAGCCGCAACACTAGGCGATGCGGTGGCGAATGCTTTGATCATGCAAGCAGTGGAGGATTTGCTAGAGTTGGCCGATGCTTGCTTACAAAAGGTCCAGGAGCCTGTACCGGTCGTTTTGGCGGGGGGATTGTTAACTGCCGGTACAAACCTTCGGGAACAACTGGTTGCGAGAGCTTCGTTTCAAACAGTGATTCCCACGGTTTCACCTGTCGTCGGTGCACTGGTCGCGGCAATTACGAGGCTGGGCTTGGCTGTTGACGATAAAATGGCAGAGCAACTGCGTGTGAGCGCAGCGGTACTGGAAAAATCGCACATTTAAATTTTCCGGGGGATGGAAACAACAGAACGAATAGGGTAAAATTGGGTGAGAATAGGATTTGAGAACGTTGCAGGCTATTTCCGTAATTTGGAGTAGCCGTTTTCTCGTCCCAGGAGGGAGGGGCACGATGAAAAACTTATTGGACAGTGGATGGAGAAGTGGTCATCTCTATCGTTCCTTCTTTGATCAAATGATTCAGGCCACTTTTCTGCTCGATCAATTTGGTAGAGTTTTTAAAGGCAATCCTGCCTGCCAAGTGTTGAATGGCTACTCCGTAGAAGAATGGGAAGGGTCCTCATTTTGGAAGCTGGCTGTTTCGGAAGAACAGGAAATAGTACGCCTTCAAACGCAATTTGCGATGAATGGCGATCCGAGACCTTTTTACACCGCTTTTCGTCATAAAGATGGGACAAATATTCCTGTGCACATTACATATGGAACTTTTTGGGAGGAAGGCACGTCTATTGGGTATTATGCGATGGTGCAGAGGCTGCCGGCCGCGTTTGGGGACGGATATGGTTCCAAAAGGTGCAGAGTATTGGATATTTCCGGTGAAGGTGCGTTCATCTACCATGCTGGGGAGCTTCAATACGTCAACCAGGCAGGGATGCAACTAGTTGGGGCTTCCGGCTTGGACGAACTGTTATGGTATCCTTTTCAGTCGTTTTTCCATCCCCGTGATGTACCGAAGATCAAGGGACTCCTCCGCATTTTGGAGCAGGGGGAAACGGCAGCGCCGATTGAGGTTGAGCTGATCCGCTTGGATGGAAGTCGGACGGAGGTAGAAGTGTGTGGAACATCCGTGCCGATGCAGGACAAGCCCTCTATGTACATACTGATCCGAGATATTACGGAACGCAAACGGGCGCAAGAATTTTTGCAAAACTCGGAAAAACTCGCGCTAGTCGGGCAATTGGCGGCAGGGATCGCACATGAAATACGCAATCCGCTTACCTCGTTAAAAGGCTTTGTGCAATTAATGCAAAAGGATGGCATGAGAAAGCCAGAGTATTTTTCGATCATGAGCTCGGAATTGGCGCGGATCGAGATGATTGTCTCAGAGCTGTTGGTCTTGGCGAAGCCGCATACCGCGGTGTTTGAAGCCCGCGATCTGACCAACCTGATCACGCATGTGGTGACGCTCTTGGAGACGGAGGCGATTTTGAAAAAGGTCATGATTCAGGTCGTTTTCGAATCGGAAGTCCCCTTGATCCACTGCGATGAGAATCAGTTGAAGCAAGCCTTCATTAACTTTTTGAAAAATGGGATCGAAGCGACCGCAGGGAATGGAGAAATTGTGATTCGACTGCGATGTGAAGATGACCGAGTCGTCATTCGGTTTGAAGACAATGGAGTGGGTATCCCGGCCCATCAGCTGGCGAGATTGGGAGAGGCTTTTTTCACGACGAAGGAAACGGGGACGGGCCTGGGATTGATGGTGAGCCGCAAAATCATCGAGAACCATCGGGGGACTCTGCGGTTGATAAGCACTCCAGGTAACGGAACGGCAGTCGAGGTATGCTTGCCGATCAGCAGCTAGGAGGACGACTGGATGAACAAAAATACGGTACTGACAGCAGGCTTCGCCCAAATCCCCAAGGGAACTACCTTGTACGAGGTTTCTACCATGGTAGGCTGTGTACTCATCATTGATGTAGACGCCGAAGTGATTTGCGATGCCAGCTTTACCTTTGTCATGGACAAGACGAGCGAGTTTTTAGTGAGCTTGCTTGTAGGCAAGACGGTTGCAGATGGAATGCAGGAGATCACAAAGGCGATCCAAGAACGTTTTTTAGCACCTGGTCAGGGAGCTGTCTTGCAAGCCATCCGTGCAGCTATTGAGCGATATCATGAAAAAAAAGCGTAAAGCTACCCAATAGCCGGAGGGTTGAATATGCATGAGAAGCACGACGTTAGAGAAGCGTATGCAAGACAGTTGTTGGAGCGTTATAGCCAATGGCTCAGCAACATAGAAGAAGTCGAGCTTGGCGAGGTTGAAGCTTTATCGCGTGAGGTAGACGTTATGCTGTCGGAACAGGACAGTGTCTTGCATGCGGAGCTGCTGAAGCAGATTGTGGAGCTGCGAAATAAGGTAACCGAAATGATGTGGATCTCCGAGCACATGAAGATTTTACACGACCTTAGCCACATTTTTGCGAAAACGTTTGAGGAAAGCAAAATTTTGTGGAAAGCATTCGAGCTGGTCTCGCGTGTGATGCGAGCAGATGCTTTCTTTATTGCCTTTTATGATGAAGGCGACAGTGAGATCAAAATTCCGATCAGCATCGATGATGGGGTCAATTACGGTCCGCTCACGATTCCCTACGGGCAAGCAATGGTGTCCAAAGTGATTGATACACGGGAAACAATCCACATCAAGACGATGAAAGACGAGCCAAGTGAGCCAGAAATGATCCGTTGGGGAAGTCCGGAAATTGATACGAATACATGCATTTTCGTTCCACTCATGCTGGGGAATCAGATCAAGGGCGTTGTTTCTGCCCAGTCTTATCGCGAATTCGCCTATAAAAAAGAGCACGAGGAACTACTGAAAATCATTGGTTTTCAGGTAGCAAGTGCTATCGAAACGGCGCGTTTGTATGAGCGAATGTACCAGATGTCGTTTCAGGATGAGCTGACAGGGATTGCGAACTATCGTGCTTTCCATCGTGATTTGGAAAAGTTGCTGAGTGAAGAGGATGCGTCTGTCTCTTTGATCATGCTGGATTCAGACAGCTTAAAAGCGGTGAACGACCATTACGGTCATCATGCAGGGGACGCACTGATTAAGCAAATTGCCGAAGCGATGAAAGAAGTGGCGGGACCAGAGGATACTGCCTATCGTTATGCGGGAGACGAGTTCATGCTGCTCTGCCCAGGATCGTCCCTAGAGATAGCGGAGGAAAAAGCGCATGCCATTCGGGAGTATTTGCGCCTGCGCCCCTTAACACAGGACGATTGCTGCATCTTGATTGCGGTCAGTGTCGGCATTGCGCGCTACCCTCAAGACGCAAACACGGCAGATGGCTTGAAGCGGGCAGCAGATGAGGCACTGTACCGCTCCAAGCGCAAAGGAAAAAACTGTACGACCGTGTATGCAGCCGGCTAAGCTTTCTGCCGACGCATGGCGAATAGAAACGTCAAAATTGGCGAGATCCACAGGTAAATAACATAAGGCAAGTATTCCAGTGTGGATACATGCAAGGTAGCGGTAAAGAATGCACCACTTACCCCCCATGGAATGAGTGGGTTGACGAGTGTCCCGCAGTCTTCTAGAGTACGAGACAGTCGTCTGCCCGCCATTCCGCGAGCTGCGAATGCTTCACGGAACATCTGTCCAGGGAGTAGGATGGACAAATATTGTTCTCCTGTCAGCAGATTCACGAGAATAGAAGAAGATCCGGCAAGTCCGACCATCTCAGCGTCTCGTTTGATTCGATTGATGAATCCGGAAAAGAGTGAATGAAACACACCGCTGTATTGCAGGATGCCCCCTAAAGACAAGGCAATCAAAATCAAGGCGAGGGACCAGGTCATTGACAACAGTCCACCGCGGTCCACAATTGATGCAACGGCTTCATTGGCGATATTGCTGACGAAGCCTTTTTGCATGACAGTCATCCATTCGACGGGAGAGGTAACGCCTTCCGAAAGAGCAGCTGTGACAATCCCGCTCAAAATCCCGAAGACCAATGTAGGTAAAATCGGTTTTCGCAGCGCTGAACATAACAGGACGACGAATGCTGGCAGCAACGATAAAAGGCCAAGCGAGAAGTTTTGTTCCAAAGCAAGCTGGATTTCTTGAATGGCGTCTAGGTTAACACTGGCACTTTGTCCTTGAAATCCGAAGAAAATAGCGGTAATGACAAGGGCAGGAATCGCAGTGCGTGACATGAACTTGACGTGCTCCGATAAGGAAACGCCTGCAATGGCTGCTGCAAAGTTGGTCGTGTCAGAGAGCGGCGACATTTTATCCCCGAAGCATGCTCCACAAATAATGGCTCCGGCTGTAATCAATGGATCAAGTCCGAGTGCAGTCGAGACCCCCATCATCGCGACCCCTACCGTACTAATCGTGGTAAAAGAGCTTCCTGTAACGGAAGAAACGATTACTGTCAGAAACAGGGCGGAGAGTGTGAAGTACTCCGGTGAGATGATCGAAATGCCGAGGTGCAGAATCATCGGAACGGTTCCACTCATCATCCATACCCCGATCAAAATTCCGATTAAGGAAAGAATCAGCATGGGGGCGATCGCGGTTTGAATTCCTTTGATCAAGCCCTCCTCCATTTGCTTCCACGGAACGCCGAACAGGAAGAGAAGAGTGGCAGCTCCAATGGTTGCGAGGAAGAGCGGCATATGCGGCTCAACTTTGCCCCAGAAAAGGGCGGGAAACAAGATTCCGAATACGGTGACAAGCACCCAAATGCTTTGCGAAAAAGATAATGGCTTGTTCATAATGGCAACTCCTTGTTAAATCAGGCTGAAGCAGTGAGAAGGTACATTTTTACTTTCGTACTTTTGTGCTTTCTTGCTTTTTTGCTTTTGTGCGTTCAAGTGTTAGTGGTACTTTATCCTGAATTACTTGTTTCGTCAACGAAATCGGGTGAATTCGGAATCGTAAAATAATTCAGGGTAGTGGGGTTTTTAGGATCGACCAGGTAACTTTGAATAGCAGGAAGTTATACGGCGAACTCAGAATATACTATTCTTTTGCACCATCCATACTCTGTGGAAATATCCTATTTCATACCAAATGTAATTCTTCTGACTCATGTAGAGGATATGGATAGAAAAGTTGTGCAAGGAGTGATCATCGGTGTTTAGGAACAAAGCGCTTACTACCAAGCCGCAAAGCAATCTAGCTAACGGAAAACTTCCCTCAAATAAGGATACCGACTTAAATGAACGTACTCAATTAATCGGTGGCGCTGCACTAACACCGAAAAAGGCACTACAATTGCAAAAGACTTTAGGAAATCGAACTGTCATACAGCTTATGATTTATTTTTCAGGGGATGAAATCGAAGAAAGAGATGAAGAAACAACTTTAACAGAGAGAGAAATGATGGAAATCATTCTGAAAGTAGGCAATAAGAATAAGCAAATACTGGACAAAAGTCCGCGTCCAGTTCCAAATGAAGAGGGAGTTTATCATATAGATGATCCATATAAACGTAAAGTATTTGCCAACTGGAGAACCCAAAATTATATAGAGTCAAATAAATTTCAAATTGGACATCAATATTTAAGCATACAAAATGGGAGGGGCAACTTCATAGCCGCTGGGGGAAACCAGCTCCATTCGCAAAAGACAAAGCGGGACGAAAATATGAAGGAGCCGCCAGCTGATTATGATAATTTGATTGAGGGCATGAAGCAAGAAGGGGCTAAAGATCCAGTTGCAATCATGATCTACAAATTAGCGACAGGAGGAAAAATAACAGGAAATGAAAGAGAAGCAGTTGGAGAAACAATAGAGAAAGAGATAAAGGAAGATACGAAACAAGAAGAAGATCAGGTATTTAAAAATGATAGATTATCAGATGTCGAGCTCTCTGTTATTTTGCTTTATTGCTTGAATCATGAGGTTCCCTATATGAAATGGCGCCGAACATACATGACTGAGTCCCTGCAAAAATTTGTGAGTATTACCGGTATCTCAGAGCTTGCTCGAAGTTTTGATGCCGAAAAAGTGGATGAGCATACCAAAAAAACTTCGAAGAGTCCTTACTCAGCGGAAACGTTAATAAAAATGAGCTTGAAGACACTGATACAGAATACAAGCAAACTTTCGGAGAAAGAGCCTCCAGAAATAGGACCGACGAAGATAACTACACTGAAAGAGTTGTTTTACAATGGGGATAATAGTATCTTTCTTGGCGCCAAGACAGGTGGAGGAGCTCAGGTTTTGAAGCATCCGCTCGATTCCAATTACGATAAAGAATTGAAACGACAAATGTCGATATTCCCTAAAAATAAGAAGATGTTTAAAGAACTGCTAAACTCAGTAACTAGAGGAAGAAAAACGATCTCCATAGAGGAGATAGAGCAAATTCGTAAGTCGTCTGAAGCTTTGATCGAAGCCGAGTGGACACGTTACTTAGTGGAAGTTGATACTTTGATTAAGGATATCAATGCTGCCCTCGATGATCACAAAGAAATATCAGACGATAACATCTACGATATGGAAAAGATTATTACCGTTTATGAGGGGTACCTGAGTAAAGTTGATAAAAAAATCAAGAGATTAAATATTGAGGTAGATAGATTTCAAAAGGCAGAGACGAAGGATGAAAAAGTAAATAATAAAATAGCTGATGCAACAACTAAAATAGGCCAGTTGAATGCTGTTCATCTAAAACTAAAAAATGTGATTGGGGAAAAGAAAAAAAGAAAATACGTTATGTACTGTAAAAAAACCAGAAGTGGTAGCGCAACTGTGAACAGTGATAGCACACTCAAGAACAGTGATGGCACAACAGAAGCGATCAAAAAAAAGCAAAAGACAAATTAATAATTAGATTGCCTAAACGGCAGTGATCAGTCAAGTCCGCTCCTCCTAAGAGGGGCGGACTTTTTTGATATGCTTCTTTATAATAAGACCTTATTTAAAATTATTATAAAAAGATATTGACTTTAAAATTATATCAAGTAAAATGATAATTGTTCCTAGTTGATAATAATTATAATTTGATAATAAAGAAAGGGGGAGCCGTTCATGTATGATGTCATCATCATCGGCGGAGGACCAGCTGGTGCTTCCGCTGCCATTTATACAGCTCGTGGAAATCTAAAGACGCTCGTCATCGATAAGGCACCCGGAACAGGGGCACTTGCCCTGACACATAAAATCGCCAACTACCCAGGGGTGGAAGGCGAGATGACTGGAAAAGAACTGTTGGATAAAATGCGCAGACAAGCGGAGGGCTTCGGTGCAGAATTCATCCAGACTACGATTTCTGCGGTAGATGTAGAGGATGAGGAAAAAAGCATCTTCACGGCGCATGGTACTTTTGAAGCGAAGGCCGTGATCGTAGCGACTGGTTCCAAAGGACGTAATCGTATGCTTCCAGGAGAAGAGCAATTGCTCGGGCGAGGCGTAAGCACTTGTGCGACATGCGACGGAGCTTTTTATGAAGGCAAGCATGTTGCGGTCATCGGTGATACGGAGGAAGCATTGGAAGAAGCGCATGCACTGACCAAATTTACGGAAAAAATCACTTTCTTGGTGCCGCGTGCTGATCTTCAAGGGGTAGAAGAATTACCTGAGCTGCCGAACACGGAAATACATTTCCGTACACGCCCGTTGGAAATTGTGGGAGAGAAGTCGGTCGAAGGGTTGCGCATTCGCACAGCAGAAGGAACAGAAGAAATGCTGTCCGTAGATGGAGTATTCGTCTTCCTGTCTGGCAGCAAGCCGGGTACCGATTTCTTGGATGGACAAGTTCCCCTCGATGAGGAAGGATTTATGATGCTAGATGAGTTCATGCAGTCTTCTGTTCCAGGCGTATTTGGAGCGGGTGAAGTGCGCAAAACCCCTGTGAAGCAAGCCGTAGTCGCTGCGGCAGACGGTGCTATCGCAGCTATGGCTGTAGACAAATACATCAACAAGCGTTCCAAAGTTGTCCCTCAATATAAATAGAAGAAACGGAGAGAAACAATCATGGCACAAGCAATCGTATACTCTAGCACGAATTGCAACTTCTGCAAGCAGTTGAAGACGTATTTGACAGAACAAAACATTTCTTTCGAAGAGCGAAACATCGATGAAAAAGAAGAGTACTTCCATGAGCTGAGCCGTTTAGGAATGATGTCTGTTCCCTTGACACTCATTGGCGAGAAGCAAATTTTGGGCTTCAACCCAACACGTATCAAAAAAGCACTGACAGCATTGGAAGAGGCTGCGAAGTAATTTTCATCAGAAACCATATAAAAGGAGAGATTTATCATGACAACACAGCAAACGATTCAACTTCAAGTAGGAAAACCAGCACCTGACTTTCACATGCTCACGACCAAAAACCTCGAGACACTGGAAGAACGTGTGTCGCTGGCTGATTACAAAGGAAAATGGCTGATTTTGTTCTTCTGGCCGTTTGACTTCACATTCGTTTGCCCGACAGAGGTAACTTCGTTTAGTGACAACATGGAAGAGTTCGAAGATTTGGATTGCGAAGTGCTGGGCGTATCCACGGATAGCGTACATACGCACCGGGCATGGATCAAAACACCACGAGATGAAAACGGCATCGGTGAAGTAAACTTCCCGCTTGCGAGCGATTTCAAAAAAGAGACGGCACGAGCTTATGGTGTCTTGGACGAAGAGACTGGTGCCGCTCACCGTGGCTTGTTCATCATCGATCCAGACGGCATTCTGCGCTACCAAGTGGTAACTGACATGAACGTAGGCCGCAGCGTTGCAGAGACGACTCGTATTTTGCAAGCCCTGCAAGCTGGCGGTCTGTGCCCGGCGAACTGGAAGCCAGGACAGAAGACGTTGTAATCATAAAGGAGCCATTGCTTCTATAATAAAGAAGAGGGACAATCCCACCCGTCAATGCAGACGGAGGGATTGTCCTTTTTTTATGAAAGGAACATGTCGAGATGGAGTTAACGTTGACGATTCCATTCCTCTAAAAGCAGTTCGTTGTTGATACTCATTCCAGCCGCAGAGCCTAGAGCTGCGGCAGTAATCACCTGGTACTGTGTAGTTGCTGCATCACCTGCACTGTAGACACCCGGTACGCTCGTTTTCCCAAAGCTGTCGACGATGACCGTTCCTGCTTCCGTTACCTGGCAACCTAATGCTTTCGGCAAGTCAGATCCAGCTACGAGCTTGGGAGCAAAAAAGATCCCCGTGCACGAAATGCTATTGCCATCTGTAAGCTCAACACGCTGCACCATCCCATCGACAGAGTCAATGCATTCAATCGGGGAGTCAAAGACAGGAACGCGATGCTGCAACAGCTCCAACCTTTGTTCTTCTGTGAATTCATCTGGTCCATTGGTGCAAATGGTGTATTGATTAGTCCAACCAGACAGCATTTTTGCCAAATGCAATGCCTTTTCTCCGTTGGCGATCAAGACGAGTGGCTGGTCGCGTAATTCCCATCCATCGCAATATGGGCAGACAAAAGCACTTTTTCCATACACTTCTGCTAATCCGTTAACAGGCAAAGGGAGATCCTTCATTCCCACTGCGAACAGCAGCTTTTTGCTTTGATAAGTCGTTCCCTGTGCAGTCGTAATGAGAAAGCTACCATCGTGTCCTGTGATCGTTACAGCTGTATCCTCCACGAAATGGACAGAGGGGTAGGCGCTGATTTGCTCCCTTGCAATGTGGCGAAAATCGCTCGGAGTGATGCCGTCTCTCGTAAGAAAGCCATGCGACTCCCGTGTAACGCGATTGCGTGGACGGCCTTCATCGATAACGACCACACTTTTTCTTGCCCTGCCAAGTGCGAGAGCGGCACTCATACCTGCTGGTCCGCCGCCAATAATCCCTACATCGATAAGTTTATTCATGCTTACATACCACCTTTATAGATCCTTTATATCTATAATAAACAAACCTTTTTAAGAGTCAAGCTGAGAAACACTTTATATTCTTTTTGTAAATAATCCCTTATGTCGACAAAATCTACCGACTTCCAAATAGTAGCAACCTACCATTTTCACTAGCGAAAAGGAAAAAAAAGGAACGAGTAAATGTACCCAGTCGCCAAAAAATGTGGGCCAGAAGACAGGGCGGGTTGCAGGACTTCCCTACAAAAAACGTAGGACGTTGGAGGCGAATCCGTCCCAACATTACAATTTCATGACAAATCTGAAAAAGACACAATAGTGAATTTTGTCTATGGGAACGATTTGCTTCCTATGTTTACAATGACTGTGACGTGGCAACATATCGGAGGTTGACGAGAAATGGAGCCAACAAAAAAGAAAAGATGGCGCTGGATGAGCCTGACCATGTTGTTCGTGGTGGGGGCAAGTGCCTTCTGGTGGTTTTGGGCAGCAGATCGTGTCGAAAGCATGGAGACGACTACAGGTGCTCAATTAAAATTTCGCGCGAATGGCGAGCTGTTCGAGGTCTATCAGAATCAGAAATGGCAGCCCTTTTTTGCGAAAGGCGTCAATCTGGGGGCATCGTTACCGGGTCATTATCCGGGTGAGCTTCCCATCACAAGAGAGGATTACATGCGCTGGTTCGCGATGATCGACGAGATGGGAGCGAACGTCATTCGTGTGTATACCATCCATTCTCCTGTCTTTTATGAAGCATTGGTCGATTACAATCGGCGAAAAGAAGGGGACCCTCTCTATTTGATGCAGGGCATTTGGAGTCCAGAAGAGCTGTTGATTGAAAAGAAAGACGCCTATCTACCAGAGATTCGCGAGGAGTTTCGACAGGAAATCAGGGATGCAGTCGGCGCTGTTTACGGAGACATCACTCTGCCAGAAAAACCGGGAAAGGCAAGTGGTACATACCGTGCCAATGCGGGCAAATACTTGATCGGCTGGCACACAGGGACCGAGTGGGACCCCGTGATGGTGCAAAACACCAACCGCCTGCATCAAAAAGTTGCTCCTTATCAAGGGAAGTACTTCCACGCGACACCGAATGCAACCGCTTTTGAGACATGGCTTGCTGAAATGGTGGATACCGTCGCAATGGAAGAGAGGAAGTATGGTTGGCAGCATCCGATGACCTTCACCAATTGGGTGACAACAGACCCCTTATCGCATCCGGGAGAGCCGATCCATCATGAGGATTTGGTCAGTGTCGATCCTACCCATATAGAGCCAACGCAGTGGGAGGCAGGCTACTTCGCTTCCTATCACGTGTACCCGTATTATCCGGATTTCTTCCGCTACGACACTACCCTGCAACAGCTGAAGAACGATGCAGGGCAAATCGATACGTACAAAGCGTATTTGCGACAACTGAAGCAATATCACAAAAACATGCCGATCATGGTGACGGAATTCGGGGTCCCGGCATCGGTGGGAGTCGCCCATCTGGGCAATTTGGGGCGCAATCAGGGTGGTCATTCAGAAAAGCAGCAGGGAGAGATCGATGTCGAGCTATTGCAGGAAATCCATCAGGAAGGGTATGCAGGAGCAATCGTATTCGTCTGGCAGGACGAGTGGTTCAAAAAAACGTGGAACACGATGCGTTTTGAGTTGCCGGAAGATCGGCGCTCCCTGTGGATCAACGTCTTGACCAACGAGTCTCTGTTTGGAGTCCTAGGCATGTTCCCGAACAAAGAAGGCGTGCTGACCATCGATGGGGATCGCACAGATTGGGATCAGCTCGTGCCGGAAGAGAAGCAACGCCTCGATGTTCAAGTCCCAGGCATCGACGAAATCTGGATGACACATGATGAAGGGTACGTCTATTTCCTTGCTCAATTGAAGGAAGAGTTTGACCCTGCAAAACAACAGCTCTATGTGGGCGTTGATACGATTCCTGGCGGGAACAAGCATGCTGCTCAGCTTCCCGGCCTGACGCTGGATGAGGGGCTAGAGACGCTGATCGCGTTGGGAAAAGCAGACGAGAGCCAGATTCAAATCGCTGCCAATTACGACTTTCATGCACGCTTATACGGAAAACGCTACGGCATGCTTGCGGTCAAGGAAGAGGAGAAAAAAGACAATTCCGGGATTTTCAAGCCGTGGAAGCTGGCCGTTAGCCTGAAGATGGAGCCGCCAGACAGCAAGAAGTACTATCCGATGGAGGAAGTCGATGTCGGCAAGCTGATCCGGGGAACAACAGATGCCCAAGACCCACAGTACGACTCACGAACTGCGTGGCAAACGAAGGGCAAAGTGGTAGAGCTGAGAGTACCGTGGATGCTGCTTGGATTTACAGACCCGAGCTCCTTGTCCGTTATGAGCTATGAGGATGATGGCAAAAGCTTCACGACGAAGAAGACAAAAGGCATACGCATCCTGCCGCTCCTGGTGGATACAGCGACCAAACAAATCGTCGGGCAAAACGATTATGCAGTGACGAAGCTCCCGATGTATACATGGCAAGGCTGGGAGCAGGTCGGCTATCACGAACGCAAAAAACAGAGCTATTCCATACTAAAAAAAGCATTCCATGAGATTGAGGCTCCGGTGAAGCTGGGGACTCAGCCTTGATTGGATAGGAGAGTGGCAAACGTGCAAACACCATTGGCGACGGCAATTGTTTTTCTGTACGCGCTATGTGGATTGACAGTACTAGGCTTGATTGTCTTGTTCGCACTGAAGCTACGCAACATTTCGGTGGAGAAACAGACCATGCGTTGTCTGGAAAAATATCGCGACTATTTCGTTTACCTGCAAGCACACGGGGAAGAAGAGGAGCGCTTGCAAGTGCCTTATGGCGTAGTAACGCAAAAAGAAAAGCAAATCATTCAGAAAAAGCTGTTTGAGCTGATGGAGCGGGTCACAGGCATACATCGGGACAAGCTGATCTGGCTGTGCGAAGATATGGGACTCGTAGAGCTGGACATGCAAAGACTAAATGGCAGGTGGAAATGGACGAGAGTGGATGCCGCTTACAATTTGGGGATCATGCGCTCCAAGCTCGCCGTGCCTGCCCTCTTAACCTTCCTGCAAAAAAACACGAATGACACCAGTGTTTTTATCATTGCGCGCTCCGTCGCCAAATGTGCACGAAACACAGAAGATTTGCAGGAAATGGTGACCCACGTTGTCGGAGCGAAGAAAAATGTCCACCAGCTTATCGTGGACATCATCAGTGATTCGCAGGTGGATACGGCACCGCTTTTTGCACAGTTTTTACAAGAATCCGATGCTGAACTGGTCCAAATCGGATTGATTGGCTACACCGTTCATGTCCAGCCCGGCATTGAGCCTGCCCTATACCAGCTCATTCAATCACCTGACAAGGAAGTCCGAATTAAGGCAGTCAAGCTCATGTGTCGGGATATCCGCTATATGAATGAGCAGACAGTCACTGACTTTATGAATCACAAAGATTGGGAAATTCGCGCAATGGCAGCGAAGGCAATTGGCTCACTGAAATTGCTTTCGTACATTCCTTTGCTGAAAAAGGCGGTGGGCGATGCGAACTGGTGGGTTCGTCATCACAGTGCACGCAGTCTGGCACAGCTAGAGGTCGAAGGCTTTGCGGCCCTATGTGAAATTTTGCAGGAAGAGAGAAATGGTCATAAGAGCGAGATGGCTCATCAAGTGATCCAGGAGGAGCTGGAAAAAGAGAAGCTGGTTTTACAGGGTGCGACAGCGACAGAGAAGCTCGTGCAATACAACGAAAAGCTGCATTTGTACCGCAAGTCGTATCGCAAAACGATCTCCACGGTTCATGCATTGGAAAGATAGAGCGAAAGGAGGCTGTCATGAGAGATTTTCTACTTTACTACGGAGTATTTGCGGTCTATTACGTTATCGCGATCAACTCTTTGTACTTCATCATCATGCTGTTCTCGTTCAAGAGCATCATGGGAATCTTAAAAAGCTCCATCTATTCGAGATTCCAGACACTTTCAGGCTCTGAGCACGTTCCGCCGATTTCGATTCTCGTGCCGGCTTACAATGAGGAACTGACGATTATTGAAAATGTAAGGTCGCTCTTATCCTTGAACTATCCACGCTACGAGGTACTCGTAGTCAACGATGGATCAAAGGATGCTACCTTGCAGGTAATGATTAACGAGTTTTCAATGGTTTACTCCGAGCACATGCCGGTACAGCCGCTTCTTCATACGTCGAAGATCAGGGGAGTCTACCATAATCCGGCTTTTCCGAATCTGTATTTGATCGACAAAGAGAACGGAGGAAAAGCTGACTCGCTCAATGCGGGGATCAATCTCTCCCACTATCCGTTGATCGCTTCTATTGATGCAGATTCCTTGCTGGAAAAAGACGCGCTGATTCGCATTGCGAAGGTGTATATGGAAAACCCGGATGAAACAGTAGCCATCGGCGGAGATATCCGTATTGCCAACGGCTGCAAGATCGAGGACGGTGTCGTGAAGGACATTCGTTTGCCAGACAAGTTTTTGCCGATGATGCAATCCGTCGAATACCTCAAGGCGTTTCTCGGGGGACGGATCGGCTGGAGTGCGATCAACGGATTGATTATCGTTTCAGGCGCATTCGGTGTTTTTCGCAAGGATTACATCATCAAGGTAGGCGGCTATCGCGAGGGGTATCCGGGTGAAGACATGAACATCATCATCAAGTTACACAAGTACATGCTGGAAAACAAGCTGCCGTACCGCGTGGCATTTTGCCCCGATGCGGTCTGCTGGACACAAGCGCCGGATACACTCAAAATTTTGGGCAGTCAACGGCGCAGATGGGGACGCGGCAATCTGAAAAACATGATTGAGTACGGCAGACACATGGCGTTTCGCCCCAAGTACAAGCTATTCGGAATGCTCACGCTACCGTTCAATATCTTGTTTGAAACCTTGAATCCGTATTTTCGCATCACGGGTCTATTGGCCCTCATCGGTTATACCATGCTGGATATGACCAACGGCTACGTCCTCTTAATCTACGGCTTGCTCAATGTGCTGTATGGCATGCTGCTTGGTATTGGCTCCTTATTGCTGGAGGAAATCGCGTTTCGACGGTATCCGCGTTTTCGAGACATCGTCAAAATGCTTTTCTATACGATTCTGATGTTCTTCGGCTATCGGCAAATCGGCGTCATCTGGAGATTCCTCGGTCATATTGAATATTTGCGCAACAACAACTCGTGGGGAACGATGACGCGGACGAGTTGGCAGACGAAGGGCAGCGAAAACATTTCAAGTTTGGAGGCTAGATCATGAGTAATCTCGTACCTGTTTTTTACGAGCATCTGAGCAAGATGGAAGAGAAACAATTGGCGTGTGGGGTTATTCTGGCGGCTTGCAAAACCCTCACCAAAGAGTCAATGGAGCTGATCAAGCAAGACCTGGGCACTCGTTCAGGAGACGGCTCCGAGATTGCTTTGCACTACGCGTATGACAAAAACAAGCAGCTCTTCGGAATACTGCTTGAGGGACAGAAGCTCTCGAACACCCATTTCTATGCTTTGCGTGTAAAAGATTATTTGCAAGAGCACAAACTGCTTGCGGGCAGCCTCTTGATTGCGAGTTTTCCCGAAAGCTCGCGCTCGTCCGGTCAAATGCTGATGCGGATGATCCAAGAGATGAGAGAGCCAGGCGCTCAGGGGGAGATCAAGATTTATGAGCAGAATCCCGCGCAAAAAGAGGAGCCGGCAAGTATTTTACTGGTTAACCATGATGAGACTGTCAACGAGTTTTTGAGTATTTACTTTCAGCGCAAAGGGTATCTCGTTACGGTAGCCAATGACGGGATGGATGGCATGGAAAAATATCAGGCGGTCGCTCCTGATCTGGTAATTACTGACCTAAATCTTCCTATCCTCAATGGATACCAGCTCATGGAAAAAATCAAGCATATCAGCGCTTCCATGAGCAAGATTATGGTGCTCACAGACAAACGTCTGGAAGAAGATGTGCAGAAATCATTTGCGATGGGAGCATCTGACTACATTACCAAGCCATTCTCCCCGGTAGAACTGGAAGCCAGGGTGAAAAGGCTGATATAAATTCTAGAAAGAGAAAGGGAGAGAAACGAGGATGGCGAGATACGAGGAACTGCAACAAAAGATTCAACGAAAGACAGCGAGAGTGGGTGTCATTGGGCTTGGGTATGTAGGGTTACCGCTGGCGGTAGAGACGATCAAGAGTGGTTATACCGTAATCGGAATCGATCTGCATGGCGGGAAAATCGAGAGCCTAAAAAGAGGAGAGTCTTACGTACAGGATATTTCCAATGAAACCTTGCAGGAATGCCTCGCGACCAATCGCTTTTTTCCGACGACTGATTATAGCGTAATCGAAGAGCTGGATGCGATCAGCATTTGCGTTCCTACTCCACTCAGTCCCAATCAGGACCCAGACACCTCTTACATTACAAGCGTTGTCGAGCAAATCAAGAGATTCATGAAAAGAGGAATGCTCATTACGCTGGAGAGCACAACCTATCCGGGAACGACGGAAGAGCTGATCCAGCGCGAATTTGAAAAGCTGGGCTATCGTGCTGGCATCGACTTTTTCCTCTGCTACTCGCCGGAGAGGGTCGATCCGGGCAATCGCAAATACAGTACGTACAATACGCCAAAGGTGATCGGCGGGACGACAGAACGTTGCATGGAGTTAGGCACACTCTTGTATGGCAGCCTGGTTAAAACAGTCGTGCCAGTCTCCTCGCCAAAGGTGGCGGAGATGTCCAAGCTTTTGGAAAACACCTTCCGTAGCGTCAATATTGCCTTCATGAATGAGATGGCAATGATGTGCGACAGAATGGGCATCAATGTTTGGGAAGTAATCAAGGCCGCATCGACCAAGCCTTTTGGGTTCATGCCGTTTTACCCGGGACCCGGAATCGGTGGGCATTGCATACCGCTCGATCCGATGTATTTGTCGTGGAAGGCCAAGGGCTTTCGTTTTCACAGCCAATTTATTGAGATCGCCCAATCGATTAACGACAACATGCCGGACTATGTGCGCAATAAGACTGCACAGGTGCTCAACATTTACGCCAAAGCAATCAACAGCTCGCGCATCTTGATTCTCGGCATGGCCTACAAGCCGGAAGTAGATGACCTGCGTGAATCACCTGGGCTGGAGATTTACGAGCTGTTCAAGAATAGCGGAGCAACTGTCGACTATTACGACCCGTATGCGCAGAGCTTTGTGAATAAAAAAGGCGAGATCGTCCATTCCATTGCCAATGACTATGAGGCATTCAAGACTTACGATTGCATGGTGCTCATTACGAATCACCAATGCTTTGCCTATCAGGAGCTGGCGGACTTGGGAGTGGCCATTATCGATACACGCAATGCGTTTGAGGGCATCACGAATCCGAATGTATATCGCATCGGAACCTCCGTCGCTATCAGGCAGGAGAAGGAAGTCGTCAGCTTGCTCGCATAATACAAAGTCCGAACATTTTACGCAACAAGGGAGGAACCGAAGACATGTGCGGAATTATGGGATATATCGGGAACAGGGAAGCGCAGCCGATTCTAATCAATGGGCTGCGAAAGCTGGAATACAGAGGCTACGATTCAGCTGGCATTGCGATTTGTGACGGAGCAACCATCGGCATTCGCAAGGCAAAAGGCAGAATTGACGTACTGGAGAGCCAAACCCAGAAGTCCGGCTTGCAGGGCTCCATCGGCATTGGTCATACGCGCTGGGCGACTCACGGAAGACCGTCTGACGAAAACTCTCATCCTCATTTTGATCAATCCGGCAAGTTCTCGATCGTGCATAACGGCATTATCGAAAACTATCTGGATCTCAAGCAGGAGTTGATCGAAAAGGGCGTGACGTTTACTTCGGAGACGGACACGGAGGTCATCGTGCACCTTTTGGCGCAGGAATACGACAACAACCTGGTTGCGGCAGTACAGAAGGTCGCTGGCAAAATTCGCGGAGCATTTGCCCTCGGTGTGATGACGGAGCATGAGCCTGACAAGCTGATTGCAGTTCGTATGGCGAGCCCGTTGATTATCGGGGTAGGGGAGAATGAGAATTTCATTGGTTCTGATATCCCGGCGATCCTGGAGCATACGCGCGATGTGTACGTTCTCGAAGATGGAGACCTGGCGATTCTGACCAAAGATTCTGTTCACGTCATGCGTCTGGATACGACGGAGCCAATTGAGCGAGAGCTGGTGCGGATTGAGTGGGATAAGGAGCAAGCGGAAAAAGACGGCTTTGCTCACTATATGCAAAAGGAAATTTACGAGCAGCCGCGCGCCCTGCGTAATACCATGACAGGTCGAATCGATGCTACCCAGCAAAAGGTTATTTTTCCTAATCTTCAGTTATCAGAAGTGAATGCCAAGCGTGTGGAGAAAATCTACATTGTCGCATGCGGTACCGCTTATCATGCAGGCTTGATCGGCAAGCATGTGATCGAGCGACTGGCACAGATTCCGGTAGAAGTAGATGTAGCGTCGGAGTTTCGTTACCGTCGCCCACTCTTTCAACCTCATACACTTACGATTGCCGTCAGCCAATCAGGGGAGACAGCAGATACGTTGGCAGCCATGCGTGAAGCCAAACGAAACGGATCAGCCGTACTCGCTATTACGAATGTAGTCGGCAGCTCGATTGCCCGTGATGCCGATGACGTGATTACGACAAATGCAGGTCCGGAAATCGCGGTGGCTTCGACGAAGGCATACACCTCGCAGCTGATTGCGTTTTACTTGCTCGGCATCTATTTGGCGCAAGCGAAGGGGACACTGGACGCTCACACCCGTGCTTCACTGCTTCACCAACTGACCGCACTCCCGGATCAAGTCGAGCATATTCTCGCGCATGCGGATGAGATACGTCATTTCGCTGAATCGATTAAGGACGAGCAGCATCTGTTTTTTATCGGACGAGGACTCGATCATGCCGTATCTATGGAAGGCTCGCTCAAGCTGAAGGAAATCTCATATATTCACTCGGAGGCGTATGCGGCAGGGGAGCTAAAGCACGGCACGCTGGCGCTAATCGAAGAGGGAACGAGAGTGATTGCCTTGGCTACACAGGATGAGCTGCATGAGAAAATGATCAGTAATATTACAGAAGTAAAAGCCCGTGGAGCAAAAGTTCTCGGTATTACCTTAGATGGACATGTAGAGCTGCATCGCTCGGTTGATGATGTTTGCCTGATTCCGCAGACAGATGCCTTGCTTACACCTGTTCTAGGCGTTATCCCCCTCCAGCTCATTTCCTATTACACTTCTGTTGCGCTCGGGAATGACGTAGATCGTCCACGAAATTTGGCCAAAAGTGTAACAGTTGAGTAAACACAAACGTCAGTCGTTATGAAGTAAGACAGGAATGAAGAAAGGGGGAACGATGAATGAACACCTCGAAGCGGACGTTGAATCAGGAGAAATTACTGGAGATTATGCTTCAGGCCTATCAGCTGGGCGTGCAGAGGAAAGACATTGATTTGACCATGATGATTGACACACTGACCTATGAATTGAAACCATACTTCGATAAGCAAATCCAACAAGGTCAGCTTGCAAAAGGGGAGCTGACCAAGACGGAGGCGATAGGATGAACATACATGCAGTAGTATTGGCAGCAGGAAAAGGAACCAGAATGAAATCTTCACTCTACAAGGTCATGCATCCAATATGCGGGAAGCCGATGATTAAGCATGTCGTAGAGACATTAGAAGCATTGTCACTTCGCCACTTGGTCGTCGTTGTCGGTCACGGAGCCGAAGTGGTCAAAGAGGAACTGAAAAACCGCGTTCAGTATGCGTATCAACCGGAACAGCTTGGGACCGCTCATGCTGTTTGGATGAGCCACGAAATTCTCGGGGCGCAGGATGGCGTGACGATTGTCATGAATGGTGATACACCACTCGTACAAGAACAGACGCTGCGAAGTTTGCTCGAGTATCACCAGCTCAAACAGGCAGCAGCCACGGTTTTGACCTCCATTGTGGACGAGCCTACTGGCTATGGCAGGATCATTCGCGACGAGAACGGCGATGTTCGAAAAATTATCGAGGAAAAAGACGCGACCTTGGGACAAAAAAAGGTGAACGAGATTAGCACCGGAATCTTTTGCTTCGACAATCAAAAGCTGTTTTCGATGCTGCCGATGGTCTCAAACGAAAATGCGCAAGGGGAGTTTTACTTGCCGGACGTCCTGGGTCTTTTGCAAGAGCAGGGTCATTTGGTAGCGGCGTTTGCAACGGATGATCCCGAAGAAGGCAATGGCGTCAATGATCGTGTGCAGCTCGCAGATTTGGAACAGCTGATGCGCAAGCGAATCAACGATTTCCATATGCGAAACGGAGTTACGATGATAGACCCGAGCTCGACGTACATCGATTCTGATGTAATGATCGGGCGTGATACGGTGCTCTATCCAGGAACCTGCCTTTTTGGCGACACGCAGATCGGTGAAGGCTGCCAGATCGGGCCGCACGCTTTGGTCAAAAACAAGAGCATCGAGGATTACACGAGAATTCAGCCGTTTTCAGCGGTTGACGGCAGTACGTTTGGTGAGCGGGCTTTTGCGGGAGTGGGTGCGACGACACAACAGTACGGTATCGACCAGCACTGATGCAGGTACTTCATCGATATAGCTGGCTTTGGATAGCGCTGCTCCTTGTGACAGTGGCTTCGATCATCATGCTGTCGTTGGCAAACACCCGCTCCGCACTGACAAAAGCAACCTGGATATGGGATGCCAAGCAAATGGAGACCCAAACCGATGAAATGATCGAGTTTGCCGAGAAAAACGACATCAACCTGATCTATCTTCACGTTGAACCAGCAGCAGTTGCGCCACAGACGTATCGTACCTTCATTGAAAAAGCCAACCAGGCAGGCATCAAAGTAGAGGCGCTTGGCGGTGACCCCAATTGGGCGTTAACAGCGAATCGCCAAAGCATCGATGATCTCATCTCCTGGGTGAAGGCGTTCAATCGCAGTGCCAAGTCAGATGAACGATTCTCGGGGATTCACGTCGATATCGAGCCGTATTTGTTGCCTGCATGGAAGGAAGACCAGGAAGAAATCGTCCGGCAATGGCTGAAAAATGTCAGCTATCTGGCAGCAGAGACGAAGAAGGATACGGATCTCGCTGTCGGTGCCGACTTGCCTTTTTGGATCGACTCCGTAAACGTTCCTGGCAGTGATGAGAAAGTGAGCAACTGGATGGTGCAGCGACTCGACAGTATTACACTAATGGCCTACCGCAATCAAGCCCTTGGGCAAAATGGGATCGTCGAAATCGTAGAAAAGATCGTCGATGATGCCAATGTACACAAAAAAGGGTCGGTCATCGTAGGCGTCAACATCATGGAAACGATGGAAGGCGCTCATGTGAGCTTTTATGAAGAAGGCACAGAAGAGATGAACAACCAGTTGGCCATTTTACAGGAGGAGCTGTCAAACAATCCGGCGTTTGCAGGAAGTGCGATCCATGATTACGAGAGCTGGAAGCACGCCAGTCAACGAGAGGGGCAACTTTGACGAATGAAAGCTGCGCGCATCTATTTGAGTGTTCTCTGCCTGACAGTCGGCTTTCTGTTCGGCTTTTCCCCCGCGGAGAAGAAGAGTAAAGCAACGTGGATCTGGCAATCCGAAATGATCGGGAGAGAGAAACAAGAGATTCTCGATTTCTGCAAAAGTAACGATATTAATCTCGTTTACTTGCGAATCGAAATGAACAAGCCCTATGAATACTACCGCGATTTTATCCGCGAAGCGACAGAGATGGGTATCGAGGTTCATGCGGTAGCCGGCCACCCGGCGTGGGCGCTCAAAAGCAATGAAAAGCGGATGATGAACATCGTCCACTGGGTAAAAAGCTACAACCGTGAAGCGCAAAAGAATGAGCGGATTCGCGGGATTCAGTTAGACATCGAGCCGTATCTTCTGCCATTTTGGGAGACTGATCAGAAGCGGATTATCCGTGAATGGCAAGCTAATGTGCAGGCGTTCACAGCCGAGGTGTCAAAAGATGAGGATTTGGTTGCCAGTGCAGCCATTCCATTTTGGCTGGACGATATTCCCGTGCCGGGACCAGAAGAGATATCCTTGTCCAAATGGATGATGAGCCAGTTTGATACGGTATGTATCATGGCGTATCGTGAAACACTTTCCGGTCAAAACGGCATCCTGAATTTGATTGATCAGGAAATGAAGGAAGCGGATGAATTAGAGACGCGTGTCTTGGTTGCTGTAAATTTAAAGCCGCTAGATGAAGACCACTCTTCTTTTGCAGAGGAAGGCCCGACTCTCATGAAACAGCAATTAGAGCAATTGCCTGCACATTTGGCACAGCATCCGTCCTTCTCTGGTGTCGCGATCCACGATTATCGCTACTGGAAGGAGGCGACTCCACTGCCCCCGGCAACGAAGCAGCGCTACAAAGGCACCTACATATGGCGTGCAGAATTAATTGGCACGGAAAAGGAGCAAATTCTCTCCTTTGCGGAACAAAACGGGGTGAATCTCCTCTATGTTCGTCTTGATTTGGAGCAGCCGACTTCCTATTATCGCGATTTCGTGAGAGAGGCTCGTGAAGCGGGGATCGAGGTTCATGCGATGGGCGGTCATCCGATTTGGGCGATGTCTGAAAGTCGGAGCAAGATCATGAAACTCGTGAATTGGGTGAAAGCCTACAATGAGTCTGTTTCGACAGAAGAGCAGTTTCACGGCATTCACTTAGATATCGAGCCATATGTCCTTCCTGTCTGGCGCGAGGATAAAGAGGCAGTCTTACGCCAGTGGATGGGCAACATCGAGGCTTTCGTTGAGGAGACCAAGAACGGAACTTCCTTAGAAGCAAGCGTCGACCTCGCTGCCTGGCTGGACAAGACACCGACTCCGGGTCAGCCCGAATTGCCGTTTTCGCATTGGATGATCAAACAGCTTGATCATACGACCTTGATGGCATTTCGCGATCGAGCTCCTGGCATCATCGGCTTGGTTGAAAATCAGATGAAGTACGCAGAGAGCCTCCAGAAAAAGCTGGTCGTCGCCGTGGAGACAAAAGAGAGCCACGAAGGGAACGGGATCACCTTTTATGAGGAAGGCATGGGCGAAATGGATCGGCAGTTGGATCTGGTGACAAAAGCACTGGATCGGTACTCCTCTTATTGGGGGCTCGCCATTCATGCTTATGACTACTGGAAAAACGGGAAAGAGTAGGCTGCCTGCACCATGCACCATTGTTGTACAATAGAAGAAAACGAGCGTCGGAAAGAGGAGAACAAGCCATGCGAGATGTGCAAAACCGACATCGAAATCTTCCGCAGCGTACGCCAGAGATGTTGTACAACGTGGTGCGCAAGTTTTACCGTGGAGCAGTCAGTCATTTTGACCTGATTCAGGAGAAAAAGCAAGAAGCACGTGCAGCCTTGGAAGCTGGTGACCACGACAAAATCCGTGCAGTCGTACACACGTTATTTTTGGAGTTCCATTTTTACGTGACCTGCTGGCTCCAGATTGAGCTTGCCCTGTATCGGCTGGCCCGTCAGGATGAACGCCTTGCGCAAGTGATGGAAAGATATCGACCATCGTTGGAAAAGCATGTAGCGGTACGGCAACTGTTGGATCAGACGGAGGCGTGTGTGGAGGCGCAGTTTCAACCAACCGGGGATGGATGGTCCTGCGTGCAGAATGATGCCTACATATTTGGTAGCATCATTTTTACAGTGGATGAAGAGAGTCTGCAAGATTTGCATGCCGTGTATCAGGCGATTTGGGAAAATGCAGACCGCTGAACTATCACTTATAACAAAAAGCGTGACCGTCGCGATGGATGGTCACGCTTTTCTCATTTAGAAAGTGCCAGGGAAAATGGAGCCTGTGTGAGGAGCCATCTGGCCTGGGGTGTTCAATTGGCGAACCTCTTGTGTGTTCGTGCCTGCAAAGCCAGGAGAGAAGACCGATTGTGCTCCTGCGCCAGCCTGATTGCTGTATGCTTGATTAGCATATGCCTGTGGTTGAAGCTGAGGTTGCTGCTGCTGACCTTGTTGCGCTTGCATGCCGTAGCCAGTGTTATTCAACTGGCGAACTTCCTGGACATTGGTATTGGCAAAACCAGGCGCAAAAATACTGCCAGTCATCGCTGGTGGATACGCTGCTTGATTCGTATAGCCAGCTTGTCCTCCGTAACCGCTATAGCCAGCTTGATTGCGGGCTTGAACCTCTTGTACATTCGTGCCGGCAAATCCCGGAGAGAAAATGGAGCCTTGTCCAACCGATTGCTGATAAGAAGGCTGTGCTTGTATGTAGCCAGCTTGCTGGCCTTGTGCATAGCCGGTGAATTGGTTTTGCATGGATTGAAGCGCTTGATTTTGCCCATAGCCATATTGCTGATGATGTTGTTGTTGAGGATAACCAGCCTGATTGAGCTGTCTTACTTCCTGGACATTGGTATTCGCAAAGCCAGGGGAAAAGATCGATTGTGCACCACCATAGGACATGCCCGTTGTAGGGGTCCCGATGGATTGGGCATGCCCTCCGTGGTTCCAATGCTGTACTTCCTGTACGTTTGTTCCGGCGTATCCTTGTTGGAACATCGTGCCTGCAGGGCTCATTGCTCCCAAAAATTGCGGTTGTTGTTGGGAGTGCATCATATTGTTAAGTATATGGGTCATGGTTAAGACCACCTCCATGGAGTATTTTTTCCAAGGTCGATCAGGTCATGCATCCGATAACGAAAAAAACATGCCGGAGTCTAAACGGCATGTTCCTTTAGATCAAAACGTGAGACTTGCCTCATTGTTCAGTGCTACCCGCACGTACAGCCAGCATGCCGATTCACTTATTGCGGTAGCGTATATCTACAATCAGGAAGGATTGACCCATTATGAGCCAACATCCTGAGGGTCAATCGCGTCAGCCAGTCGTTCGCTGGGTGATGCGCCGTTCCCCTTCCTGACGGGCAAATCGCACCAAGGTCGTCTGTGAATCAGCTAGTGCTGCTCGACTCCCTTATCCTGCGGCAATCCCTCGCTTGTTTTGCAAGCAGGAGACATGCTGTGCGTAGTGGATCAGATTCGCTAACGATAATCGACGAATCGATGGTTCATCGAATTTCTCCGGCTTTGCGTTCGCTTCAAAGAGCCATAGCTGTCCTTCTTCTGTCAAGCCAAGGTCCATCGACATCTCAGCCAAATCCGTCCATTCTGCATTTAAAGACCGTGCGATGGCGAGCGCCGTATCGTGAATGTGTCTTTCCATTTGCTCGTGATTATTAGTAAACAAGGCTTGCATAACGGTTGATAACGAGTGGATCGAGCCGCCGCGTGGCACATGGGTGGTGATGCTTTGCGAGCCAGATCTTCTGATGCCAACTCCGGTTACGCACCATTCGCCCTCGCCATCTTTCTGTACGAGGACGCGCACATCAAAAGGTTTGCCGTTGTAACGGGCACGACGGATCCCTTGCTGCATGATGTACTTCTGCTGTTTGACATGAAGTCTAATGTGCTTCCATACATCATTCAAATTGGAAAAGCGGCGAGTAATGGCTTTGTGCTCCTTTAATCGTTGCAGCAACCACTTATCGTTTTTGAAATCAATGCGCATAATTCCCTGACCAGCTTTACCGCGCACAGGTTTCAAGTAGACAAAGCGATGTTCCGTGCAAAAGCTTCGAAAGCGAGCCAAGGTGTCTAGCTGTTTCGTCTCCGGTAGAAAAGCTTGCACTTCTAAGTGGGATTCAAGCATTTTAAACAGCTGTTGCTTGTCGAAAAAGCGGCGATTAAACAATGTGACATTTGGCATCTCATGAATGCGGTTCAATGCTCTTCGGACTTCAGGTCGCCGTTCTGCTTTTCTCGTCGGAATTCGGTTGTAAACCACATGGGGGAAAGGGAGAATCACCTCTTGCCACGAGTTTAGTCGATTGTTGTACAAATAGCCCCGCACCTTTTTCTTCTCCCAATTGATGCCTTGTGGAGTGAACACATATACGAGTGCACCCCATTGCTTTCCCGATTGAGTAATATCCTTGAAGTTCTCGCGATTTCCTAAAAATGTTGCCCCTTCACCAACGGTCAATATGCCAAATAATGGGCCAAGCTTCAGGGAGTCGCCCGCCATTTTCCAGTTAATACGTGTACGAATACGGCTTGCTTGCACGCGGGGTAAACCAGCGTATATCCGTTTCGTATGAGAAAAGGGACCGAGACTGGCGACCAGTGGCTTTGGCGAGCGTTTAAGGACTAGCCGAGGTAACTGTACGAACCATCTACCGCTAGGGAGGATCGTCAGCCACCCGGAGCGCTGCTGAAGCATGGTGTTCCTCCTTCCTGAAACACGGTACAGATCGCGTGCGACTAGAAATTGGCCAAGTAACAGCTATAATCGACGAGCAGCTTGCGTGATTCGTGATCAGCCTCCCTGAGACGGGCGTGCTTGAATATAGAACGGCCCGGCTTGGAATTCGCTTCGAACATCCAGACATGGCCTTGCGTATCAATCCCCATGTCCAGCCCCAATTCGCCTAAATCAATCCCTTTTGCCAGTTCAATCGCGGTAGCGAGTCGAATCGACGCGTCGGAAACGCGCTGGGTCATGAGGGCTTTTTGTCTGCCAAACAGGTGCTGCAACAGGTCATCGCCGGGGATGACAGTTCCACCTGTGCGTACGTGGGTAGTTACGCTGCCAGAACCGGCAACCTTGGCTGCCGTGCAGGAGACGACCCACTCGTTTTGCTGGTTTTTATGCAAGTGAACACGGAAATCAAACGGTCGTCCATGGAATGTCATGAGCGAAATGCCCTGTTGTGCCAGATACGCACTGACGCGACGACTGCGGAAGACATGCTGATAAAGGCTGGACAGCTTGGAAAATTGTTTTTTTACATTGCCGCTACCTGTATGATAGGAGGCAGTAAAGCCACCGCCTGCCTGGTGAACAACTTTGACAATACCGTACCCGAGACTACCATTTTTGGGCTTCAAATAAACGATAGGGTATTTACGCAGCAAGTTTCGAACAGTTGTAAGAGAAGGAGAGGTGTAAGTCTCCGGGATATGCTCATTCACTTCTGGATTCGGGTACAGCAGCTGGTGCACACCCCATTTGTTAAAAAAGCCCTGATTGAACATCGGTAAATTGGGGTAACTGGCGAGTCGATATTTGAATTCCTGAACGGCTTCATGTTTTTCTGCCGAACGAGAGGGAATACGATCATAGACGACATCGGGCATGGCAGTAACATGCTTTTTCCAAAAGTAGACGCCTGACTTGCTTCTGCGCAAAAACCACGCTTTGACTGTATTGGATTCCCAGTCCACATCGGATGGGGAAAATATATAGTAGAAAACGCCTTTCCCTTCTTGAGCCTGTAACAGATTGTGAAAAAACGAGGTGCGAGGGCCAATTGGCTGCTTGGGATCTCGTCTTATGCCAGTCGTAACGATCCCGATTGAAGGACCGATCCGGAGTGCGGAGCCCTCTAGTTTGAGCTGGATTAAGCCAGGGTGGGGAATGCCCAGCTCCGTTTGCAAGAGCGTCGTCACTTTCATGACGTTCGTATCCGGATTGCGTTTATCTTGTAAGACAGTTGCGACTACTTCCTTTTTACCCAGTAAGACTTTAATTTTTTGGCGTTGCCGTAGCTGGAGCTGTTGGAAGAGAGTAGCTGGCAGGATAATCCCACTGATACGGGGGTTGGAAAGGAAGCGAAGCCGCATTCTGAACGTTTCCATGCTTTAACCTCCTACACGCTCTTTCATAAGATAGTGGGCGTAGCGAACAGGCTGAGTAATCGAATGCAGTTGTGCAGTTGGGTCGTCAATCATGCGAAAAACGGTTCGCCCTGGTCTGCTGTTTACCTCGATGATCCAAACATTACCTGCGGTGTCAATGCCAATATCGATTCCCAGCTCAACGAGTCTGCCGTGTGACTCTTCCAAAAAACGGGGAAGTTCTTCTGCCACTCGGTTGATTGTTTGCTCGATGCGTGCCGCTTTTGCGGATGTGAAGTGAAGGGGCAGGAAAGAGGCCAGAGATGTTGCTTTCCCTCCTCCGTGCAAATTGGAGGTAATACTGCGTTTGTCTCCCAGTCGCACAGCTTTGCCAGTTGTCCCCCATTTACCCAGCCCGTTTTTTTGAACCAGTACACGGACATCGAATGGGGTACCATCCGGGGTATGCAACTCCAAATAGGGCTGTACCAGGAACTTGCGGCCGGCAGTAAAGATAGACACAAAACTTTTTAATTCGGCAGTGTCACGAATTCGCTTGGTGAAAGGCTTATTGTCTCTGTTTCGTCCAGAAGCTTCATAGCCACTGCGCATTTCTTTGATTCTCACGACGCCAATACCGTGAGTTCCCGCCATCGGCTTGATGATGGCTGCCCCGTATTTTTGCAAGGTTGCATGGAGCACAGGATATGAGAATATTTCAGTAGGTGGTAGCAGCGGGGCGAGGAGAGAGGACTTCACGAGCATCTGGTGCACCTGCCATTTTCCAGACAGACCATGCCCCAAAAACGTAATGTTGCGATCGTTTTGCAACTTTTCCACAAATGGTTTATAGTGGCGATAAGATGGGCCCACAAAGCAACGATCATAGATAAAGGTGGGGATTGGGAAGTCTTTTGCGTGCCAGGACCCATTGCGATATTCGAAGCCTTTTACCATACGGGTGGAAAAGTTAACCTGACGTGGTGAAAAAACGAAGACGCGAATGCCGTGCTTGCGTCCATAGAGCGTAAGCTTTTTGTAGTACCCTTTGTCTACAAAGTGGGAGCCTTGGCACCGGGCCATGATACCAAGACTTCTCTCGGATGCTGTCATGTAGGTCACCTTCGCCTGTTTTTGTTGCGCTTCGGTCTTCTTTTTATCGTCTTTTGTGGTTGAATGGTCCGGGGAAAACCACTTAGAAAGGCGGAATAATCCAGCATGCGAAGGACAGAAGGGCGAGCACGCCGAGGCAGCTCTTCGGCACCCTCAGGCAGCGGAACTGTTTTGGCTGACTTGGATGGCTTGCTGTTGACCTCCAATAGCCACACCCGTCCATGGACATCGACTCCCAGATCAATTCCGAATTCTGCGTACTGCCCAAGCAGTGATTCTTCTAAAAGGATCGCGAGCTTAAGTGCTACTGCGCGTAACGTTTGAGGGGATGGTCGAGTCGTGCCCGCCCATGGTCCACAAACTCGCAGGGCCTGAAGGGGAGTCATCATCTGCCCGCCTCTGGATATATTGGAAACAATGTGGTTTAATCCCAGGCGAGCTACCATGGAAGTGACGGACCATTCGCCTTTTCGGTCTTTTTGTACCAATACACGAAAATCTGTCGGTCGTCCTTGGATGCCGATTAACGGTAACCCTTGTTGCAGCAAATAGGATGTGCCTTTTGTCCTTTTTTGCAAATACTGATGTAAGCCCTGAATGCTAGCAAATGATTTGCGCAATCCTCCGGGGAACGCTAGCTGGTATCCCTCGGGCGAACTGCGAACTCGAATGATCCCGCGTCCCATGCTGCCGTTGGCTGGTTTAGCATAAATGGTGCGATACGTAGATAGCATTTGCCGCAGGTCTTCCTGTTTCAAATAAGGAACCATACTGGGAAGATGTTCGGAGGCTGTCGGTTGATTCTCGAGAGCGGCGTGTACATGCCACTTATTCAAAAAACGCTCGTTAAAAAAGGGAATGGAAGCGTCCTTGCAGCGTTGAACCCAGTTGGCCATCTGTTCACTTCGTTCGCGTTGGCGGGATACGAGTCGGTTGTAAATGCATTGTGGAAGCGGAAGTAAGGTTTGTCTCCAGACGCCTCCTTTTCTAACGATTCCGCGCACGATTCCCGCATCCCAGTTGACATCCTGAAGCCGAAATGCGCAAAGGATACCTCCGCGTTTACGGGTGATATCGGACATCTCCTGGAAGAAAGAGTTTAGGTGTCCAAACGGTCCTTGCGAGAACGCTGCATTGTAGCTCGAAACAAGAACACCTACATACGGTCCGAAAACGATTGTTTTCTGACTCGCATCATAACGGACTAAGAGTGGAACGCCCCTGGGTAGATGAAGTGATTGAGCTAATGATGGTCGAATGAAGGTTTTACCCGAGGTTTTGCCTCCCCGTTCCCAAACGCCTACGCGTGCGGAAACGGTTTTGCTCCCAAATTGGACCGCAATGGTGGATGGTGTTGAAAGATTCCATTTGCGCAAGTGCGCCTGGGGCAGGTAAAGGTCTACTTCCGATATTATCTCGTTTTCGACAACGATTGTTGGAACGTAGGACATGAGTATCCCCTTCCCATCAGGCAAAGTTAGTCTATGGTATGAGCATCCAAAACGTTTGGTGCCATGTAGAGAAGAGAGGTTGTTAGGATTTATGAACGCTTGGATACTATTAGTGAATATTGCAGTAGGCTCTGTCATCGGCGGAGTGACGAATGATTTAGCCATCCGAATGCTGTTTAAACCAGTAAAACCGTGGTATCTAGGCAGGTGGAAAGTGCCTTTTACCCCGGGATTGATCCCGAGAAGACGGGACGATATCGCGATACAAATGGGCAGACTCGTCGAAGAACATTTGCTGACGACAGAGGGGGTCAAGCGTGCACTGAATCAGAGTGGTTTGGAGAGCACGCTGACAGGATGGATGAACACCATCGCTCGAGACTGGATGACAGATGAGCGCAGCCTACGTCAAGTAATGCAGACCGCGATGCCTCAGTTATTTAAGGAAGACGGATCGTGGAGTGAGAGTGTCCGCGCGCCTATCGAGGCGAAATGGGGTACTTTTGTCGATCAGGTTCTGACACAATATGAAGAGAAAAAACTGCGAGAGTTGGTTACGGACAACGGACGCGAGCGTCTGGATGCAGCACTTGGCAGTGTGAGCGAACTGCTTTTGAAACGTTTCCGCGAATATTTACATTCCCCGGAAGGCCAGCAAACCTTGCAAAACATGGTTCGCGGATTGCTCGGTGGAGGCGGAGGCATGTTTGGTGGCTTGGTTGGGATGTTTCTTGGGGATGACAAGATTTTGGGCAAGATTCTCCCGTATCTCGATGAGCTTTTGCAAAGCAGAGAGCTTTCGGAGCGCGTGCACTACTTTTTGCATAAGGAAGCGGACAAGCTCTTGGACAAAAGTGTGGGCGAAGTGGTTGCCTGGATTGGGCGAGATCAAGTGGACGATTGGGCGGGGAAGCTTTTTGCCAAGCTGGAGGAGCAAAGCCTGCGCATCGTGGACGAGCCTCTGTCTCGTTTGACAGCGCCTTTTTCTGAGACGGTGACAACGGAACTCGTTCCTCGTTTGTCAAAGTGGATGGTGGACACACTGCAACAAAACATCGAGAGAATATTTTCGCGCCTGGCTATCCGAGAGATTGTTACACGGCAAGTAGAGGGTTTCCCGATTGAAAGAATTGAAGAGATGGTAGTCGGGATCTCAGGCAAGGAATTCCGCATGATTACCGTGCTCGGATTTATCCTTGGCGGGATTATTGGGCTGGTCCAAGGTTTATTGTCCATTTTGGTCAGTTAAACAAAACTGAAAAGAAACTGTAACTGTGTTGTAATAATCCTGTAATATTCCTTGGGTATGATAAAAGCACGATGAAAACCCCCTTAATGATATACTTTCTGGTCGGTAGCTTTCGAAAAAGCTACCCTTTTTTTTTGCCCCGCCTTCGGGTATATTGGTCGAAGGAGCGCACGTACATGGAACGGGTGGGAGAAAAGGAAGGGGGAATAGCAATATGGCAACGAAGCATGAACAAATCTTGCAACATATTGATCGCCTTCCGATCGGTTCGAAGATTTCCGTGCGGCAGATCGCGAAAGACCTTGATGTGAGTGAAGGGACTGCATACCGCGCGATCAAGGAAGCGGAAACGCAAGGATACGTCAGCACGATTGAACGTGTCGGTACGGTGAGAATCGAGAAGAAGCAAAAGGAAAATATAGAACGTTTGACCTTTGCGGAGGTTGTGAACATCGTCGATGGTCATGTGCAGGCTGGACGTGAAGGCTTACACAAGACCTTGAATAAATTTGTAATAGGGGCCATGCAGCTCGAAGCCATGATGCGCTATATTGATGCCGGGAGTCTCTTGATTGTCGGTAACCGCTATCAGGCGCACAAAATCGCTTTGCAACAAGGGGCTGCCGTATTAATTACCGGGGGATTCGATACAAGCGAGGAAATCAAGCAGCTGGCTGACCGCTTAGCGCTGCCAATCATCTCCTCCAGCTACGACTCCTTTACGGTAGCATCGATGATTAACCGAGCCATTTACGATCGCCTCATCAAAAAGGAAATCGTAATGGTAGAGGATATTTTGAAGCCGCTTGCAGAAACGCCTGTCTTATTGACATCAGATTCTGTTGCCAAGTGGCACCAGTATACGGAGCTGTATCAGGACACGAGATTCCCCGTCGTAGACGAGCAGATGCGCCTGATCGGGATTGTTACCTCCAAAGACATCATCGGTCATGAGGAAACTGCGACAATCGACAAGGTCATGACGAAGAACCCGATTACGACCTCGCCGCGGGTATCCGTAGCGTCATCCGCGCATACCATGGTGTGGGAAGGAATCGAGCTATTGCCTGTCGTAGATAACCATCGCAAGCTCGTAGGGGTCTTGAGCCGCAACGACGTGTTAAAAGCTCTGCAATTTACAGCCAAGCAACCACAGATGAGTGAAACGTTCCCGAATCTGATCATGTCGCATTTCCGTGAGGAGCGTCAAGCGGATGAAATGGTTTATCTGGGAGATGTAAGCCCACAAATGACCAACCATCTTGGTACGATTGCCAGCGGAATCATGACGACGGTCATGGTCGAGGCTGCTTGTAACCTGCTGCGGCATCATCGTCGAGGCGACATGGTACCGGAAAATATCACCGTCTATTTCCTAAAGCCAGTCCAGATGGAAAGTCATATCGAAGTGAAACCTCGTCTATTGGATATCAGCCGCCGCTTCGGAAAAGTCGAAGTATCCGTATTCCACGG
This sequence comes from Brevibacillus sp. AG, assembly GCF_028369215.1. NCBI lineage: Bacteria > Bacillati > Bacillota > Bacilli > Caryophanales > Paenibacillaceae > Brevibacillus > Brevibacillus sp. AG. The sequence continues at coordinate 207,741 of NZ_JAQMYO010000007.1, read as the reverse complement.
CGAACAGCTCGTAGGGCAGGCCATGATTACTGCGCAAATTATTGAGCGATAAAAGAAAGGAACAGTCTTTCGGGACTGTTCTTTTTTTAGTCGGTAAGCAATTATAAACCGTCACTCATTTTTTGCGTTGAGTTGGGGCAAGAGGCGCGCCTCCTTTTTTCCATGCGCAGAAAAGGGATGTGAATGAAGATTTTAGCCAGCATGCCTACGCCCAAAACAAATACTGCATAAACCAATTCAATTGAGTCAAACAGCGCTCCGTATAGTTGAAAACCGATCAGCCTGCCCACAGCAAACAGCATGACCATGACGGAAATAAACCGTCCCAGCATATGTGATTCGATGGTTTGTTGATAGAAGGTACGGAAAAATACACCGTAGATATTGAACATGGAAAACAGAAAATAGCTTACCAATGAATAAAATAGGACTACGGCAAACGGAGAGGTTTGCAAGTGCTGTAAAAAAGGATGACTGCCCAAGAGCAGTAGGGGAAAGACCGCTGCAACGATCCCGATCAGACCGATACCAATACTATGGGAGACGGAAAAGCGTTTCTTTAAAAGGATCACCCCAATAATCGAGGAGACGGAGCCCATAGTTTGTGCACTTTCGACCAGTCCGAAATCGATGTCCGATCCACCAAATACCTGTTTGATCATGTACGGGAAGCCAATCATGACAAAAGGAAAGAGAAAGATATGGGTAAAAAGACCGTTTAGTACAAGTGAACTAATTCGAAGATCCGTGGTGAAAATCTGTAAACCTTCCTGTAGTTCCTTTATAATCGAAGAAGAACTGGGTGCTCTTGGAATCGAAGGAAGCTTCATGAAATACGTGGATGCTGCTGAGCTCAAGGAAAGTACCGCGTTTAGTAAAAAGACGGCTTCAATTCCGCTCATCGTATACAGTAGTGTGCCAATGAGTGGAGCAAGGACACGAACGCTCTCCACGACAGTACTATCCAGAGCGATAGCGTCAGACAATTCTGTTTTCTTCACTACATGCTGCAAGAGTGTAGTATACGCGGGAACTGCCAGTAGATTGCATACAGAAAAAAATAGAACGGCCACATAAATCATCGTCTCTTTGATGGGCTGAAACAGCGAGAAAAAGAACAGCGACAGCAGAAAAATACCGTAAATGAGATCGATGCTGCAAAGCAGCTTTCGCTTGTCCAGTCGGTCAGCCCATACACCTGCAAATGGACCGAACAGGATTTGCGGGATTACCCCCAGCGCCAGTATGGAAGCAAATTTTCCTGCTGATCCTGTGAGTGCCAGGATGTACAGGGCAAAGGCAACGTTCAGGCAGATCGTTCCAAACTCGCTGGTAGAATGGCGAAACAAAAACAATGAGAAATTCGGGTTGGCAAACAAATTGAATTTCATAGCTGATCCCTCCAAGTGCTCTAGGCAAAACACATAGGTTGATTGTAGAGGGATCAGGAAAAAAAGCCCGGCAAATTTTGCTGTTAGGATGAGCAATTATTGACATCGGAAGGTGGGGATGAGAATGATGAGCCAGATTACCAAGCCGTTATCCTTGAAGATTGTGAACAGCGCTATTACCATCTATCAGATAGAGGCAGGCGGTTCTGATGAGCTACATCAGCATGATAGTTGTTTTCAAATCAGCATGTTGCTTCAGGGCAATCCGCTGGTGCAATGTGAACAGCAATTTCGCAAGTTGGCAGGACGTCAGCGTCTGGTTGCATCCCCTGGGTGCCAGCACCGTCATTTTTCTGAAGCTGAGGCTATGCGGTTGATGCTCTTCTTTCTCAGCCCAAGCCTTCTGGAGAGCGTCTATGCTGACAAAATGGAAGCTGTTAGCGGACCGATTGAATTTGTCCCATGGTCGGAGGATGAAACGGATGGTTTTCAAAGAATCGCGGAAACAGTCTGTACACAAATGATTACACAGCAGATGGAAAAACTTGCGCTTGAACAGCTAGAATGGGAGCTGGCCAGCCTGCTGTTAACCGTTCAGGAAGGATCACACACGCAAAAATGGCGGGGCAAGCATCTAGCCGCTTATCCCGCCATCCCTGTATCGATCCATCCTGTCCTGAAAAGGGTGACTGATTTGATCCAGGATGATGTAACCGTAGATTGTTCACTGGATACACTGGCGGGGGTTGCGGGTATCAGCAAATTTCATCTGATTCGTCTATTCCGTGAGCAGATTGGTCGCACCCCGGCGCAATATGTGACAGATCAGCGTGTAACACGGGCGGCCTGGTTGCTCCGACACAGTAAGCTCGCCGTTACGGCCATCGCCTTTGAAGCGGGCTTTGGCAGTGTAAGCACATTTGAGAGGGCATTTAGAAAAAAATATAGCGTAAGTCCGCTCCATTACCGCAATAGCATGTAGGTGCGTACGAATATCGAAAAGTTGGGTTTGCGATGAGGCTATGGGGCCAACCTGCACTCCCTTTTCCATTGTCACCCATGAATTGACAGGGTAAGGAATGTAACTTATCATCTAATTAGAATATCATCTAATCAGATTGAGTAAACGAAGAAAGGAGTGTCCCTCTTGCAACTAGATCAACTCGTCACCTTTTACAAGGCACTCGGAGACCCCACGCGCGTGCGTATTCTCGCGATTTTGGCAAATGGTCCACTGCATGGACAGGCGTTGGCAGGCAAGCTCGGCGTGACACCTCCGACCATCACACATCATATGGCAAAGCTTCGAGATGCAGGGGTCGTTTACGAGCGTCGTGATAAAAACACTATCTATTTCTATTTGCATGATGCAAATGTAAAACGACAGTCGCAGGCAATCGTGAATGTCATGGAAAAAGCAAAGGATACGTCAGTAGAGGAGTTATTTGCAGAAGACACCTTACATGTTCAGAGGAGGCACCAGATGGCAGCCGAAAAAATGCAGGTTATTCGCAGCTTCATTACTCCAGATGGCAAGCTGAAACAAATCCCGTCCCAGCGTAAGAAAAAGCTGATCGTCTTTGAATACATGGTGCGCGGTTTAGAAAAAGGGCGCAAGTACAAAGAACCGGAGATCAACGAGTATATCCGTCAGTTCCATGAGGATTACGCTACGATTCGCCGGGAATTCATTATGAATCATTATATGTATCGGGAAGAGGGCATCTATGAGCTGAACCCGGAGGAAATCTGGGCAAAAGCCGAAGACCTACAATAGCAGGAAATCGTTTCCTTCTGAATTGAACAGAAAAAAGGACAACCTCGGGCACTGCCGCTCAGGTTGTCGAAGCAATAGAATGTCACACAAATTCATTATAGCGAGAGCTCTAACAGGTTTGTATGATAAACAGCTGGGAATAGAGGAAAAGTATTTCCAGTTATCGTTCTTCCCAAAAAGAAAAAGGCATGTAGAACGTAATTTTGTTCTCATGCCTTTTCCTTATACCCCTTTTTTCAATTCTGCCTGCCAAGCTGTACGATAACGGAAATAATTGCGAGTTCCTAAGAATAAATTCATAGCCCCTACAATCAGCATGATCAACGCAACAACAATGCGGATCGTATCGAGAGAATCAAAAGTAAACTGATTGATGCCGAACAAAGAAACGAGTATCCCCAATGACACATTCATTTTCCCCAGCAACATACGCGATTCAAGCGGATGGATGCCTCGTCTGCGCGCATGGATACTATAGTAGACACTGGCTACCAGGGAAGCGAGAATACCGGTCATGTAAAAGGCAGGCCACATATATGGATTCATCCTTTCTAGCCATTCTGGTATTACCCATCCTACCAAAATCAGGGGAGAACGGTCAAATACAAGTAAGAACGTTTGTTCTTAGCGTCCGTATGCGCTATACTTCCGGTATAATGTAAGAGAGAAAGTTTCCATTGTGAAAATTGAGAGGGGTAATATCATGACCTCCTTTGTCCATTTGCATGTTCATACGGAGTACAGTCTGCTGGATGGAGCAGCACGTATTGATGCACTAGTGAAGCGAGCCAGCGAATTGGGCATGCATGCACTGGCTATGACAGACCATGCCAATCTGTACGGGGCGATCCCGTTTTATAAAGCTTGTCTTGAGGCAGGCATCCAACCGATTATCGGAATGGAAATATACGTAATAGAAGGAAATCTTCAAGATCGCGTGCGAAATGCACCGCCGCCTAGTCATCTGATCGTTCTCGCTGAAAACGAAACGGGCTATCGGAATCTCCTGAAGCTGGCGACAGTCGCGAATACAGACGGCAACTATATTCTTCCGCGTCTCAACAAAGAGGTGTTGGCAAAGCATACAGACGGCCTCATTGCACTGAGCGGCTGCCAGCAAGGGGAAGTAGCCAAGCTGTTACTGGGTGGAGAAGCGGACGCTGCGCAAGAAGCAGCCCGCAAGTATCAGCGAATGTTTGGTGAACAGCATTTTTATTTGGAACTGGCTGATCATGGACTGGAAGTGGAGCGCAGGCTGAATACTCGTCTCGTGAAACTGAGTCAGGAAACGGGGATTCCGCTGATTGCGACGAACAATGTTCACTACATCTACAGGGAGGATCACCAGCAGCATGATATCTTGTTGGCGATCAAAGAAGGCAAGACGATTGGAGAAGAAAACCGTTTTCGCTACGAGACGGATCAATACTATCTGAAAAGTGCCGAGGAAATGGCGGCGCTCTTTGCTTTTGCGCCCCAGGCGTTAGCGAATACGCTAGCCGTTGCAGATAGGTGTAAGCTGGACCTTACCTTTGGCGCGCATATTTTGCCGGAATTTCCCTTGGCAGAGGGACAAGATTCAACACAGTATTTGCGTGAGCTGTGTGAAAAGGGCTGCTTGGAGCGATACGGCGAGATTACGCCAGAGGTGCAAGCGCGTCTAGATCACGAGTTGACGATTATTACAGGGACGGGCTTCACCGATTACTTCCTGATTGTATGGGATTTCATGCGGTACGCTCACGAAAATGGGATACCGACTGGACCTGGACGCGGATCTGCGGCAGGTAGCCTCGTCGCGTATGTTTTGAAAATCACGAATGTCGATCCACTTCGCTTTCAGTTGCTCTTTGAACGCTTTCTCAACCCGGAGCGGGTGACGATGCCCGATATTGATATCGATTTTTCCGTAGAGCGCCGTGACGAAGTCATTCACTATGTAGCGAGCAAGTACGGGCATGATCGTGTTGCCCAGATCATTACCTTTGGAACGATGGCGGCTCGTGCAGCAGTGCGTGACGTTGGGCGGGCGTTAGGCTTGTCTTTGGGCATCGTGGATCGCGTGGCCAAAATGATTCCGCAATCGCCAGGCATGACGATTGAGCGGGCGATGCAAATTAACCCGGATATCGGCAAGCTGTGCGCGGAAAACAAACAGGCAGCACAACTCATCGAAACGGCAAAGGGCGTAGAAGGCTTGCCGCGCCACGCTTCCACACATGCGGCGGGTGTCGTCATTTCGCGTGAACCGCTGACGAATTACGTTCCATTACAGACGGGTAATGAAGGCTTGGCACTCACACAGTATCCGATGGAGATTCTCGAAGAAGTCGGTCTCTTGAAGATGGACTTCCTCGGCTTGCGCAATTTGACCATCATCCAGGAAACGTTGCGTCATTTGCAGGAGCAGGGAATATCGCTTGATCTGGATCAGCTGCCGACAGACGATGAGAAAACGTTTCGTATGCTCTCCCGTGGGGAGACAACCGGCATTTTCCAACTGGAATCTTCGGGGATGCGCAATGTGCTGCGAGATTTGAAGCCGAGCAGCCTCGACGACATCATTGCGGTTCTGGCTTTGTATCGCCCGGGGCCGATGGAGATCATCCCGCAGTACATCGCCGCCAAACACGGACAGAGCAAAGTACAGTACGCTCATCCTGTTCTCGAGCCGATTTTGCGAGAGACGCACGGTTTTATGATTTATCAGGAGCAAATCATGCAGATTTCCTCAACACTCGCAGGCTTCAGTCTTGGTGAGGCAGATATTTTGCGCCGAGCAGTCGGGAAAAAGAAACGGGAGCTATTGGCGGAGCAGCGGGAGAAGTTCGTGGCTGGTTGTGTCCGGCAAGGGTACGGACAAGAGCTGGGCAATCAAGTCTACGATTTGATCGTACGCTTTGCTGATTATGGTTTCAACAAAGCCCACTCGGTGGCTTATGCGGTCATCGCCTACCAGATGGCTTATTTGAAAGCAACTTATCCGCTTGCGTTCATGGCAGCGCTACTATCCTTGTCCATTGGCAGCCAAACGAGAATTGCCGAGTACACGGAAGAAGCGCGGCGACTACAGCTTACTGTGCTCGGGCCTGACGTGAATAAAAGCCTGGCTTACTTTACAGTGGAGCAGGATGCGATTCGCTTCGGTCTGGCCGCAGTGAAAAACGTCGGCTACGGTGCCATTGAATCGATCGTGAAAGAGCGCAAAGGCAGACCGTATAGCGATGTCTTTGATTTTTGTGCGCGCGTGGATGCGCGGTTAGTCAATCGCAGAGTAGTAGAATCACTCACGTTATGCGGCGCGCTGGACTCGTTGCCAGGACATCGCAGTCAGCTTTTGCTATTGCTGGATGAAGCAGTAGGGAAGGCAAACAGCAAGAGAATCGAGCGTGACGCCAACCAGCTCAATCTATTTGCGGGTGAAGAAGATGCGGCACCTTTGCGCGAGCCAGCAGAATATCCAGAGGTAACACCGTTCTCACATACCCAGCAATTAAAAGAGGAGCGGGATTTGATCGGGGTATATATCTCCGGTCATCCACTTGACCAGTTTGCCCATGTCGCGAGTCGCCCGGAAGTAGCCGTTATCTCTTCATTGGGGGATGTGCCGCGCGACAAGACGGTAAAAGTATTCGGAATGATAACGGAAGCGAGACGCATCCAAACGAAAAAAGGGGACCCGATGGCGTTTATTACGCTAGAGGACAAAACGGCGCCAGTAGAGCTGGTCGTCTTTCCACAGGTGTATACGAAGTATGCGCCTCTGCTCGAGCGCGAACAAATCGTCGTGGCAGAAGCCCGAGTCGAACATCAGGACGACATGGTCAAGCTCATGGCTTCTCGTTTCTGGGATGCACAAACGCTGCCGCAGCCGAAGTCCGAGACCGTATTATTTGTCAAAATATCGGCAGAGCAAGAGCATGATTCGACGCTGCAAAGACTTTCACGTTTGTTTGTCGAAAAAAAAGGAACGATTCCTGTTATTCTCTTCTACGAAGGAAAAAGACAGACAATTCGCCTGCCAGAAGCAAATTGGGTAGACGTAGATGAGTCATTTTTGGAGCAAGCGCGAGAAATTGTGGGGCCTGACAGCGTAATTCGGAAAGAAATGCCTATAAATTGGGGAGGATGAGGAATGTCCTCCCTTTTTCGCCGTTTTCGGCAGGTTTACAGGAGAACAGTTTTTTATTATATTGAGATCATAACTCAATGAGTGGTCAGACCACTTGGAATAACCCAGGCATTTTTTACTGCCTACAAGCCATCATAGAAACTATTATCGTGAAATGGAGTGGGATCTCATGTCCAACCTGAGAGAGGAAGCACTGGAGCTTCACAGAAAACATCAAGGAAAATTGGAGGCAGTGACCAAGGTACCCGTTCGCAATGCTTACGATCTGAGTCTTGCCTATTCTCCTGGGGTTGCTGAACCTTGCAAAGATATTTTTGATGACAAGTCCAAAGTGTACGATTACACGATGAAAGGCAATCTGGTTGCCGTAGTCAGCGACGGTACTGCTGTACTAGGTCTTGGAAACATCGGACCAGAAGCAGCAATGCCGGTTATGGAAGGTAAAGCAGTTTTGTTCAAATCTTTCGCAGGCGTAGATGCATTCCCGATCTGCTTGAATACAACAGATGTAGATAAAATCGTAGAGACAGTAAAACTGCTCGAGCCTACTTTTGGTGGCGTTAACTTGGAAGATATCGCAGCTCCTGCATGCTTCGAAATCGAAGAGCGTCTGAAGCGCGAAACAAACATCCCGATTTTCCACGATGACCAACACGGTACAGCAATCGTTACAGCGGCAGGTCTGATCAATGCTTTGCGCGTGGTTGACAAAAAGCTGGAAGATATTCGCGTCGTAGCGAACGGTGCAGGTGCAGCTGGTATCGCGATCATGAAGCTCTTGATTTCCATGGGCGTGAAAGAAGTGATCATGGTTGATACAAAAGGAATCGTGTACGAAGGCCGTCCATTCGGTATGAACCCAGTGAAGGAACAAATGGCGAAAATCACGAACCGCAGCATGCTGCAAGGTGACCTGGCTGATGCAATGAAGGGCGCTGACGTATTTGTCGGTGTATCCGTAGCTGGTGCTGTTACACAGGACATGGTTCGTTCGATGAACCGCGATCCGATCATTTTCGCTATGGCAAACCCAGTACCAGAAATCATGCCGCAAGAAGCAAAAGAAGCAGGTGCGGCGGTAATCGGTACAGGCCGTTCCGACTTCCCGAACCAAGTAAACAATGTACTGGCATTCCCGGGAATCTTCCGTGGCGCTTTGGATGTACGTGCAACGGAGATCAACGAAGAAATGAAGCTGGCTGCTGTATATGCAATCGCAGACCTGATCACGCCAGAAGAGCTTACTGCGGATAAAGTGATCCCTTCCGCATTCGATCCACGTGTAGCACCAAACGTAGCTGCGGCAGTAGCAAAAGCAGCGATGGAAACGGGTGTTGCTCGCATCACAGTTGATCCGGAAGAAGTCAAACAAAAAACGACGAAATTGACAGCTATCTCTTACCAAGAAGCGTAAAATACTCTTTATCGAGGCACCGACGACACCCTCCGCGAAAAAACGTAGTCTTTTTACAAACGTGGAGGGTGCTCCTCGTTAAAGGTACGAGTAAGGAGGATAATCGTGCTCGACTCTTCCCAAGATCGAAAGGTTTACGAAGGAATTCTCCTGCAACTTCATGAAATCATCCAGGAGCAAAACTTGCGGCCCGGGGACAAGCTGCCGTCTGAGCGAGAGCTGTCCGAGCAACTGGGAGCAGGTCGTTCTTCTGTACGCGAGGCTCTTCGGGCTCTGGAGTTGCTCGGACTCATTGAGACCCGACGCGGGGAAGGCACCTTCCTCAAGCATTACCGGCACAATAGGCTGATCGATATTCTTGGCTTTTTTATCCTACGGGATACCAAAACCAAGAAGGACTTGATCGAAATGCGCCGAATGCTAGAGCTGGATGCTGTCCGCTTAGCCTGTAGACGGGCGACTGACAAGCATTTTGATGAAATGGAACGCATCCTGGCCATTGCAGAGGAAAGAGTAGCAAGAGGCGAGGTACCTGCGGAGGAAGACTATCAGTTTCATCGCGTCATATGTCGCTCCAGCCGCAACTCGATTCTGCATCGCATCTGGACGCCTTTGGTTGAGTACAGCAACAGTATTCGAATTGAATCACTGTCGCGCGAAGGTAGAGCGAGTGCAGCACTCGTAGAGCATCGACAGATTATGGAAGCCATTCGCGAAGGCGATGTGAACGTCGCATTAGAGAGAATGAAAAAGCATTTGGAGAACAGCAAGCTTTAGTTTTCCCCCAATTTGCGAGGGGCGTTGGCGCTGTGATATGATGATGCAGACCTGTATTGGACGATTGAGGGGGAAGCCAGCATGTGGACGGTCATCTACATCGCTCCTAGCGCTAGAATTGCAGAACGGATACAGCAACGTTTGACAGATGAAGGGTTTTTGGTAAAGGTTCGCGAAGGTAAGGTCTCGAAGCAATACGAGATTCTCGTGCCGGAGAGCGAACTAAATGAAGTCCGAGATGTACTCGGCACGATCCTTCACTGATGAGAAAGGTGGGTGTACCTGTGCTTAAAGATCTTTTTGGGAAAAAGCGCAAATTCGCTACAGTTCCTTCAGAGACACTAGCACGTGTCCCTGCTTCCACCGACACTAGCAAGGAAGCGGGTACGAAAGAAAAGGAAGTCCCTGAGGGATTGATGAATAAATGCCCACATTGTGGGACGATTCACTACTCGAAGGATTTGGAGAAGAACTTGCGCGTCTGCAAAGGCTGTCAGTTCCACTACTCCATGTCCGCTCCAGAGCGTCTGCAAGCGCTTCTGGATGATGGGGTTCTGACAGAAGAATTTGATGCCAATTTGATTACAGCCAATCCACTCGGTTTTCCTGGCTATTTGGAAAAACTGGAGCAAGATAAGGCCAACACCAATTTGAACGAGGCGATCATTACAGGAGAAGGTCTCCTAAGTGGAAACCGCATCGTGATTGGGGTCATGGATTCTCGTTTCCGTATGGCGAGTATGGGATCGGTCGTCGGGGAAAAAATCACGCGCGCAATTGAGCAAGCGATCGAACGGCGTTTGCCTTTCATTCTGTTCAGTGCATCTGGTGGAGCACGCATGCAAGAAGGTGTTTTGAGCCTGATGCAAATGGCGAAAACCAGCGCAGCGTTGTCTCGATTGGATCGCGAACGCTTGCTGTTTGTCTCGGTCATGACGAATCCTACATATGGTGGCGTATCAGCCAGCTTTTCTTCGTTGGGAGATTACAATATCGCAGAACCAGGAGCTATGATCGGTTTTGCTGGGCGTCGAGTCATTGAGCAAACGATCCGTCAGGAGTTGCCAAAAGACTTCCAAACAGCGGAATTCTTGTTAAAGAACGGGCAACTCGATATGGTGGTACACCGTAAGGATATGCGAAATACGCTGTCCAAACTGGTAGAGATGCACACGTCTCGGGAAGGAGTAGAAACATGGCAGGCGAGCTCTCCTTTGAAAAGCCATTAGTAGAATTACAAGATAAGATTAAGGAATTGCGCCGTTTTACTGAGGAAAAGGGAATTGATTTCTCTGACGAAATACAGCGTCTCGAACAAAAATCAAAAGAGCTTGCTGCGCAAATTTATGGCAATTTGACTCCATGGCAACGCGTGCAGCTGGCTCGTCATCCGGAACGGCCAACGACTTTGGACTATATACAACTACTTTTTACCGATTTTATCGAGGTTCATGGAGACCGTTTGTTCGGAGATGACCATTCTATTGTGGGTGGAATTGCCAAGCTGGATGGGCGCCCGGTTACGGTCATCGGTCACCAAAAAGGGAAAGACACAAAAGACAACATCAAGCGCAACTTCGGGATGGCTCACCCAGAGGGCTATCGAAAGGCCTTGCGTATTATGCAGCAGGCGGACAAGTTCGGTCGACCGATCATCTGCTTTATCAATACATCAGGGGCATATCCTGGAAAAGCGGCAGAAGAACGCGGTCAGAGCGAAGCGATTGCCCGCAATCTGCGTGAAATGGCGACATTTGGCGTGCCGATTATTTGTATCGTAATCGGGGAAGGCGGAAGCGGTGGAGCCTTGGCGATCAGCGTAGGTAACCGCATCTATATGTTGGAGAATTCCTATTACTCCGTGATTGCACCGGAGAGTGCCGCTGCGATTCTCTGGAGAGATTCCAGCTTGGGCATGCGTGCGGCGGAGACGATGAAAATTACGGCACCTGATTTGTTGGAATTAGGAGTCATTGACGGAATTATTGATGAACCATTCGGAGGAGCCCATCGTGATTTGATCGCGCAGGCAGGGATGGTCAAGGCGGTCATCACGGAACAACTAGAACAGCTGGGCCGTTTAACTCCAGATGAATTGATACAGGACCGCTACGAGAAGTTTAAACAGATCGGAGAATTCGCCTCCCTGTAAGAAACAGGGGGCGTTTTTTTCTTTTTTCTCCGAGGAAAATCTGCTACAATCGAAGTCGAATGAAAGAGTTATCAGAGCTTTCAAAAAGTATGGCACATATCTTTTGATTGTATAACAGATATGAGGAATTGAGTGATACAGCATGTTTCATACAAAGTATGGTACATACTGTTTCCGTTAAATGACATGCTAAAGACGAAACGATTGGAGAGGTGGATTCCATGCGGAAACTTGCAGTTCTCACTAGCGGTGGAGATTCTCCTGGAATGAATGCCGCAGTCCGGGCGGCAGTGCGTCGTGCTCATTTTCACGAGGTACAAATGTTTGGGGTTTACCACGGATACGAAGGGCTGATGAGGGGAGATATCAAGGAGATGTCTCTGGGCTCTGTTGGGGATATTATCCAACGGGGAGGAACCATTCTCTACTCCGCTCGCAGTGAAGCGTTCAAGACGGAAGCCGGACAGCAAAAAGCAGTGGAGCAATTACGTGTTCATGGAATTGAGGGTCTGATTGTGATTGGGGGAGACGGGTCGTTTCGCGGTGCACAGAAGCTGACCGAAAAAGGCTTCCCGACCATTGGTGTACCGGGTACGATTGATAATGATATTCCGTGCACCGATTTCACAATTGGGTTTGATACGGCATTGAATACCGTTGTGGAAGCGATCGATAAAATCCGCGATACGGCCACCTCGCATGAACGCACGTACATTATTGAAGTGATGGGGCGAGATGCTGGCGACCTGGCATTGTGGGCAGGGCTTGCAGCTGGTGCCGAGTCCATTATTATCCCGGAAGCGTCGCAGGAGATGGACGATATTATTGAGCGTCTGCATGCTGGACAACGCCGTGGCAAAAAGCATTCCATCATCATTGTGGCGGAAGGGGTAGGAAGTGCCGCTTCTTATGCCGAAGCGATTACGAAAGAGACAGGCTGGGAGACTCGCGTAACGGTACTGGGTCATATCCAGCGCGGTGGTTCCCCTACTGCGATGGACCGAATGCTTGCGAGCCGAATGGGTGCAGCAGCTGTCGATTTGTTGCTGGAAGGCAAGCAGGACCGAATGGTTGGGATTCAGAACAACCAGATCGTTGATGTCGATTTTCAAGAAGCATTGGTGACAAAGCATCAATTGGATTTATCTATTTATCAATTGGCGCGCACGCTATCTATATAAAACTGACAGTTTTCGGAGTGTAGAGGAGGCTTACATCCTATGTTAAGGAAAGCAAAAATCGTATGTACCATCGGACCGGCAAGTGAATCGGTTGAAACACTGAAAAAACTGATCGAAGCAGGAATGAACGTAGCGCGTTTGAATTTCTCGCACGGTTCCCATGAGGAGCATGCGGCGCGAATTGTAAACATTCGTCAGGCATCAAAAGAAACCGGAAAACCTGTTGCAATCCTGTTGGATACAAAAGGTCCTGAAATTCGCACGGGTACGCTTGCAGTAGATGCAGTCGAGCTCGTAGAAGGAAATACGTTGATCCTCACTATCGAGGAAGTAGCGGGTACTGCAGAGCGCGTCTCCATTACGTATCCGGAATTGCCTCGAGATGTAAAAATCGGCGATACAATCTTGATCGACGACGGCTTGATCGGGTTGACTGTACAAGAAGTACGGGACACTGAAATCATCTGCTTGATTAAAAACGGTGGAACACTGAAGAGCAAAAAAGGCGTCAATGTTCCGGGAGTCAAAATCAACTTGCCAGGTATCACAGAAAAGGATGCACAGGATATCGAATTCGGTATTGAACAAGGAGTCGATTTCATTGCGGCTTCCTTCGTCCGAAAAGCATCGGATATCTTGGAGATTCGCAAAATCCTGGAGCGCCATAACGTGCGTATCGATATTATCGCGAAAATCGAAAACCAGGAAGGCGTCGATAACGTAGACGAAATTCTGGTAGTAACAGATGGAATCATGGTTGCGCGCGGTGATTTGGGCGTAGAGATTCCGGCAGAAGAAGTACCACTTGTTCAGAAGAAGCTGATCAAGAAGTGTAACGAGCTTGCGAAGCCAGTCATTACGGCGACACAAATGCTTGATTCCATGCAACGCAACCCGCGCCCGACACGTGCGGAAGCAAGTGACGTTGCGAATGCCATTTTCGATGGTACAGACGCAATCATGCTCTCTGGAGAGACGGCTGCCGGTAAATACCCGGTTGAGTCTGTCGAGACCATGGTGCGCATTGCTGTACGTGCAGAGCAAGAGCTGAATTATCGCGAGATCTTGTACGCACAAGCACAGCTCAAACAAGTGACGATTACAGATGCCATCAGCCAAGCTGTATCCAATGCAGCACTGGATCTGGACGCAGCGGCAATCATTACTGCGACCGAAAGCGGACATACAGCTCGCATGGTATCAAAGTTCCGTCCAAAAGCACCAATCGTGGCTGTAACGCCGCATGAAGCGATTATTCGCCGTCTTGCACTCGTAAATGGCGTGTATCCGGTGAAGGGCGAAATGGCGAATACAACGGATGAAATGCTGGAGATGTCTGTCCAGGAGGCGCTTGATGCAGGCTTCGTCCGTCATGGCGATCTCGTTGTGATCACAGCAGGTGTACCTGTGCGTGAAGTTGGGACAACGAACCTGATGAAAATCCATGTCATTGGCGATGTGGTAGCAAAAGGACAAGGAATCGGCCGAAAAGTTGTCACAAACAAGGTAATTATTGCTAGATCTGCTGAAGAAGCGCTGGCAAAGGTAGAAGAAGGAGCAATTCTGGTAACCATCGGTACGGACTCCGATATGATTGAAGCGTTTGGCAAGGCTGGAGCGGTGATTTGCGAAGAGGGGGGACTTACCTCTCACGCAGCCATCGTAGGCTTGAATCTCGGCGTTCCAGTCATCGTAGGAGTGCAATTTGCTACGGATGTATTGAAGGACGGACAAATCGTAACGGTGGATTCTGAACGTGGGCATATTTACTCAGGACATGCCCGGATTCTGTAGGTAATACTATCCATCTTTAATAGAGAATGCCTCTGAAGGGTGACCAAGCGTCACCCTTTTTTGGCTTGGTGCAAAAAGGATTAGCCGACGAACTACCTGATAAGTTTTACCAGATAACGGTGATTATTAGGTGGTGCAAAGCGAGTGGGAATCTGTTAAAATCGGTCGGTGGCTTTGTGTCAGGACGGATTAAATCCATACGTTCGTAGTTTCCAAATCATGACAGAATGGGTGTTGTAGCGCTCGCTGCCAGGAAAAGGCTGAACATAAAACGGTTCTTCTGTACGTCCAATGTTCGGGATTTTGTGTCAAGTGTTTTTTTTAGAGCAAACACAACATCTAGTATTGTCGAAAATTATTTCGCACAATATATAGGTAAAGCTATTGAGTTTTACAGATGAAGATAGTTAAACTAGAGAGGAAAGATTCGAAGGAGGAACGATATGCTGGCGACCGAAACCGTATCCCGAACTCAATTTTTGCGGGATGAATTCTTAAATCAATATCCTGATTTTCCGATTCATATGAGTCCTCTGGGACAATTCGTTTACTACCGTACTTATTCTCGCTTTGTTCCGGAAAAAGGAAGACGCGAAACGTGGAAAGAAACTTGCCGCCGCTCGGTGGATTACAATATTAAGCTGGCTTATCAGCATTTGAACAAAATCGGATTGTACGCCGATTCTCGCGCAATGGAAAAAGAGGCTGAAGGATTGTTTGACAACATGTTCAACCTTCGCCAGTTTTTGTCTGGCCGTACCTTGTGGGTTGGTGGTGCAGACAACGGCGTAGCGGATTTGTATCCGTTGGCGAACTTCAACTGCTCCTTCCTAAACATCAAGTCTTGGGATGACTTGGGCGATTTGTTCTACCTTCTCTTGGTAGGAACTGGCGTAGGTTTCAAATGCACGAAGGAAATGGCTGCTGGACTGGGCCCGATTCGCACGAATGTTTCCCTGCTTTCTTCTGAATACAGACCGCTGCCAAAGCATCAACGCCTGGAGCGTTCTGAGCTGAATGTACTGGATAACGGCTTTGCCAAAATTTATGTGGGCGACAGTAAAGAAGGCTGGGTAGAATCCCTCCGTCTCTACTTGCAAATTTTGACAGATTCCACTTACGAACACATTCACACCGTGAAAATCTCTTATAACAGCGTGCGTCCGAAAGGCGAGCGACTGAAGCGTTTTGGTGGTACTGCTAGTGGTCATGAGCCGCTTCGCGAAATGTTTGAAGGAATCGATAAAGTGTTGAAAAACCAAATCGACCAGCATTTGGCATCCATCGAGAGTGATGAAAAAGGATACGGCAAAATCCGTCCGATACATATTCTCGACATCGGAAACCTCATCGGAGCAAACGTCGTAGTAGGTGGCGTGCGCCGTACAGCGGAAATTTTCCTGTTCGATCACGATGACTACGAGTGCATGCTGGCGAAATACGGCATCAACGGCTTCTGGACTGAGGATCAGCTGAACCATCACCGTCGTGTAGGCGAGTTGTTGGGAGAACACAAGCCTGTATGGTTTGACAGCATCCAAAATGTAGGAGACGGACGCAGCGGTCTGGATCACCGCCGTATGTCCAACAACTCCATCGCCTTTACTAAACAACCGACCAAGTCATTCTTGAACCTCGTGTTCACCTTGATGCAATTGGAAGGCGAACCAGGCTTCATCAACTTGGAAGAAGCAAACCGTCGTCGTCCAAATGCAGAGGGCTTGAACCCTTGTGCAGAAATCCTGCTCGATTCTTATGGCGTCTGCAACCTGACGACAGTCAATTTGGTTGAATTCGTGAAGGATCACGAGGGTGGCTCCAAGTATCTGGATCTCGATGGCTTGCTGGAAGCACAACGCAAATCTGCTCGTGCCGGTCTGCGCATGACGCTGGTTACGTTGGAACTGCCACATTGGGATACTGTTCAACAGCGTGACCGTTTGCTCGGAACTTCCCTTACTGGTGTGAAGGATGCGTTGGCATCCCTGGGCTATACAGAAGAGCAAGAGCTCGAACTCCTTCGTCAGCTGGGCGATGCTGCTCGTGACGAGGCGAACCGTTATGCGTATGAGCTGCGTGTGAACTCTCCACTCTTGGTAACGACAGTGAAGCCGGAAGGTACGCTGTCTCAGGTAGCTGGTGGTGTCTCCAGCGGTCTGCACTGGTCCCATTCGCCATACTACATCCGCCGCATTCGCATCAATGCTGAGGATCCATTAGCAAAAGCGGTACAAACTCTCGGCTGGACAGTCAACCCAGAGGTAGGAACACCAGGCGAAACGTATGAAGAGCGCATGGCAAATGCACGTACACTCGTAATCGATTTCCCTGTAGCATCGGGCGCAGAAGAAACGAAGAACGAAGTAAGTGCAAAACGCCAATTCGATACGTACTTCCGTTTCCAGAAAGAATATACCGAGCACAACTCTTCGAACACCATTACGGTTCGCAAGGAAGAGTGGGTAGAAGTAGAAGACATCGTTTACGATAACTGGGATAATTTCGTAGGTGTATCCTTCTTGCAATTGGATGGAGGAAACTACCAATTGGCTCCATATGAAGAGTGCACCAAAGAACAGTATGAGGCATTAAAGCAGTCCATGAAGCCATTTGATCCTGCGATTTTGCAGCAGTATGAAACTGGCGGCGAGGCTGATCTGTCCACGGCTGAATCTTGCGAAGGCGGAGCTTGCCCGATTCGTTAAGCGATTTGAATAAATAAGAGGCAGAGGTAGACTGAAAAAGTCAGTCTGCCTCTGTTTTTTATGTTTCTGTAGTGGAGAGAAGAATATTTCCAGTCTAGGCTCCAGGCTCCGTCCTGCTGGGGGTCAAGACTGCCCGCTCCGAAGGGATTCGCGGGGAAACGCAAAAGTGGTAGCTGCTTCGTAGTCCGGGCACGTTGCGTTTCTATTTCCCGCTCATTCCTTCTCCGCTCGGTAGGACTCCACAAGTCGCTACGCCTGGAAATATTCTTCTCTGGCGTAACTGAACTAGATTCTTCATTCTTTTAAGGATTTTAAACCACGGAGAACATGGAAAGCTCGTAGAGGAAACAGGAGAAAAAAGCGAAGATCTTTGGTACACCGACCGAGACGTAATGCAAAAAGCGAAACACGCTCTTAAGCGTCCACCTCTGAAATACATCCTGAGTGGATCACTTTGGACGCGGTTTCGCTTTTTGCATGGAGGCGGGCAGTGAATCCTTCAGCGGGTGGGACAAGAATCTGAGCGTTTTCTCCTGTTTCCTCCCCACCACAACAGCAACGTATTTTCTGGTCCTTCTATGGTACAATCATCGTATAGAGAAAGGAGCGATTCCAAAATGACTCCCATTATTCATTCCCATCGATTGCGCGTCCGCTATGGCGAAACCGATCAGATGGGTGTGGTCTACCATACGAATTACTTGAACTGGTTTGAAGTAGGAAGAACAGAATTGATTCGCTATGCGGGGATCACCTATCGTGAACTTGAGGAAAAAGGCGTACTTTTGCCTGTCACAGATGCGAACATCTCTTACAAACAGCCCGCCCGCTATGACGATGAGGTAGAAATACGGACACGTGTAAAAGAGATCAGTCCTGTCCGTCTCACTTTTTCTTACGAGATTGTTAGATGGCCTGACCAACAGTTGTTGGTGTCAGGAGAGACGATGCATGTATTTACCAACACAGCTTTGAGGCCGATTCGCTTGTCGCGAGCGGAGCCTGACATCTATGATTGGTTGGATTCCCAGCATAAAGGAGGGGAATAGACATGTTCCGTTTTTTTGCCATTCTGTTTGTCGTCGCGTTTGGATTAGAGCTTTGGGGGCTTATTACCATTGGATCGTGGATCGGTGGTTGGAATACAGTCGTGCTGGTCATTCTCACGGGGATCTTGGGAGCTTGGCTAGCGAGGCAGCAGGGGATGCAAGTATTCCGGATGGTCCAACACCAGTTGGCGCGTGGGCAAATGCCTACGGATTCGCTCATCGATGGTGTTTTGATCTTGATCGGTGGCATTTTGCTCTTGTTGCCTGGATTCGTCACGGATGTGATTGGACTGGTCTTCCTCATTCCGTACACACGGATGATTATTCGTCATCTGTTGAAGCGCTGGTTGTGGAACCTCATCTCGTCTGGTCGTGTTCAATTGTTTTTTCGCCGCTAATACAGCTATTCCCTATAAAAAAGAACCGCTACGAGCTGTGTGACATGCTGCTCGCAAGCGGTTCTTTATTACATTGGGTCAGGTTTTCTTTCCACGGATGTAGCCCCATACATCTTCGAAGACGTTGGCTTTTACCAAAGCATTGATCATGACGAGTGAAACAGGTCCGATGATCAAGCCCAAGAATCCGAACAGCTGGAGGCCGACAAACAGTGCGACCAGCGTGAGGAGAGGATCGAGCCCGACGTTTTCCGCAACGACTTTTGGCTCGATAATTTGCCGGAAAATCAAGACGATCCCGTACAAAATGGACAAGCCGATCACCATCGAGTAATTGCCTTTGAAAAACATGTAGATGATCCAAGGAACGAAGACGGTCCCGGTTCCAAGATAAGGCAAGAGATCGACCAAGCCCGTGATCAAGCCAATCGTAATTGCGTATTCGACACGCATGAACAACAGACCAATAATCACGATGGCAGCAGTTAAGGAGATGAGAGTCAGCTGCGCCTTGACGAATCCGAACAAGGCATTGCGCAAATCGATAAAAATCTGATCGAGACGGCTGTTTACCCCTTTTGGCAAAAGACGGCGAGCCCGCGCTTCCCAGAGAGCAAAATCTTTGGAGATAAAGAAGGCACCCATGATGGAAATGACGGAAACTGTTGCCATATTCGGGAGTGAGACAAGCAGGTTTTTCAATCCATCCAGGAATTTGACGATCAAGTCCTGTCCGACATTCGTGATAGTCGAGATCGCACTGCCTACCGTACTGGTAAGCTTATCCTTATAACTTGGATCGAGCTGATCGTAAAACCACTGAATCTGATTGTAAATGCCCATCAAGAAGTCTTGAGAAATCGTATTTTGCAAATAATGGGCTAGCTCCTGTGAAACGACTGGTAAACGTTTGGCAAGCTCTCCGATTTCCACGACCGTTTCCGTGATAATCAGTGTGACCACTCCGCCCGCGAGCAACATCAAAACCAAGAGCGCGATAATGACAGAAAGCCAGCGTGGAATCCTGAACTTTCTAGTCATGAACGTAACTGGTTTGTTGATGACGAGCGCAATGATTAAAGCGATTATAAATGGGTACAGTAAGGGTGTTGCATGTTGGAATACCCAAATCCCCACATAGACAAGTAGACAAACCCATAACAAGCGAATGATTTGAAAGAGGCGCTCTACCCAGTTTTCCTGATTCAAACGATTTCTCCTTTCCGCCGCGAAAGTGCGAACAAATTACTGATGTTTCTATTATGCAGCATGCCTGATAGGTGGAGCAAGAATCGCGAAAAAACAAAACTCCGTTTCACCCTTCGAAACATTTTTTCGCCAACCTTATTCACAAAATCGCAATAATCTTTTATAATTGGGTCGTCTTAGTGGATTCTTTTCTCTCGCCTCTCCCCTTACACGAGCGTCATTTTCATGTACGACCTTGTGAGGATTTGCGTGGATACATTCCCTGTCAAGAGTGGTGGATGAAAGAAACCGCTGCTTACAATTGCATAGATAGGATGTTCAAAAAGAGTCGTCTTTTTTGAACGTGATCAGGTCGTTTATCAGTCATGGCGGACAAGCGAAGACTAGATAAGCACTACTACTTGAGTGGAAAAGGAGAGGGAGTTCTATGACAACTACTCGTGGACTTGAAGGCGTTGTTGCCGCTCAATCATCCATCTGTTCGATCGTCGATGGGGTTCTTTGCTATGGCGGGATCAACATCGATGAGCTGGCAGAACATGCAACTTTTGAAGAGGTTGTATATTTGCTCTGGCATGGAGCGTTACCGAAGCGTGATCAGCTAGACGCTTTGAAAAAACAATTGGGTGAAAATGCAGCAGTGGCCCAAGAAGTGCTGGAAAGCATTCGCCACTATCCAAAAGGCGTACACCCAATGGCGGCGTTGCGCACAGCTGTCTCTTCGCTAGCGCTCTACGACACAGAAGCGCAAGATATGTCTCCTGAAGCCAACTATCGGAAATCTATCCGTCTGATGGCACAAACTCCTACCTTGATCGCTGCTTACGAGCGTATGCGTAAAGGTCTGGAGCCAGTAGCTCCACGTGCAGATTTCACGATTGCACAAAACTTCCTCTACATGCTCACAGGCCAAGAGCCAACAGAAACGGCTGTTAAAGCATTTGACGTTGCTCTGATCCTGCATGCTGACCATGAGTTTAATGCATCTACATTCTCTGCTCGCGTATCTGTTGCGACTCTGACTGACATTTATTCCGGTATCGTGTCCGCAATCGGTACGCTCAAAGGCCCTCTGCATGGCGGCGCTAATGAAGCAGTAGCGAAAATGCTGAACGAAATCGGCGGAATGGCTAACGTAGAATCCTATATCCGCACCAAGCTGGATAACAAGGAAAAAATCATGGGCTTCGGACACCGTGTATACAAAGACGGTGACCCACGTGCGAAATGGCTGAAAGACATGTCCAAAGCACTGACCGCGCAAATCGGTCGCCCTGAGCTGTATGAGATGTCTGTGAAGATCGATGAAATGATTTCCGGCGAAAAAGGCTTGAAGCCAAACGTTGACTTCTACTCCGCATCTGTTTACATCTCACTCGGTCTTGAAACAGACCTGTTCACACCGATCTTTGCCATCAGCCGTATGTCCGGTTGGACGGCACACATCATGGAACAGTATGAAAATAATCGCCTGATCCGTCCTCGCGCGGATTACACCGGTCCGGTCAACCAACACTACGTTCCGATTGACCGCCGCTAAGAACTCGCTATTTTCGAGCGTGGAGGGCAGGTGGTCAGCCAGGCTGATCGCTCCTGAGCGCAAGCTTGAGAACTACCACAAGTGAGTGGTAGTTCTCCTACGTCTGGAAATATTCATAATCACCTAATATATATAACACTGGAGGGATTTTTTGTGTTTAAAAACCTGACGCAACCAACTGTAGGCGAAAAAATTACTGTGGATAACGGTAAATTGGTAGTTCCAAACAATCCGATCATTCCTTTCATCGAGGGTGACGGTACTGGCCCTGATATCTGGAAAGCTTCCGTTCGCGCTCTGGATGCAGCTGTAGAAAAAGCTTACAAAGGCGAGAAGAAAATCGCTTGGTTCGAAGTATTCGCAGGTGAAAAATCCTTCAACCAATACAACGAGTGGCTGCCAGAAGATACTCTGACTGCTGTTCGTGAATACCTGATCGCAATCAAAGGTCCTTTGACTACACCAGTAGGTGGCGGTATCCGTTCCATCAACGTAGCACTGCGTCAAGAGCTGGATCTGTATGCTTGCGTACGTCCTGTTCAATACTTCGATGGTGTTCCATCCCCAGTGAAACATCCTGAATTGACTGACATGGTAATCTTCCGCGAGAACACTGAAGACATCTACGCTGGCGTAGAGTGGGCTGAAGGTACTCCAGAAGTGAAAAAAGTAATCGACTTCCTGCAAAACGAAATGGGCGTGAAGAAAATCCGCTTCCCAGAAACTTCTGGTATCGGTATCAAGCCTGTTTCCAAAGATGGTACAGAGCGTCTGGTTCGTGCAGCGATCGACTACGCGATCGAAAACAAGCGCAAATCTGTTACCCTCGTGCACAAAGGCAACATCATGAAGTTCACGGAAGGTGCTTTCAAAAGCTGGGGATATGCACTGGCTGAAGCAGAATACGGCGACAAAGTGTTCACTTGGGCTCAATACGATCGCATCAAAGCTGAAGGCGGCGACGCTGACAAAGCACAAAAAGAAGCAGAAGCAGCTGGCAAAATCATCGTGAAAGATGTTATCGCTGACGCGTTCCTGCAACAAATCCTGACTCGTCCAGCTGAGTACGATGTAGTAGCAACACTCAACCTGAACGGTGACTATGTATCTGACGCACTGGCTGCACAAGTAGGCGGTATCGGTATCGCTCCAGGTGCAAACATCAACTACCTGACTGGCCATGCGATCTTCGAAGCAACTCATGGTACAGCTCCAAAATACGCTGGTTTGGATAAAGTAAACCCATCCTCCGTGATCCTGTCCGGAGAAATGATGCTGCGTCACCTGGGCTGGAACGAAGCAGCTGACCTGATCATCAATTCCATGGAAAAAACCATCTCCGCGAAAACAGTAACATACGATTTCGCTCGTTTGATGGAAGGCGCACAAGAACTGAAATGCTCCGAGTTTGCTGACGCTCTGATTCAAAACATGTAAGATAGATTTGGGTACAAATTTTTACACTTACATTTTTGGAGGGGAATAGTTCATGGCATTCAACCGTAAAAAAATCGCTGTTATCGGTAGTGGCTTCACTGGTGCAACAACTGCATTCATTTTGGGGCAAAAAGAGCTGGGCGACATAGTATTGGTTGACATTCCGCAACTGGAAAACCCAACAAAAGGTAAAGCGCTCGACATGATGGAATCCTCACCAGTATTAGGCTTTGATGCAAGCATCACAGGTACTGCGAACTATGAAGACATCAAAGATGCTGATCTCGTCATCATCACAGCAGGTATTGCCCGCAAGCCTGGCATGTCCCGCGATGACCTGGTTAACACCAATGCTGGCATTATGAAATCTGTTGCAGAGCAAGTAAAAACATATGCACCTAACTCTATCGTGCTCGTACTGTCCAACCCAGTTGACGCGATGACGTACACCTTCTTCAAAACGTCCGGCTTTCCGAAAGAACGCGTAATCGGTCAATCCGGCGTTCTGGATACGGCTCGTTTCCGTACCTTCGTGGCTATGGAGTTGAACGTATCTGTAGAAGACGTAACAGGCTTCGTTTTGGGTGGTCACGGTGATGACATGGTTCCATTGGTTCGCTACTCTTATGCTGGTGGTATCCCATTGGAAAAATTAATCCCGAAAGACCGTCTGGATGCCATCGTAGAGCGTACCCGCAAGGGCGGCGGCGAGATCGTAAACCTTTTGGGGAACGGTTCCGCTTACTACGCACCTGCGGCTTCCTTGGTACAAATGGCTGAAGCCATCATCAAGGACAAAAAACGCATTCTGCCATCCATCGCTCTTCTGCAAGGAGAATACGGCTACAACGATCTCTACCTGGGGGTACCGACTCTGCTCGGCGCAAACGGGATCGAGAAAATCATCGAATTGGATTTGACTGCCGAAGAGAAAGCAGCTCTCGACAAGTCTGCTGACTCTGTACGCAGCGTCATGGCTGTTTTGAAATAAGATCCATACATGTAAGACGCCTTTCTATGGGAAGGCGTCTTTTTTGCTTGATAAAGTGGCTCTAGTGGGGGAAGAAGCGAATTCCCAGTCTACGCTTCGGCCTACGCCCTGCAAAGGGGATTGACTGTCCGCTCCAGAGGCGCTTGGCCTGGAAATTCGCTTCTTCTACGCAGCTTTTTCTTTATCTTAAAGTAGAATCTAAGAAGTGCCTTCAAAAGCTCCGCTGTGTTGACTTGCAAAACGTACTAAAAGCACGAAATACATCCACAGCTGTAGGAAAGCACTGTCACATGTTTGGAAGGAGACCGCCCGAACGAAGAGAGGATACAGGCGACTGGAAAACATGTGGCAGGGCTTCTCCCGAGCACTATAGCTGGAAGACAACTAAGATTTTTAAAGTAGATACCTTTACCTAAAAGCGGAATACTATTGCCAAGCAATAAGTTCTATATGCCCTTTCAGCATGTCTTTACAAAAAAATTACTTGTTTTCCGCAATGAGCCTTGGCAGACTGAGTATTGTAGAGAGAAGCATTTTTCAGGGGACGTAGGTTAGAAAATCGAGCGCAAGCATTGCAACGCTAGGGGGAAACAGACAGATGATTAAAGTATTAGTAGTGGATGACGAAGCTTCCATTGTAAAGCTATTGCAATTTAATCTTGAAAAATCAGGTTTTCAGGTCGTGACTGCTTTTGACGGTAAACAGGCCTTGGACATGGTCAAGAGCGAGCAGCCTGATTTTATCATTCTTGATTTGATGCTTCCCAAGATGGATGGAATGGATGTATGCAAAACCTTGCGCCAGGAACGCAATAATACCCCGATCTTGATGCTTACAGCGAAAGATGATGAGCTCGACAAGATTTTGGGGCTTGAGCTTGGTGCTGATGATTATTTGACAAAGCCTTTTAGCCCGAGAGAAGTAATTGCCCGCGTGAAGGCCATCCTGCGGCGGTTTCAGACCACACCAGAAGCGACTACAGCGCCTCAAGATGTGTTGCTCCAATTTGGGGATATTCGCATCTATCCGGAGAAATACGAAGTGTTTTGTAAAGACGTGAAGGTTGAGCTGACGCCAAAGGAATTCGAGCTGCTTAACTATTTAGCGAGCCACCAAGGGCGTGTACTGACGCGCGATCAATTGTTGAACGCTGTTTGGAACTACGATTTCATCGGGGATTCTCGAATTGTAGACGTGCATGTCAGTCATTTGCGCGAAAAGCTTGAGGATGACACGAAGAACCCGAAATACATCAAAACAGTTCGCGGATTAGGATACAAATTGGAAGGATAACGGAGGATTTACCTTGACTCGCTTTCGAATCAAACTCACTTTGACTATTTTGGGTTTAATCTCTCTCGTACTATTGGTGATGGGGATGTATTTTGCCAAAGTGCTGGAGAATTCCTACCTCCAATCACTGAATGAGCTATTGTCCCGCGAGTCGAAGCTCATCTCTCAGGCGGTCCGTTTCCCGAACGTCTTTACCGATAAAGCGACGTTAGCGGATCGGGTCACACAAGTAGCGCCAACGGATGAAGTACGGATTACCATTATCGACAAGGACGGTCAGGTGATGTACGACAACTCCTCTCACTCGGAAGAGATGGAAAACCATCATGATCGACCGGAGATGATGGCAGCGTTAAAAGGAGAAACAGGGATTTCCCGCCGTTTCAGTGAGACGCTTGGCTATGACATGATGTACGTTGCAGTACCTGTTGAACTGAACAACGAAATATTCGGTGTTGTTCGTTCAGCGATGTCGATGAAAGATATTACCGATACGATCCACAAGATGTGGTACAGCTTGCTCACCGGTTTATTGGTTACTTTGGTAGTCGGATCGATTGTCGTTTCCCGCATTTCCTTTTCCATTATTCGTCCGATCGAGGAGATCACCCGGGTAGCCCGTAACATTACACAGCGCCAATACGAGAGCCGTGTGAGAATCAAAGCAAAGGATGAGATTGGTCAGCTTGCAGGAGCGATCAACTTCATGGCATCGAGCCTGGAGCAGCAGATGTACGAAATCTCGGAGAATCAGCAGCGCCTAGCAGGTGTGCTGACCAATATGACGAGTGGCGTGATCTTCATTTCTGAGCAACGTCGGATCATGCTAGTCAATCCCGCCGTTGAAAAGCTGTTGGGAACTGCTGGACATGAGATCGTAGGGAAGCTGCATATCGAGGCAGGCAAGAGCTTTGGGCTCAGCCAATACATCGACAGGTGTCTCGACAGAAGCGAGAAGTTCCGCCAAGAGGTACACATCTATTACCCGCAGGAACGCATCCTTGACGTGAATTTTGCTCCCTATATTAACTTCAAGGGGGAGTCGAGGGGTGTAGTCGTGGTGCTGCATGACATCACCGACATTCGCCGCTTGGAGAAGATGCGCAGTGATTTTGTGGCTAACGTATCGCATGAGCTACGCACGCCGATTACCTCGATCAAGGGCTTCACGGAGACCTTGCTTGAAGGGGCGATGCAGGACGAGGAAACATGTCGCAACTTCCTGCAAATCATCTCAGATGAGAGCGAGCGACTCTACCGGATGATCCGCGATATTTTAGACCTGTCCAAAATCGAGCAGAAGCGAATCCCCTTGCATCTGAGTCAGGTTCACTTGCAGGATTTGATCAGTTCGGCAGTTGCCATCATGCATGACCAGGCACAGCGCAAGGAATTGACGATCACACTCCCTTCACCGAAGCCAGATATTTGGTTGATGACGGATAAGGATTGCTTGCAGCAAATCATCTTGAATCTGTTGACGAATGCGATCGCCTATACGCCAGAAGGTGGAAAAATCAACGTTAAGACACAGGCAGACAGCGAAAACATCACCATTCAAGTTATGGATACCGGGATCGGCATTCCGGAAAAGGATCTCACGCGTATCTTTGAAAGGTTTTATCGCGTAGACAAGGCGCGTAGCCGCGATTCAGGTGGAACAGGTTTGGGCCTCGCAATTGTGAAGCATCTCGTGGAAAATTTGCACGGACATATCAGTGTGGAGAGCAAGGAAGGAAGAGGGACAACCTTCTCAGTTACACTTCCCCTTACCTAAAAAGCTGCTGCAAAAACATTTACACAAACAAAATAGTAGCTTTACTTCTACAATACAATCGCCTTGTACCATTTGACATGTCAGACACTAGAAGGGGGAAGAGGGAAATGTCACGGCACGCTTTTGAAGAACAGCAGGATGTACTGCACCGCAAGCTCATGACGATGGGCACATTGGTGGAAGAAGCTATTCATAAATCCATTAAGAGTCTGGTTGAGCGGGATGCTGAACTGGCTGAACAGGTTATCGCAAGCGATCCTGTGATCAATGAGTTGGAGCAAGAAATACAGAGCGATTGCTTCCGTCTCATTGCATTGCAGCAGCCAGTCGGAGGTGACTTGCGACGCTTGGGAACCATGTTGAAGCTGGTGACGGATTTGGAGCGAATGGGTGATCATGCCGTTTCCATTGCGAAGACGACCCGACGCTTGATGGCGGACCCGTACGTGAAACCCCTCATCGACATTCCGATGATGGCTGATCACGTCAAGGCTATGGTGCGCGATTGCTTAAATGCGTATATTGCACGCAATAAAGAAGCGGCAGAAGAGATTGCCGCACGCGACGACATTGTTGATAAACTGTACTCCACGATTTTCCATGATCTGATTGAATTGATGACGAAAAACAGTCAGGCCATTTCGCAAGGAACGCATTTGCTCTTGGTCGCGCAATATTTGGAACGGATTGCCGATCATGTTACGAACATCTGCGAATGGATTATTTATATGTCGACTGGTAAAATGACGGATTTGAATAAATAATACCCGCATGACAAAAAGCCGCCGTGAGCTATGAATAATAGCTTGCAGCGGCTTTTTGTAGACAGACGCCTATTTCCCCTATTGTGCATACAATACATCGTTTCAACCGCAGCGAGAAGATGTACAGGAGGGAAAAGCAATGACGAACAAAGTGCGCCATATATATGCCGCAGGGAATACTGCGCGAGGATACAAGACATTTTATGACTCCGTATTGGAAGGCTTGGAGCGCGTTTATATTTTGACAGGGACAGTGGAAGGAATTACATCGCCACTGATCGAGTCGATTGGAAATCAAATGGCACGAAAAACAAACGAAGTGGAGTGGATTCATTCCCCTTTTGTGAACGGACAGTTTGATGGTGTCATTTTTCCTCACTATAAAGTAGCGATCATGGACGGGAGCTATCCGCGCATGTGGAGACCAGCTTCCCCTGGCGTAACAGAAATTCAAGTCAATTTGCAGGCGATGGTAGACGTTGATCAGCTCGTGGATGACAAAGACCGGATCGCCGCCTGGTACGAAGAGATTTTTAACAAGAGTGAAGAAGCTTATCTGGCTTTTGGCGAAGCACTGCGCATCCATGATGAGTGGGAAGCCCCTTACATTGAAAACCTGGACAGAGAAGAAGCCAATCGCGTCACGGAAGAAGTCATCGCGCTATTCTTCAGAGATGAGCAGCTAGAGAAGAAAGCAAAAGTTCGGCGTATGTACTTGGGGGCTGCCACTCCACAGGGACCAGTCGATCATATCATGAAGCTGACAGACCAATTGCAGAAACGTTACTTCATCAAGGGCAGACCAGGCTCTGGCAAGTCAACCATGCTGAAAAAGCTGGTGAAGGAAGCCCAGACACGGGGTTTTGATGTGGAAGTGTACCATTGTGGTTTGGACCCACACAGCCTTGATATGGTGATTGTACCTGAGAAGAGCCTCGCTATTTTTGACAGTACGGCTCCGCATGAGTATTTTCCTAGCAAAGAGACGGATGAGGTTATTGATATGTACGAACGCGCGATTACCCCAGGAACCGATGAGAAATATGAAGAAGAATTATTGGATATTAAGGTAAGATATAGCCAAAAAATAAAAGAGGCCACAGCCAATCTTGTCGCTGCCAAAGAGCTGCGTGACCAGTTAAACACCACGTACCAGGAAGCTGTTGACCAGCAGCGTTTAAAGGCTGTTTCGCAAGCTCTCGTAAGCAGACTGACAAAGATGGGCTAATGGTATTTAGGTCGTAGAATGAAACCTGTTCGACTGCTCATACTACAATAACGGAAGATGATCGTTGTTGGAGAATGGAGGTGAGCAGCCGGATGGGTTTTGCTATGACGTTGGCTCTGTTACTGTTAATCAATCCCCTCGACCCGACGAATTTTTTGCAGATAGAGATGGAGGACAAGACGGTAGCTATTCTCAATCGTGCTGATTATTCTCTTCCCTTTGATGGTGTTCCTTTGGTTGATGAAAGCAAGCTTGCGCGAATGGTGGAAGAGGTGGCGAAAAAAGCCCACATCGAGCCCATCAATGCGACGATTAATAACGCCGGGGCCATTGTTCCAGAAACCAAGGGAAGAAGGTTAGATGACCTGGCATTTCGCGCACGCTTTTACGATTATTTTTACGGTACGGGAGCCGCAAGCATGAATGTTAGCTACAAAGAGGTATTCCCAAAGGTAGACAAGGCTCTCATGAGTCAGGTTCGGAAAAAAAGGATCGGACAGTATGCGACTTATTTCAATGCAGGCAACCGGAATCGTGTACACAACATCAAACTCGCCTCGCAGGCGATTAACAATTACGTTGTCTTGCCAGGAGAAATTTTTTCTTTTAATAAGGTAGTGGGCCAGCGTACAAAAGAAAAAGGGTATTTGCAGGCGCCTATTATTGTTAGAGGAGAGCTGTCGGAAGGCATCGGGGGAGGAATCTGCCAAGTATCGTCTACTTTGTTCAATGCGGTAGACCAGGCGGGCTTGCACATTATGCAGCGTTATTCTCACAGTCGAAACGTAGCGTACGTACCTCCAGGCCGTGATGCAACCGTTAGCTGGTACGGCCCTGATTTTGTGTTTCAAAACAAATACGCCTATCCGGTCTTGATCCGGGCGATCGCGAGCAACGGAAGCATGTACGTGACGGTTCACTCTTTCCCAGAAATTGAGCATGAGCCACGAAATGTACCAAGCGTACGCCGCACGACCCCTGAGGAAGCACTGGATGCTCCATCTATTTTGCATGAAAATGGGCCGACAATTCCTTGAGGGTAAAGGGGGTGTCGGTTTTTCTATTTTAGTACGAGGCTGCGGTGGGGAGAAGAATATTTCCAGTCTAGGCTCCAGGCTCCGTCCCATGGGGATGCTTGGGGTGGCCGCTCCGAAGGGATTTGCGGGGAAACGCAAAAGTGGTAGCCGCTTCGTCGCGTGGGCACGTTGCGTTTCTTTTGCCCGCAAATCCCTTCTCCGCTCGGTAGGACTCCACAAGTCGCTACGTCTGGAAATATTCTTCTCTGGCGTAACTGCGCACATTCATCAATCTTTTAAGGCATTTAAGATCCGTTTAACACGGAAAGCTCGTAGAGGAAACAGGAGAAAAAAGCGAAGATCTTAGGGACACCGCCCGAGGCGCAATGAAAAAAAGAGAAACAAGCTCTTAGCGTCCACCTCTGAGACACCCCATGAATGGACCACTTTGGACGCGGGTTTCGCTTTTTTTCATGGAGCTGGACAGTCAATCCCACAGTAGGTGGACCTAGAATCTGAGCGTTTTCTCCTGTTTCCTCCCCACCACGACAGCCCGCCCAACGCATGCTTTTAAAAGGTTACCTAATTAAAGTTTAACCTAAAGAAATAGTTGCCACGGATAGAAAAACATCGTATAGTTTTCATGTGATAAATTTCGTGTACGAAATATTACTTAAGAAAGGAGTGCGCTATGAATAAATCACTGCATATTCGGGACTTGTTAAAACGGTTGAACAAGACATTTGGAACAATGGCCACAAAAGAACTGTCCCAATATGGTGTGACTGTCCCGCAGCTAATGGTCATTCGAGAAATACACCCTGATCCCAAAACGATCGGTCAGATAAGCAAAGCCGTAGACTTATCGTACAGCACCGTTTCTGGCATCATAGATCGTTTGGAACGAGAACAACTCGTAGAACGCGTACGTGATGAGAATGACCGGCGTGTTGTCTGGATTCGTAAAACACCGAAGATTTCGGAGCTGTTCGCAAAGGTTGATTTTTTCTCAGAGAACTTTTACAAGCGTATTTTCCATGGATTTTCTGATGAGGATTTAGACATCATTATTCAGTCGATGGAAACATTGATTGCGAAACTAGAAGAACGAGAAAGTTGAGGAGAAACCATGAAGCGAAAACTGGTTTTGTATGTCATTTTGCTCCTGTTCGTGGCAGGTGGTGGAGGAATCGGTTACTACTATTGGTATCAAGGTGCACATTATGTGACCACACAAGATGCTCGGATTGCGGGAGACATTTATCGCGTCATGCCCAAAATGACAGGCAAACTGACCGGACTCGCTGTCAAAGAAGGCGACACCGTTATAGCGGACCAAATCGTAGGGCAGCAAGATACAACTAACGTAGCAACGACGATGTTGGAAAACAGTGTGTTGCGTTCTCCCATTACAGGTACCGTGATTAAAACGCAAGCAAAAGAGGGAGAGATTGTTTCGACAGGGCAATCGGTAGCTCTCGTGATGGACGAAAACAAATTGTACATCTCCGCCAATTTGGAAGAGACTGAGATCGAACGGTTGAAACTCGGCCAAAAAGTCGATTTTACGATTGACGCTTACCCAGGTAAGAAATTGGGCGGTCATTTGATGGAGATCGGAAAGGCGACGAATTCTACATTTTCCTTGATGCCAGCGACCAACACGAGCGGGAACTTCACCAAAGTAACCCAGCGTATCCCGATCAAAATCGCTATAGATGACACAGCAGGTCTGGACCTCGTGGCCGGATTGAATGCCGAGATCAAAGTGCACGTGAAGGAGATGTAATCAAGCATGAAAAAGACAGCACAATGGAAAACAATCGCTGCAGTCATGGCAGCCGTTTCTATTATTACGGCGGGCTGTAGCGAGACATCTTCTGCATCGCAAACGAGCGAGAGCGTCCCTGTCGTGAAGACGTGGAAGGTGACCTCTGCCTCTACGGGTGTCATCGCCAACGGTAAGGTGGCAGCATCTGAAGAGATCCAAGTCGTTTCTAAAGTATCTGGAAAAGCAGCGAGCGTGAAAGTAAAAGAAGGTGCAGTCGTCAAGCAGGGCGATGTACTGGTCACGCTGGAGGCAGCTGATTATCAGCAGCAGATCAATCAGGCACAAGCAGCCATTGCAGGCGCTCAGGCAAAGCTGAGAGATACGAAAGCAGGTGCGCGCAATGAGCAGCTGACACAGCTTGGGAGTATTGTCACCCAGGCAGAAGCCAGCATGAAGGTGGTCGAGAGCAACTACAATCGGATGAAAGCACTTTTTGATGCAGGCGCATTGTCCCAGGCTGAGCTGGAAAAATCTTCGCTGGAATTGGAAAAGGCGCGTACAGGTCTTGAACAAGCGCAAGCTCAATACGATCTGGCAAAAGCAGGCCCAACTGCCGACACGGTAGCGGCTCTGCAAGCAGAAGTAAGCCGTTTGGGCTCCAATCTGGAGCTGGCGAAAAGCAATTATGACAATACCATTATTCGTGCGCCAATCACAGGTATCGTCGCCAAGCGCTCGGTTGACCCGGGAGAAATGGCAGCGGCGGGGACACCTCTCATGGTCCTAGTGAATATGGCAGATGTCAAAGTAGAAGCAAGCGTACCGGAAAACCAAATCAACCAAGTGAAGGTAGGCTCTACTGTTGATGTGAAGGTAGGCAGTCTGGGGGGAAAAGTGCTGAAAGGTACCGTTGAGTTTGTCTCTCCGATTTCGGATACCAACAGCAGTTCTTTCCCAGTCAAAGTGAAGGTAAATAATCAGGACGGCTTGCTGCGCGCAGGTATGGTAGCAGAAGTCATGCTCCAAGGTCAGGCAACGCCAGGAACAAAATTACCGACGTCAGCTGTACTGGAGAAGGACAGCAAGCATTACATCTATACCGTAAGCGACAACGTTGTACACCAGGTAGAAGTTGCGGTAGAGAACGCAAGCGGCGACTGGACAACTGTCACGAATGGCGTCAAAGACAATGATCAAATTGTACTGAACCCGACAGACAAACTGTCCGAGGGCAGCAAGGTGATCGCAAACTAACGGGGGTGTTGACACATGGCGGAAGCGGTGGCACACCGAGAGGAGAAAAGCGGGAACAGCGGCATGTGGCTGTCTCTTGTCGCCATCCTCTCAGGAACCTTCGTTGCGATTCTGAACAATAGCTTGATTAACGTTGCCCTGCCTGCCATGGTCAATATTTTTGGTTCGACTACCGAGACCATGCAGTGGGTATTGACCGGATATATGCTGGCAAACGCCGTCATGATTCCGATGAGCGGCTCGTTGTCTGCCAAATTCGGGGCGAAAAAAATATTTGTACTCTCCTTATCCGCGTTTACATTTTCGTCCATCCTTTGTGCCTTGGCGTGGAGTGACTCTTCGCTGATTGCTTTTCGCGTCGTACAAGGTGTCAGCGGGGGGATGATCATGCCAATCGGAATGTCGATGATTTACATGATCGTTCCGCGTGAAAAGATCGGAATGGCATTGGGGATATTCGGGATTGCTTCCATGACAGCCCCTGCGCTGGGCCCGACATTTGGTGGATATCTCATCGAATTTTTAAGCTGGCAATTTCTTTTTCTGGTCGGTGTACCCTTTGGTATTTTTGCGGTGATCATGAGTATTGTTCTGCTCAAGGAAACGCCGAAAAAGCCAGAGTTAAAGTTCGACTTTTTGGGAGCATTTCTTGCCATCGTCGGTTTCGGGACGCTGCTGCTCGCCTTCAGTAAAGGGCAAGCAGAGGGCTGGACCTCCTTTTTCATCGTCAGTCTGTTTTTCGTTGCCGTGATGAGCTTGATCCTGTTTGTTTGGGTAGAGCTGGGGAAAGAAAGTCCGCTGCTCGATTTGCGGCTTTTGAAGATTCCTACCTTCACCATCAGTATTTTGACTTCGGGCTTCGTCATGATGGGGATGATGGGCGGTATCTTCCTGATGCCGATTTTCCTCCAGAACATTCAGGGATTGACGGCCATGGAGTCTGGAATTCTGCTGATGCCGCAATCGATTGCCATGGCGATCATGATGCCAATCAGCGGAAAGCTGATGGATAAATACGGAATCGGACCGATTGGGTTGATCGGCTTGACCATCATGAGCATCACGACGTACGAACTGCACACTCTATCTGCTGACAGCATGCATTCGTGGATCGATATGATCTTGACCATTCGCGGGATTGGAATCGGATTGTGCATGATGACGCTGTCTACCGTAGGGATGAACGCCGTTCCACGTGCAAGTGTGGGAGATGCCTCTCCGCTGTCCAACGTATTGCGCCAAGTCATGAGTTCGTTTGCCATTGCGATTTTGACAGTCATCATGCAGGCGCGTCAAAATTTCCATATGGCCTCAATCTCTGACAACTTGAATACGGATATGGCGATGCAGTTTATCAGTGGCATTTCAGGAATGTATGCACAAGTAGGGGTAGATGCGGCGAGTGCGACAGGGGGAGCCAGCGCGATTTTGTACGGAATGATGGCAAAAGAATCGTTGGTCCAAGGCATCGGGGATACTTTCC
The DNA here is from genome assembly GCF_028369215.1 of Brevibacillus sp. AG. Lineage (NCBI taxonomy): Bacteria > Bacillati > Bacillota > Bacilli > Caryophanales > Paenibacillaceae > Brevibacillus > Brevibacillus sp. AG. The sequence goes on along the minus strand of NZ_JAQMYO010000007.1, from coordinate 173,207 downwards.
TCGTCTCCGTTATCCCTATTGTCCTCTCGATTCCACTTCTGTACTTCCTGCATAAAAAGCCGAAAAAAACGCAACAGGTGCCAGCAACCGAAAAGGCAACAGCCTAATAGCAAGGGGCAATTCCGCAAGTCTTATCGAAGACTTCTTTGGAATTGCCCCTTTTGCCTGTTAGGACATCATTTTAAATAACCAGTACAAAATCCGTCCTACGATGTAGCCAAGAAGAACTGTCCAGCCAATCTTCGCCCAAATACTCAGTCCCTTGACGAATTCACGCAAGCTTTTTCGGTTCTCCGGTTGCTTGTTCAATGGAGGACACTCCTTTAGCAGGTTGGTTAAAACGAATGAACACATAAATGCCGGCGATAATGATCAGGCCGCCGATCCATTGCGGAGGTGTTACCACTTCACCCAAGATGAAGTAAGCGAGAATCGCAGTCCCAATCGGTTCTCCCAAAATCCCCATGGATATCGTCGTCGTATTGAGCCATTTAATGATCCAGTTAAAAATAGAATGTCCAAGCAAGGTCGGGAACAGGGCGAGACAGAAGAACCAGCCCCAATCCGCCGCAGGGTAACCGACGAGCGAATACCCGAGTGCCAGATCATAGGCGACCAGAATCACGCTGGTAGCTGTATAGACGACGAGTGTGTAGGCAAAGGAGGACATATGCTGGCGAACGTACTGCCCGACCAGCCAGTAGCCCGTCACAGTGACAGCTCCCATCAATGCGAGGAAATCACCCCACAGAGCCATGCCGCCTACTTGAAAGTCTCCCCAGCCAATCACAAAGCTTCCCGCAATCGCCAGCAAGCCGCCGGATAGAGCCAGAAATCGAACTTTTTCACCAAAAAAGAAATAACCGCCGATGAATGCAAATAATGGCTGCAAGGTAACGAGCACAGTAGAACTGGCTACAGACGTGTAGTTCAGCGATTCAAACCACAACAGAAAGTGGCTTGCCAAAAAGGCCCCGGATAAAATACAGAGTAGCCACACTTTTTTGGACATTTTTCCAATCTCTGCGATGGCGCCACGATTCCAGAATAAAAAAGGAAGTGTTAAGAGAACAGAAAAAATCAGGCGATACGTAGCGATAATCGGAGCAGGCGCATCCGATAGCTTTACAAAGATCGCAGAAGAGGAAATGGCGATCACCCCGATTAAGAGAGCCAAATATGGGGGGAATAACGGTTTTTCCAAAGATTGATTCATCAGTACACCTTCTTATGCGGGTAAGGTCATGGTTCATTATTGTAATTGTACAGTTGGATTAAAAAATTCACAATGTTATGTGTACCTCGCCGTTTGAAAGGTTTCTTTTCAATCCGGTTATCCTACTGGCATGAGAAACTTACAGGCTATTTTCCGTATCGCTGCTTTCATACTTATCCTCATCTGTATCCCGACGAGAAGCGAAGCATTGCCGCTCACCCCCTTTCACATTTTGATTGATGTAGGTCATGGGGGTGTAGACTCGGGAACTTCTTATGGGGATTTGTACGAAAAAGACATCAACCTGCAAATTGCCAAGCAACTATACGAACAGTTGACAGAAGCTGGCTATACGGTGGCCTTGAATCGGAACAAAGATATCGCACTGAGCGATGAGAATCGGTGGTTGGACAACCGATCGAGGCATATTCGGGATTTGGCGCAGCGGAAGAATTTGGCGAAAGAGATCGGTCCACAGATGTTGCTCAGCCTGCATGTAAACTGGGCGTCTAATCCGCGGCGACGGGGCGCCATTCTCTTGTACCAAGATACCGAACAAAGCTATATGCTGGCAGAGCTGCTGCAAAACTCGCTGAACAAGTTGACAGGGACGAACAACCAACCAGTCAGGGGGAAGACGTACTACATGTTGCGTCATAACTACTGTCCGTCTGTCATCGTGGAGATGGGTTTTATCAGCAATGCGCATGACCGCGAAATGTTAACGAATTCCAAAGCACAAGAAAAAATCGCTCAGGCCATTACAGAAGCCGTGAGCGAGTACGTAAAGCTGTCGGGAAATCTGAAAACGGAGGCTCGTGTGAAGGAGAGCTGGTGGCGAAAATTAATGAGCAGTTTGCTGGATAAGCTTTGAAATGGTTACAAATTCGGCCTCCTTCTGAATTCGCGGGATATACTGGCGCAGAACGGAGGCTGTTTTCTTGCCAGGAGGCCCAACATGGCCTATCGCGATACATAGGGGATGGTTGTGGATTCGTTTGCAAACGAGCTCCATTTGCTTCGTAATATGTGGGACAGAGTACACGTCATCGAGAAAAATTTGATTCACTGCATGAGGCACGCCCATTTCAGCCGCTATTTTCGCCGCCACGCTTTTATCAGTGGTCTTGCTATCCAGGTAAATGAGCCCACGCTCCTTGACGACCTTCATGATGATACGCATGATTCTCTCGTCAGCGGTTATTTTTGACCCCATATGGTTGTTCATGCCAATCGCATGTGGGACATCGTCAATCGCTTTTTCCACGCGGCTGCGAATCTCATCGTCGGACAGATCAGCCGTAATGGCTCCAGGACCGAGCCAGGAGCGTTTTCCTTTCATCGGTTCCATCGGCATGTGAAGGAGTACATCATGTCCTTTTTGATGGGCGAGCTCGGCATCCTGCTTGGTGCTTGGCAGAAACGGCATGACGGCAACAGTGAGAGGGACTGGCATTGATAATATTTCCTCCGTGCCTTGCATGTTGTTCCCGAAGTCATCAATGACAAATGCCATCAGCTTTTTGCCTGCGGGCTCGGCATCTGCATGTGGGGTCGCTGTTGCTGGTATTGACCCGAAGGAAAGAAATAGCGTGAGTAAGAGCGGAATCAATTTCCTCGCATTCATAGGATCACCTTCCTTGTCCAATTTTTTTCATAGTCTGTTCAATCACCTTGTTCTTTACCCGCCATATCTACGGCTTGGCTTTGATGTTTGCCCTATGTTACGATTAAAGATAGTAGTTTTGTAACGAGAGGGGTCGAATTCCTTGAGTCATTTTGTGTTGATTGATGGAAACAGTGTTGCGAACCGGGCGTTTTATGCGCTCCCTTTATTGTCCACATCGGCAGGACTGCATACGAACGCAGTGCTGGGCTTTACGACTATGCTGTTAAAAGTGTTGGAGGAAATGAAGCCAACGCATATCATGGTTGCTTTTGACGCGGGAAAAGTCGTGTTTCGCCATAGCGAGTATGCTGAGTACAAAGGGGGACGCAGTAAAACTCCGCCGGAGCTGTCTGAACAGTTTCCATTGATTCGGGAGCTGTTGGATGCCTTCTCAATCAAACGCTTCGAGCTGGAAGGCTACGAGGCGGATGACATTATCGGTACGTTGACGAAGCAGGCAGATGGGCAAGCTTGGAAAACGACTGTCATTACCGGAGACAAAGATATGCTGCAGCTCGTGTCTGAGCATGTATCCGTCGCTTTGACGCGCAAGGGAGTCAGCGAAATCGAGCTGTACACTCCGCAAGAAATTCACGAAAAGTACGGCCTTAAGCCGCTGCAAATAATTGATCTGAAAGGCTTGATGGGTGATTCATCTGACAACATTCCAGGTGTCCCTGGTGTCGGGGAGAAAACAGCGCTGAAGCTGCTGCACGAATACGGCTCTGTCGAGCAAGTACTGGAAAACATCGATAAAGTCTCGGGAAAAAAGCTGCAAGAGAACCTGCGTGAGAATGTAGACAAGGCGAACATGAGTAAAGCCTTGGCAACCATTTTGCGTGAAGCGCCTGTGGAGCTGGATGTGCAAGAGACTGGCTATGAAGGTTATGATGGTGTACCGCTAAGCGAGTTCTTTAAAAAGATGGAGTTCAAATCGCTGCTGTCCAAGATCAAAGTGGCACAGCCAGCAGATGGAAGCGGACAAGCAGACGCCAAGCCGTTTTCGTTTGAGATGATTTCAGAGGAAAACAAAGCGGCGTACGAGTCCAAGCTGACGTCACCAATGGCTCTTTACATCGAAATGGACGGGGAAAACTATCATCATGCGCCATTCCTCGGAATTGGACTTGCTGCGGAAGATACGGTGATGTTCGTTCCGTGGGACGTAGCTAAGGAATGGAAGGCACTCTGTGAGTGGCTGGCTGATTCCGCGAAGGAGAAGTGGGTATTTGACGGCAAGCGAGACACGGTTGGACTCGCCTGGCATGATTTGGCGATAAAAGGCATCAGCTTTGATGTGTACCTCGCCTCTTACCTGCTGAATGCGACTGAGAGCAACCCGACATTGGATAGCATAGCGGCACAATACGCACAAACACGGGTATTGTCAGATGAAGAGGTGTACGGTAAGGGTGCCAAACGTCTTGTTCCTGAAATGGACGTGCTGAGCGAGCATGTAGCGCATAAAGCGGCCGCAATCTGGCAGAGTGTGCCTGTATTGCGCGAGCAGCTGGCGGAGAACGAAATGGAAAAGCTGCTCGGTGAATTGGAAGCTCCGCTGAGTATGGTACTGGCTCTCATGGAAAAGCAAGGCATAAAGGTAAACAGTGAACGCCTTGTGCAAATGGGGGAAGACTTGGACAAAAAGCTCGCGGGTCTGACAGATCAGATTTACGAGCTGGCGGGTGGGGCATTCAACATCAACTCGCCGAAGCAATTGGGTGAAATTTTGTTTGATCGCTTATCTCTGCCTGTATTGAAAAAGACCAAAACAGGTCCTTCTACCAGTGCAGATGTATTGGAGAAGCTGGCTCCTTATCATCCGATCATCGATGCGATCCTGACCTTCCGTCAGCTCGGCAAGCTCCGCTCTACGTATATTGAGGGCTTGACCAAGGAAATCCATACGAAGACGAGCAAGGTGCATACACTTTACAACCAAGCGACTACAGCTACAGGGCGCCTGTCCAGTACGGATCCGAATCTGCAAAATATCCCGATCCGCATGGAAGAAGGACGCAAGATTCGCGAGGCGTTTATCCCGTCGGAGGATGGCTGGTACATGCTGGCGGCTGACTATTCCCAGATTGAGCTGCGGATTTTGGCCCACATTTCGCAAGACGAAAACTTGATTGATGCCTTCCAAAAGGGAATGGATATTCATACCCGCACTGCCATGGACGTATTTGGTGTGAGTGAGGAAGAAGTGACCTCGCTGATGCGTCGTCAGGCCAAAGCGGTCAACTTTGGGATCGTATACGGCATCAGCGACTACGGTCTGTCGCAAAACCTCAATATTACCCGCAAAGAAGCTGGGGACTTTATTGAGCGCTACTTCGCTGTCTTCTCCGGTGTGAAGCGCTGGATGGACGAGATTGTCCAACAGGCGAAGGTAGATGGCTATGTGACAACCTTGTTGAACCGCCGCCGCTACCTGCCTGATATTCGCAGCAGCAACTTTAACCTGCGTTCGTTTGCCGAGCGTACTGCGATGAATACGCCGATCCAGGGTACTGCTGCCGATGTGATCAAGCTGGCGATGATTCGCATGCAGGAGGCAATCGAGGAGAAAGGTCTCGCTAGCCGCATGCTTTTGCAGGTGCACGATGAACTTGTATTTGAAGTCCCAGAAAATGAGCTTGAGGTCATGCGCAAGCTGGTGCCAGAAGTGATGGAGAGTGCACTGTCACTCAATGTGCCACTCAAGGTGGACGTCAGTGATGGACGTACTTGGTACGATGCGAAGTAGGCATGCCTAGACAATAAAACATGGATAGACAGCGAGAGGAGGAGGGCATATGCCAGAATTGCCGGAGGTAGAAACCGTCGTACGGACTCTGCGAGGCTTGGTCATGGGAAAAACGATTGAGAGAGTAAGTGTTCATTTGGCGCGTATTGTGCGTCAGCCAGATGATGTGGAAGCTTTCAAATCTCTCTTGGTGGGACAAACCATCCAGGATATCCAACGGCGGGCAAAATTCATTCAGTTTTTCTTAAACGAGGATGTGCTCGTGTCCCATCTGCGGATGGAAGGGCGCTATGGCGTGTATCAAGCGGATGATCCCGTTGAGAAGCATACCCATGTCGTCTTCCATTTTACGGACGGAACGGAGCTGCGTTATCGAGATGTTCGCCAATTCGGGACGATGGATCTATTCCCTAAGGGGAAGGAAACAACCGTCGGACCTTTGGCAAAACTGGGAGTAGAACCGCTAGATAAGAGTTTTACTCCTGAAGTTTTGGGGAAATTGGTAAAAGGACGGTCAACAAAAATTAAGCCACTTCTCCTAAACCAGGAATGTATTGTAGGGCTGGGGAATATCTATGTGGACGAGTCACTCTTTAAAGCAGGCATTCATCCGGAGAAACCAGCAGGAATGCTGACAGATAAAGAAGTTATCCGACTGCACGAAAGCATCGTCTCTACCTTGCAAGAAGCGGTAGAACAAGGTGGTAGCTCCATCAAGTCGTATGTGAACGGACAGGGCGAGATGGGAATGTTCCAACAGTCTCTATTAGTTTATGGACGAAAAGATGAGGCATGTACGAAGTGCGGGGCCGAAATCATTCGGTTTGTAGTCGGCGGCAGAGGGACGCATATTTGCCCGGACTGCCAAAAGAACCAGTAACCTCGAGAAGTTTTTCACAATGCAGTTATAACAGTTCGACCAAGGGAGGAGGATGGGCATGATACTAGGGTTAACAGGCGGAATTGCCACTGGGAAAAGCACGGTGACAGGTATGCTTCGAGAGCGCGGAATTCCTGTCATTGACGCTGACCAAATCGCCAGAGAGGTCGTAGAACCAGGTAAAGTAGCCTATGAAGCGATCGTGCGCCATTTTGGAAGAGAAATCCTATTGGAAGATGGTCAAATTGATCGGAAAAAACTAGGTGAGATCGTGTTTTCGGACGAGTCCGAGCGTCAAAAGCTGAACGCCATCGTCCATCCCGAGGTACGCCGCGTTATGCGGGAAGAGGCCGAAGCAGCGGAAGCGAATGGAGCCGAGATCGTCTTTATGGACATTCCTCTGCTGTATGAGAGCAAGCTTACGCATATGGTAGAAAAAATCGTGGTCGTCTATGCGCCCTACGAGATGCAATTGGCGAGAATGCTGGAGCGCGACGAATTGGAAGAAGAACAAGCACGAAAAAGACTGCGGGCGCAGTTTCCCATTGATCAGAAGAAGCAAGGCGCAGACTTTTTGATCGATAATTCTGGTTCGCGTGAAGAAACCGAGCGTCAAGTGGAGGCCGTATTGGCCGCGATTCGATCGGAGCGTCAATCATGAGTTTTGGCAAACGTGCAGCATTGATCTTGCTCGTTTTGGCGAGTGTATTTCTGCTGCTAAACACGCCATTGGTGTGGAAATGGATGTACCCGATCAAATATGAGCAACAGATTGTGACGGCTGCACTGAAATATGAGGTGGACCCTCATTTGGTACTGGCCGTCATTCGTTCCGAGAGTGGGTTTGCAACAGATCGCGTTTCGAAAAAAGGTGCCGTCGGGCTCATGCAAATCATGCCGGAAACAGCGCAGTGGATCGTCAAGGAGGCGGGCTTCCGTCCAAAGGACAGTCAATACTTGTACGACACTGTCATGAACATCGAGATTGGGACATGGTATCTCGATTTTTTGCTGTCCCGCTATGATGGGGATATTGTCAAAGTCATTGCAGCCTACAACGCTGGTCCGGGGAAAGTAAACGGATGGCTCGCGAGTGAGCAATGGAACGGAACTCGAGAGACGATTGAGGACATTCCATATGGGGAGACTCGTCAATATGTCCAGCGAGTGCTCTATTATCATGATCGTTACAAAAATATATACGACTTTCAATTACGTTAAAAGTCATGAAAAGCCGCTTCTCTTATGGATAAGAGAGCGGCTTTTTCCTCTTTTTTTGGGTAGGGTAAATCGTCCAAATATTTATTTTTCAGTAAAACACATTGATAATTGTGTCATACTTATTATAATAAAAGTATCAGATAAGCGTAACTCAATTCGGAAGGGGTTTCTATATATGACAATTAAAATCGGTATTAATGGTTTCGGACGTATTGGCCGCATGGTATTCCGCCGCGCTATCCAGGACCCCAACATTGAAATCGTTGCAATCAACGCCAGCTATCCAGCGGAGACGCTTGCACATTTGTTGAAATATGACACGATCCACGGACGCCTGCAAAATAAAGTGGAAGTCCAAGACAACAAGATTATCGTAGATGGAAAAGCAACAGTTGTCCTGTCTGACCGTGATCCGCTGAAGCTGCCTTGGGGTGACCTCGGAGTAGAGATCGTCGTAGAAGCTACAGGCAAGTTCAACAATCGCGAAGGCGCTGGCAAGCATCTGCAAAGCGGTGCGAAAAAAGTTGTGATTACAGCACCAGCGAAAGAAGAAGACGTTACGATCGTGATGGGTGTAAACGAAGGTATCTACGACCACGCCAATCACCACATTATCTCCAATGCGTCTTGCACGACCAACTGTCTCGCACCTGTGGCAAAAGTGCTCAACGATGCATTCGGTATCGAACAAGGTCTCATGACTACCATTCACTCGTTTACAAACGATCAGGTGAATCTCGACAATCCGCATAAAGACCTGCGTCGTGCACGTGCAGCTAGCGAGTCCATCATTCCAACGACTACCGGAGCTGCTCGTGCAGTAGGTAAGGTTCTGCCAGAATTGAATGGCAAGCTGAATGGATTTTCACTTCGCGTACCTACTCCAAACGTTTCCGTAGTGGATTTGGTAATCAATACGAAGAAGCCTGTTACATTGGACGAAGTAAACCGTGTCCTGCGTGAAGCGAGCGAAGGCAGCATGAAAGGCTACCTCGAGTTCTGCGACGAGCCGCTCGTATCCAGCGATTTCAATGGTAACGATCACTCCTCGATCATCGACGGTCTGTCTACGATGGTAATGGGAGACAATCAGGTGAAAGTGATTGCTTGGTACGATAACGAGTGGGGCTACTCCTGCCGTGTCGTAGATCTGGTTCGCCACGTTTCCGAGCAGAACAATCAAGCTGCAACAAAAGAAGCAGCTGCTGTGGGTGTAAAATAAGTAGCATAAACAAAACCCCTTTGCCGATTTTCGAGCAAAGGGGTTTTTCGTTGCTTCGTATTTACGATGAGGTAGAAGATTCATCTAATGAGTTCACGTTAAACAGATCATCATCTTCAAAGCTGACAATAAACAGTCGGATGTTCGCCTTGAGATCGAGGTCATAAGGGCTTGGGACGTCGTTTCCTCGACCGTCTTTTAGCACACGTACAGTAGGGCGATGCGAATAATCCGGATCAACCCGACTCACTACCCCGACTTCTCCGGTATTCAAAACGACGCTGCTTCCAATCGGGAAGATAGCAATGTGCTTGATAAAGGCATTGACTAGATGGTGTTCGAACAGCGTACCGCCAGCGCCTAGCAGGTACTCGACAGCATCCTGTGGCATGTACCGCTTGCGCCATGGACGTGGGGAAGTCAATGAGTCATAAATATCACAGAGACCGACGATTTGCGCAAATTCGTGAATTTGCTTGCCAGATAATCCCTGTGGATAACCACTTCCATTTAGTCGTTCATGGTGTTGCAAGCAGACATGTGCTGACATAAGCGAGATATCATGCTGCTTTCGCAACAAATTAAAGCCAAGCATCGTGTGCTGTTTGGCGATTTCCTTCTCTTCGTCCGTCCAACGCTCTGTTTTTTGTAACAGCTCTTCAGGCAGGCTCACTTTGCCGATATCGTGCAGCATGGCGCCTACCCCTAGGTTTATGAGCTGTGTGCGATTGTAGCCCAGAGACATGCCTACAGCAGTCGCCAGCACGGCCACATTCACGGAGTGATGGTATAAGGATGGCGAATGAGAAGAGATTGTCGTCAAATGTCCAACCATTTGCTTGTTTTGCATCAGGTCGTCCAATATTGAACTAAAGGCACGCTGAAAATGAAGGCCCATTTCTTTTAAGGAAATTTTCCGGGCCAGCTTGTTTGAGTTTGTAATTTGTTTGATCGTCTTCTCGATGGCTTCCACAGCTACTTGCCTGGTTTGTGGGCGAATCACTTCTTCTACAACGATGTCATTGGTACGGGGATCATCGATATACACCGAATCGACACCAGTTCGCTCTAATCCGGATATCAGTCGTTCCGTTAAGAGCATACCGGTTCCAAGCAGCACCTTTCCATCTTCTGTGAAGACCGTACGTCCCAATTTCATTCCAGGCTGTAGGTGCCTTAAAGATACTAAACGCATGACTATCCCTCCAACAGTACCATAATTGTACTCCATTCGACTTATGCTTTAAATAGGTACAAGGATTGACTTGACTTCTGACAGGAATATGAGGGACACTGTAGACAAGTATTGTCAGTATTGGAGTTGATTCTGATATGCGTTGTCCATTTTGCGAATATAATGGGACTAGAGTCCTGGATTCACGTCCTTTCAATCATAATAAATCCATTCGTCGTCGCCGTGAGTGCGAAGCCTGCGAGCGCCGTTTTACTACCTTTGAAATGGTAGAAGAATCACCTTTGTTAATTGTGAAAAAGGACGGAACACGCGAGGAATTCAGTCGTGACAAGATATTGCGCGGGTTGGTGCGCGCTTGCGAAAAACGCCCCGTACCGTTGGAAGTGCTTGAAAATGTAGTGAACGACATTGAAAAAGAATTGCGCAGCTGCGGGCAAGCGGAGATCCCAAGCAATGACGTTGGGGAGAAGGTCATGGAGCGTTTATACCATGTCGATGAGGTTGCCTATGTACGTTTCGCCTCTGTATATCGCCAATTCAAAGATATCAATGTATTTATGAAAGAGCTGGAGGAGCTATTGGCTCAAGCGCGAAATAGCTCGTTTCCAAAAGAATAGATAGCTTTTTCTATCAGACTCGCAACTTCTCTCTCACGCTCTTGCGGCCGATCCGCCAGGGCTTCTTTGGCTTTCCAGCTGATTTTTCCGCGAATGAATGGGTAGTCGTGCTATAATAAAAGAATCGAATTTTGTCAGGAAGGAAAGATCTGATGCGTCGTTTAGTTTGGAACGAATTGTTGCCGAAGGATCGTTATCTGGTGCGGATGGCAAGACCGATTGGCTTTGCCGAAATGGGCTTTGTTACGCAGCTATACTTGCCGATCATCGGTGTCGAATCGTACGCTCTCTACCAACTGCTCGTCCATGGCGTGCAGGAGGTGAGCGGAGCCTCCTCGGAGGGGACCCATCGCAGTTTGATGCTGACGACTTCGCTTTCTCTGGATCGGCTATTGGATGCGCGTGAACGTCTGGAGGCAATCGGGCTAGTCGAGGTGCGCCGCAGGGAAAATCAGCAGCGTGACTATTATTACGAGTATTTGATCAAACCGCCGCTTAGTCCGGCAGAGTTTTTTGCAGACTATGTACTGTCGTTGATGTTGTTAAACAAAATCGAAAACGTTCGCTATTCGCAACTGCGCCAGCATTATGCAGATACGCTTGGCAGTCAGTTGGATCAAGAATACTCCATCGTGGAAAACGTCACCAAAGACTTTCATGATGTATTCCAGTCGTTGAAACCATCGGAGCTGGAAGTGAAAAAAGGATCGGAGCGGGATCAGTTTTTAACCGAGATGGACACTAGTTTCCCGCAAGCGCCGATGAAATCTGGCTACGAGGCACAGGTCAACCATTCGTTGAGTGTATCGTCCTTGCGCCTGTACTTGCCCGATAATGCCGACTCGGTCAAAGTTTTGGAAGGCAAGAGCATGGAGCTGTTGTTCTCGTTGTGCCATTTCTATCAGCTGGACAGTTGGGGGATGGGGCAGGAGCTGCGTGATTGGACGCTGTACAAATCGGATCGGAGTTTGGACGGAGAAGTTTTACGCAAGCGTCTGGTGCAACGCTACACGGAAGACAAGCTATACCGAACTGCGCCTGCAACTGACACGGCAGAGGATGACTTTGGACCGGGGCGCTTACCTGAGCCTGGCAGCGAAGCCTTTATCCGTGCTTGTCGCCAGTTATCTCCGGTGACCCTGTTGGAAAAGGTCGTTGGTGGCAGAATCAGCAAGGTGTTTTTGGAACGGGCTGAAACGCTTGTATTTGCGGATGGGATGCAGCCGGAAGTCGTCAATGCCCTGCTGCTCCATACGTTAGCCAGCATGCAAATGGAGCTGCCAAAAGCGTACATGGAGACGATTCGTGACAGCTGGAAAGCCAAGCGGATCGCGACAGTTGACGAGGCAGTCAAGCAGATCCTCGAGCGTGCGGATCAACGGGCACAAACAGCTGAGAAGGCAAAAGCAGGCAAGAAGGAATCTGCTCCTGTCAGACGGAACGGTAGAGCTATCTTGCAGGACAAGCTGCCAGCATCTGTCGAGTGGCAGTTGTCTCAGGAGAAAACCACATCGGACGCTGAAAAGAAACAGTCCATTCAGGATTTTCCAGACTTGCAGAAAAGACTGGAAACCTTGCGAAAACGGAAATAAGGAGTGTGAGGGAACGTGGAATCTATCAGTGAGTTCATGCAAGAGCTCGCCAAACGAACACCGCGTCAGTTGCTGACACCGGATCAGCAGTTAGATAAAATGTTCCGTTCGTCCGCGTATTTAAAAGCATTTCAACAAGAGCATCCCGAATTGAATCGGGACGACTACCTCCGCTCGCTCTCCAACATTTATACGGCAGTCAAGGAGCAGTATTGGTGTGAGCGTTGTCCGGGTCTTGGCGAGTGCCCGAATTTGGTCAAGGGGCATAGCACTCAATTGGAGCTGGCTCACCATCATATTATCAGCTCGATGACGCCCTGTTCCAAGCAATTGTCGCATGAGGAAGAGGTTCGCCGCCGTCGACTGATGCGCAGCTACTATGTTTCCGAAGAGACCTTGAACGCGAGCTTTGAGGGCTTGGTCATTGACTCCGGGAATTTGGCTACCGTAGACGCTGCGATTCAGTTCTGTGAAAAAGTTGGAACAGGCGAGCGGGTAAAAGGGCTTTATCTGCACGGTCCGTTTGGGGTTGGAAAAAGCTACATCATGGGAGCAATCGGTCGCGAGCTCTCGGAGCGCAATGTCGCTTCCTTGCTGGTTTATGTGCCTGACTTTATCCGGGAGATGAAGGATTCCATCTCGGATCAATCGTACGCGGGGAAGCTGGAGCTGCTGAAAGAAGTGCCTGTACTGATCCTCGATGATATCGGCGCGGAAAACCTGACGCCATGGGTTCGGGACGAGATTTTGGGGGTTATCTTGAATCAGCGGGCAAACAACCATTTGCCTACGCTGTTTACTTCAAACTACGCGCTGAATGAACTGCAAGAGCATTTGTCTATCTCCAACGGAAATCGGATTGAACAAACAAAAGCGGCTCGCATCATGGAGCGAATCCGCCATTTTGTCGATGTGTATGAAATTTTACGCGAGAACCACCGTTCCTAGCACTTGTGTCCAGAGGCGAGAGAGCTCCCAATCCGTGAGTGCGAGTACTTCTCTCGCCTTATGATACGGTCCAAAAAGGACGTGTGACGTCGTCCCGACAGGCGAGGCGACAATTCCCAGTGAATCAGCCATGATCATTGCACGGGCCAAATGATAGTCGTGGCTGATGATCAGGGCGTCTTGTATATGATGTTCCTCCAAGACCTGCTGGCCGTACAGCAGGTTTTCGTATGTACTGGTGGACTTGCTTTCTAGCAAAATGTCCTCTTCTGGAATTCCCTTGGCAACCAAGTAATTTCTGCTCACAGCAGCTTCCGTGATCGTTTTGCCTTCACCAAGGCCGCCTGTGACCAACAGCTTCGATACATAGCCTTCTTCATACAAAGTCGCGGCCTGCTCCAGGCGTTCGCGCAGACCAGGACTAGGCCCCTCACCCCATACTGCTGCACCGAGGACAATGCCGACGGTTGCGTGCCGGGCGTTGGCTCCCTCAATCGTCTGTTCGATGCGGTACCAGTTATAGCCCGACCATAGTAGACCGAGCAGCATGACAATCCCCAACACTATCCGTATCCCGCGCCAGCACGGACGCTGTGCGTTTATCGTTCGATTTTTCATTCTTCGAAATCTCCTTCATAGTCGCTCTCTTAACTTTAGACGTTTGAAATGCGGTCTAGTTACAAAGTTTGACATATGCTTGACACGAAAAACTAGTAAATTGTTTCTTGCTCTTTACCGATATAGTAATGGTGGAATGGTTTCGAAGAACAGCAAATTTCATACTTGCGAGGGAGGCTAGCAATGTTCTGGAAAAAAACGATGCTCTTGTTTCTGGCCGTCCTGCTATTAGTGGGGACTGGAAACGCAGGGGTAGGATTGGCTGCCGATGAAATCAGCCGACTTGTTCTGTCCAAGAACGAGGTAACATTGGAAAATGGAGATTCTACCAAGCTGACGGCTACCGCTGTTTACGTGAGCGGAAAAACGGAAGACGTCACCGTCAAGACAGAATGGACCACGCAAAATGCGGATGTAGCCTCTGTATATGCGGGGCAGATTACAGCCAAATCGGTAGGGAAATCTACCGTAACAGCTACGTACATGGGTAAGCCTGTTGTAGTGGGTGTAACCGTAACGAAAAAGGTAAAGGCACTGACGACAGAAGATCAAACGTTGAACGTACGGATCGGCAACACGGAAAACGTAAAGCTGACAGCTGTATACAGCGATGGGACAACAGAAGACGTAACGACTCAAGCAGACTGGTCCATCGATAATCCAGCGATTGCGACTGTAGTCAACGGTGCAATCAAAGGTTTGAATTCAGGAACTGGTACCGTGACAGCGAAGTTTGGCAGCCAGACGACAACGATCTCTGTTAATGTCGAGATCGCCCACAGATTGGAGCCCAACAAAAACCAGGTTTCACTCTTGCTGAACGGCGAAGAAACAATCAAGCTCAAGGCCATTTTCCCGGATGGAAGTGTAACGGAGGATGTCTCCGACAAGGCTGAATGGTCTTCAGACAATACGGCTGTAGCCGATGCGCTCAAAGGCACGATCAAGGCTTATGGCGCAGGTACAGCAACTATTACTGCGAAGTATGGAACCAAAACAGCGACGATCAAAGTCGATGTGGATACAACGCAAAAGCTAGAACTCAACAAGCAAAACATTTTCATGAATGTGGGCAAGGAAGAAGACATCGAGCTGAAAGCAACTTATGCCAATGGCGGCGGTTCCACAGTGGTGAACGATAAGGCCGAATGGTCCTCCGATCGAGAGGACGTTGCGTACTACAGCAACGGGAAAATCCATGCGGTGAAGTCCGGTGAAGCCGTGATTACTGCCAAGTACGGAAACAAATCCGTACAGGTACGTGTAGATGTAGAAGTACCTCGTTCCATATATATCACTCCAGCTTTCCTGACGATGAAAAGCGGATCAACGAAAGACGTAGTTGTAAACGCATCTTTCGCAAACGGAACAAGTGAAGATATCACTTCAAAAGTAGAGTGGTCTTCGGATAATCAAGATGTCGTATTTGCAAGCGGCAAGACCGTATCCGCCTACAAGGCTGGAACGGCGAATGTAACCGCTAAATACGGCGGAAAAACAGCGACACTGGTTGTCGATGTAGATGTACCGCAAAACTTGTCCGCAGATACCACGACAGTAGCGATCCCAGTGGGCGGCGCGAAGCAAGTGAAGGTAACGGCTTCGTATCCAGATGGAAGCTCTCCTGCTGAAGATGTCACACAAAAAGTCGTTTGGTCATCCAGTGC
This sequence comes from Brevibacillus sp. AG, assembly GCF_028369215.1. Lineage (NCBI taxonomy): Bacteria > Bacillati > Bacillota > Bacilli > Caryophanales > Paenibacillaceae > Brevibacillus > Brevibacillus sp. AG. The sequence continues at coordinate 157,613 of NZ_JAQMYO010000007.1, read as the reverse complement.
TCCTAACGTAGCAAGCGTGCGTCAAGGCTTGATCACTGGGGTGTCAACAGGTGCAGCGACCGTGACAGCTACATACGGATCACGTACAGTGAACATTTCCGTATCTGTTGGCGTCATGCAGACATTGACGGTAGACAAGAAAAAGATCGTGCTTGGCAATGGCAAGTCCGAAACCGTTAAGCTGACGGCAGCTTACGCAGATGGAACGACCAAGGATGTAACAGATACAGCGACATGGAGCACAGCTTCTGCTGCTGTAGCAGAGGTAATGAACGGGAAGATCACAGCGACTGGAGCAGGGAAAACGACTGTAACAGGTACCTTCGATGGCAAATCGGTTACGATTGCAGTAGAAGTAGACCAAGCGACGAATCTCTCCGTTGATCCTCGACTGCTGATCCTGAACGTCAACGAATCAAAAGAGATCAAGCTGAACGCAACAGACTCCGCTGGCAATTCGGACAATGTGACCAGCGATGCAGAATGGTCCTCGTCCTCGGTTAAAGTAGCGGATGTGGTAAACGGCCGCGTAACAGGTCTCTCAAACGGACGTGCGACGATCACTGCGAAATACGGCGGCAAATCGATCAGCATCCCAGTAGAAGTCGGAATCGTGAGCAAGCTGGAAGCAAACAAGCGCTTTGTATCTACGAAGTCGAACAGCAACGTACAAGTAACCTTGACCGCTACCTTCTCCGATGGCCGCACAATGGATGTTACCTCCATGGCTGACTGGAAGACGAGCAACTACAAGGTAGCAGACGTAACCAAAGGCCTCATTACAGGACGTACCTATGGAAAAGCAACGATTACAGCTAGATACAACGACAAGAGCGTATCCATCCCAGTCGATGTTGATACATTGAAATACTTGAAGACAGATGTCGTCCAGCTCGTGATGAGCAAGGGCGAAGTGAAACAAGTGAACGTCATCGCTACGTATGCAGATGGCTCTGAGCAAAATGTCACCAAGCCAGCTCTCTGGACCACATCTCGTCTGTTGGTAGCCGATGTGAAGGACGGCGTCATCAAGGCGACGGGTTCTGGTAAAGCGACGATTTATGTACAATACGGTGGGAAGAAGACACCGATTGTGGTGACGGTGAGATAGTAGATTGATAGGGAAAAGAGGGAAGCCAACCGGTGGAGATCGGTTGGCTTTTTTCGTGGTTTTTTTCAGCAGGGACGGGGATTTATCAAGTTTGTGAAAATAAAAAAAGTCACCTTGTATAAGTGACTTGTGCGTTCTATATTATGGTGGAGCCAAGGGGGATCGAACCCCTGACCTCTTGACTGCCAGTCAAGCACTCTCCCAGCTGAGCTATGGCCCCATGAATGTCTAAATACTAACATATGCTGGATAGATAGTCAATAATAAATATTTACTAATGAGTATATGGAGTCTACTGACCAGCAATTCTTTCATATAATTGGTAGTATAATCGCATGTGGGGCGCATTTTAATCGGTTCCTAAATAGATAAGGAACCGATTAAATATTACCCCTTTTTTTGGAATTTTATTGTCCTTTGCTTTGCCCATTTTATACATTTCTTTTCAATAAAATGATACGAAACGATAGAAAACAATATTGTCGTTGTAACACATAAGAGGAACAGCAAAGAGATTGGAATCTTTGCATACAAAAGTTTAAATAGTACCATCATGATTGGAAAATGGCATAAATAGATACTATATGAAATTTCCCCTACGTATACAAATACACTCTTATTTAAAATTGCTTTTACTTTTAGGTTACTCATAGCCATTATAATAAGTATACTAACACCAATTACAACGCCCCAATCTTTTAATAGAAAATAGGTATCACTACGAGAAATAAACAAAATTCCAGTTGAGTATAAATATAGAATGACTCCTAATGTGATAAGAAGTCTTCTTTTCCATTTTTTCATATTTCTATATAAACGGACAAGTTCTTCGTGATGCTTAAAAAGTAACATTCCGACCATAAACATAGATGTGAAATGCAGTGTATCAGCATACCCATTATAAAATCCCTCAGCTTTTCCAATATGCAATATATTAAGGAAAATACTAATGAAAGAAAAGCTCATGGCAAACAGTATCGTTTTCTTCCAACTTTGTTTATAAAAAAGAAGGAATAACAAAGGAAACACGATAGATATACGCATTTCTTGAGCCAATGACCAGATAACCGGATTGTAATTATCTGTAAAAAAGTTATTAAGAAGCACAAGGTGATTGATAATATCTAATGTTGTTATAGGTCCTTGCCACTTATCATAGAACCAATCTCGTAGTCCCGTAACTTCATATGGCGAAAACAAAATAAATAAAGCAAAGGTGATGAATATCCAGACATAATAAGGGATATAAATTCTTACAAATCGCTTAATTAAATATCCCCAATAATTTGTTTTTGAATGATAAATGGCCATAGATAAGACAAAACCACTGAGTACATAAAAAATGATTACAGCTTCTCCACCAGCCCATAAAAATCTAAGGGGTGAAAATTTAATAGAATCAGGCAAGGATGGTATCATTAAACAAAAATGTCCTATCACCACTGTAATAGCCGCCAAACCTCGTATTGAATCTAATTCTTTAATTCTATTACTCATAGATGACTCTCCTTGTAAATTTTGCTGTTGATAAATGTCACTATACTAGTAGGGTGGCATACTTATGTGTATCTTCTGAAGGGGATTTTGATATTTAGGGATAAATCATACAATCATAATAGAAAGATAAAAGAAACTTTATTTAAAGATTCTTTAAAAATTTCATTTCAAATTTATTACGATTTATAGCATAGATAAACATATTTACGTGTTAGTAACTGCTTTCCTTGACTTGTAGGATGGGGACGGATTGGGGACGAGCTTCACTCGGAACCTCAAAAACTCACTCGGACGAAAACGGATGCGAACAAGAAAAACCCTTGATATTCAAGGGTTTTTAAGAATGGCTTGTATTCACAAATTCATCAAACTGCGAAACGCTTTTATTTTCCCTCTGCTTACGGGAATATCCGTCTGGCTGTCGTCGTTCATCTTGATCAAGTACGTGTTGTTGAACCAAGGGATGATTTCTTTGATATGCTTCACGTTCAAAATAAAGTTTCGATGACTTCTAAAGAAAAAGCGGGATCGGTTCAAAATCTCCTCCAGCTCATTTAAGGACAAGTCGCACTTGTCGATACTCTCTTTTGTCGCAACATATAAATCTTTCTCCCGTACAAACGCAAAATAAATCTGTCCTACAGGGATCGGGATGATCTTGTTGGCCTTCCGGATGCAAACATGCTCTTCCATCGGGGGAACCGTCGCGTTACGGTCATTTATGGCCGATCGGTTCCTCAGTGTCCTCACTTTTTGGATCACATCGTCTAATTTCGATTCCATGATCGGTTTGGTCAAATACCCCACAGCCAGCGTGGAAAAGGCCTCCAGAGCGTGTTCATGATAGGCAGTCGAAAAAACGATCAATGGGGGAAAGGACATCTGATTCAATGTTTTGGCAAATTCAAGCCCATTCATCCCAGGCATCTGAATATCAAGCATAAGCAAATCAGGCTTGGAATTGATAATATGAGGCAATGCTTCAAGCGGATTGGTATAGATTGCGTCCACCTGAATATCGATATATTTTTTCAGCAAATATTCCAATTCGGAACAAATGGCTGGCTCGTCATCGATGATGATCGTTTTCAGGAGCATCTGGATGCACTTCCTTTTCAAATACGGATAACGGAGCGACAAAGGATACGACTGTTCCCAAACCAGGCTGGCTGTGAATCGTGAGGCCATATTTTTTGCCATAGATCGATTGCAGCCGTGAATGGACATTGACAAGGCCGATCCCTGTCGATTGGCTGTTCCAGATATCGGCCAAACGCTCTTCACTGATTCCAACTCCATTGTCTTCAATACTGATTTTCACTTCATGGTCGTACGGTTCCACTCGGATCGTGAGCAGACAGTCGCTAATTTTTGGGAAAAGTCCATGGTGAATGGCATTTTCCACGATCGGCTGCAAAGTCAGGACAGGCAATTTGCGGGTCAGCAGAGATTCGTCGATCTCCATGTTCACCTTTAAACGGTTGCTAAATCTGACCTTCTCGATTTCCAAATACGACTTGATTCCGTCGAGTTCTTCCTGCAAGCTGTGATGATTTCCCTTGCTTTTCAAATTGCGCCTGAAAATGTCACTTAAATGACCGATCAAGTTTCTCGCCTGATCAGGGTCTGTACGACAATAGGACATAATCGTCCCCAAGGTGTTGAACAGAAAATGCGGATTGATTTGTGCTTGCAGGGCGCTCACTTCAGCCTGCTTCCGCATTGTCGCTTGATGCTCGATCTCTGCCAGTTCAATTTGGACCGACAGCAGCTTAGCGAGGCCGTCCACTAACTTCTCGTTGGTCTGGGACGTCTTGGAGGAAGAGGTTTTATAGTAGAATTGCAACGTCCCGATTTTCTGGTTTTGATGATACAACGACGCGGCACTGATCGATTTTAGGCGAGGCGGACGCGGAAGAGCAAAATCTTTGTCGCACCATACCCCTGTAGGGTGGGTCAAAACAGCCTCCGCTACTTGTGCGCACAGCGTCTCTTTCTGCAAATGATTCTCCAGCTCGTGGCCTTTTGCACTGAGCAGCTTTTCGCGGTCGGTAATAGCGACTGCATCCACCCTGGCCATTTCACGGATCAGTTCAGCGGTTTTTTTCGCAGAATGTTCATTTAGCCCCGTCCGCAGATGAGGCAACGTCTGGCTTGCAATCGACAAGGCCAGGTCTGCCCCCAATGCGCCGGACTGGTCTTGCATCATTTTGAGATTTTGGAAAACGCGAGTGAAGAGGAGCAGTCCTGCAATGGTCATAATGGTGGTCGGGATCGCGATTTTTACTTCCAGTTCGAGTGCCGCAGAAAAAGGCTTGGCCATGAGAAGCACCAAAACTTTTTGAATGAGCTCGGCTGCAACGCCAATTAGTACGATATGCTGCCATTTCAGACGCAGCATATTCATTTTCGTACTGACGATCCCGGCCAAGTAGCCGTTCATTACGGTCGAGATGGCACAGGCGAATGCGGTAAATCCGCCTATCGAATAGCGATGAATACCTCCAATAAGGCCAGCAAAAAAACCGACGACAGGCCCCCCGATCAACCCGCCCGCGACGGCACCGACAATGCGCGTATTGGCGAGTGCGTCATCGACCCGTAGCCCGTTCTCCGTTCCGATTACCGACAGGAACCCGAACAGCGTAGAGAGGATCAAGATCCGCATCCAGTTATTTTTCCCGTACATGATGTTCCGAAAGTAATCCAGTTGGCCGATGATAAGGGCGATGACTGCGATTACAGAGATGTTTTCAAGCAGTCCCAGAAGCATAGTGATTGTCATAACAGCCGCCTCCCTATGGAAAAGGGTAGCCCGATCCGGTCGAAAAATCAATGTAACTCAACTGGGTTTTTCGGCAGCTCGGATGCCGTTTTTGCACATCTAGAAGTATTCAATAGATTCTAGCAAAACAAATAACTTAGAATAAAAACAGTTCTTCGAGAATCCATTCAGGTAAATATGTAAACCCTTTCAAAGCGAACAGTGCCGTCTCGAGAATAGTATTGTTTCATTTGAAAGCGGTTAAACTATCCCAATTGCGAATGGATTCGGGTCAATCATAAGGAGGGGGCAGCAATGAAGCCATCGAGTGATCGTGAAAATACGCGGCGAATCACAAGCAACATCTTTAAAGGTTCACTGGGGAACCTGATTGAGTGGTATGACTGGTATGTCTATGCAGCTTTTGCGGTGTATTTCTCATCTCAGTTTTTTCCAAAAGGGGACGCTACCAGCCAGTTGCTAAATACAGCCGCTGTTTTTGCTATCGGATTTTTAATGAGACCGATCGGGAGCTTGCTCCTGGGCCGATACGCTGACCGTCATGGGCGCCGTGCCGCGTTGACGTTGTCTGTTACCATCATGGCAGGTGGTTCTCTGGTGATTGCAGTAACACCAAACTATGAAACCATCGGCGTGTTTGCACCTATTATTCTCGTTCTTGCCCGCCTGCTCCAAGGGCTTTCGCTTGGCGGGGAATACGGAACATCTGCAACGTACCTGTCCGAGATGGCTGCGAGTGGTCGCCGAGGGTTCTATTCTAGCTTCCAGTACGTCACGCTGATCAGTGGACAATTGCTGGCACTGGGTGTGCAAATTATCCTGCAGCAAATACTCCCGGAAGAAGCCATGATGGCCTGGGGCTGGCGAATTCCTTTCATCATCGGAGCATTTGGCGCAGTAGCCGTGTTGTGGCTGCGCCGCAGTATGGACGAATCGGAGCAGTATACCAAAATGGAGTCGAAAAACAAGGAGAAGGCGGGTACGCTTCGAGAGCTGATGAAGCATCCGAAGGCGGTGCTGGCAGTTGTTGGCCTTACGCTCGGGGGAACCATCGCCTTTAACACCTACACGACCTATTTGCAAAAATTCATGGTGATTACGGTAGGAATGCCGAAAGAGGTAGTAAGCTGGATTAACTTTACCGCATTGCTCGTATTCGTCGTCTTGCAGCCGCTTGCTGGTATGCTGTCCGACCGGATTGGACGGCGACCGCTGTTGATTGGTTTCGGTGTTCTTGGAACATTGTGGACCGTACCGATGTTTTTGCTCCTGGAACAAACCACTAGCCCATATGTCGCTTTCTTGCTGATGCTGTCTGGTCTTATCATTGTTACTGGCTATACGTCCATTAACGCAATCGTGAAAGCCGAGATGTTTCCCACCGCCATTCGCGCTTTGGGTGTAGGCTTTCCGTATGGCGTGACTGTTGCGATCTTTGGGGGAACAGCAGAATTCATCGCACTATGGTTTAAAAGTATCGGGAACGAGTCTCTCTTCTATTACTATGTAGCAGCTTGTATTGCCATAAGCCTTCTCGTTTACTGGCGCATGGACGAGTCTTCGAAAAGCTCTAAGATCGAAGCTGAGCTGAAGACAGCAAAGGATTAGATGGAAGAATAGAAGGGCAACGAAAAACGGCAGAGATGCCGTTTTTTTTGCATGTACCGAACTGTAAAAGATTGCTTTTCAAAATTCCAGCTTTTTATAATGAGTAAAAACTCACCCAAAAAATGAGGTCCCCCAATGCCCCGCACCAAAGAACAATACGAACAAATGCGCAACGCAACCAAACAGAAAATACAATCAGCTGCCATGCAGTTATTCGTTCAAAAAGGATACGGCTCTACCAATGTCCAGGACATCGCGGATACAGCTGGCATCAGCATCGGACTTTTGTATCGGCATTACAAATCAAAAGAAACCTTGTTTGACGAACTGGTGGTCTATGCTCTCGCAGGCATGCAGAAAAACATCGATTTTTTCGAGGCGGCTGTTTCACCGAAACAAGCATTGGATCAGTTTGTGAAAGAAATTCACAACGACATGATGACAGGCGAAGAGTTTGCGAATTTGCTAATACTGATGGCTCAATCGTTTCTATCGGGGGCAGGAACAAGCGTCAAACAAAGCGAGGTAGCCCGGCTTAGCGACAACATGTTTCACGCTACAGCCCAGCTCATCAAAAAAGATCAGGAGCTTGGAGAATTCCGTTCAGGAGACCCAGACGAAATGGTCGTATTTTTCTATTCGACACTTCACGGGCTAGCTATGATGAAATTGATGCGAAAAAACAGCTTCACGATGCCTTCCCGCTTCATCCTCACTTCTTTTCTATACTAGGAAGGAGAATAACCGAACATGTTTACAGTGATCAGGGCGGATCAAGCAGAATTCGATGCAAGAGAGCAAATGTCTCAGATTTTTGCGGAGGGATTCACGCAGTGGCTTGGCTTTTTTTCAAATGACAAGCAAACTATTGCAAGAGCTTTTGTTCACATGTTCGTTTTGAATCAATTTTATGTAGCGGTAACGGATGATCGCACTGTTGCCGGCATGGCTGCATGCTCGGACGGTACTGCGCCTTCGGTAAAACTAAATCCAAAAGAGCTGCGAAAGCATCTGGGACTCTATAAAGGCACCCTCGCCGGACTCTTTTTGAAAAAAGAATTTGAAGCTACGCTGGCAGATCCTTCTCCCTTCAAATGCACAATCGATTTTGTCGGAACGGCTCCCGAATTCAGAGGGCAGGGAGCGGCAATGATGATTCTCCGTCATATGATGGAAAATACCCTGTATGAACAATTTCTCATCGAAGAAGTAGCAGATACGAATATTCCCGCTATGAAGCTATACCAAAAGCTAGGGTTCCAAGAATACAAGCGAAAGCCTGTCCCTTTAAAAAGAGCTGAAAAAATTGGAATCAATCATTTTAAATCGTTGAAATACGAAAAATCGCTCAAGGGATAGCTGATCCCCTGAGCGATTTTTTTGTTTTACACGGTGATTTCCTCCAAATCGATATTGGAGTCTATTTTCTCAAGATACTTCCAATAAATTAATTCTTCGGTATCGATGTGAACCACTTCCATCTCCAATTGCTGTGATTCCCATACAAGGATCTGACCTAGACAGTACTGGGATTCATGAATAACTCCTAACGAAGGATCTTGAACCCTCTTATCATCTATAAATTCACGACTGAAAATTTCAGACGAAATACTAAGGCTGCTTAGTTCCGCTGACTTACGATCAGCCCAATCACGTAAAAAAAGTAGAATCATTTTTTACCACCAGCCAATCATCGATTGATGTAGGGAGGTAAGATTCTCGAAAGTATAGTTCATACTTGGCACCCTGCCATTGTTAGTTTTTTACAGTTTATCAACATAGTAGGCTGGTCACAAGGTACTTAACAAATCGGTAATTGTGGGGATTAAACACCATCCAAGGAAGGGCAATGTTATCAAAATAATTGATGTAAATTCGATCATGCAAAATTCACTCCTTTCACGTTTTAATACGCAATTGGGGAATATTGGTTACCTGATCGTTTTAACACAGCACACGATTTGGTAAATGAGGGGGAGAGAGCGGTGAAAGTACCAAGGATGTTTTTGGTTCGGTGCTGGATGGCGAGGGGCGGAAAAACATCTGACAGAATCGTATGCATCGACGTATCAAAAGCACCCAACAACAGGATGCCTGATCAATGGAGTAAAGTACCTGATCGGATATTGACGGTAACGGATAGATTGAAAATGGTGCCAAAAGAATGGGCCGCATCAGAACAAAAGTGATCTGGATCAATCCAGTGGCAGCTGATCAAGTGGGGCAGCAGACAATCTTTTCGCTGCCGGGTATAAGCGGATAGATACACAATGCTCATTATATAAAAAAGCCCATCCTATCTAAGGATGGACAAGGTTGAAGGAGAATTATTCAAACACCGGACGCAAGAAACTTCGCTCGTAACTGATGATGCACTTTGTTTGCTCTGCGAGTGAGAAGGCAAGTTGACAATCTTCATCGACCAGTATTTTCTTTCGATAATCTTCATATTCTGCCAAACTAGGAAAACTAAATAAGGCATAAGCAATATTATTAGCACCTTCATGAGGAAGGAAATAGCCATGATGATGTCCGCCAAACTTGTTGACAAGAGGTATCCACATCTTTGCATATTCTTCAAAAACACTTACCTGATATGGATCAATAACATATTTCAAGTAACAAGTGACCATGTTTCCACTCCCTAATGGTTTTTCCTAAATCTTACTGTACATCAGTATTAGGAACAAGAGGGGATATGGTTTTACAAAATGTGTATTTAAAAAAGACTTTTAATAAAAGTCTCGTGGATTTGAATCACATTCTATTTTTAAAGACTTAAACCAATTTCTCAGGAATGTTCGTGTATCTGAGACTGTTATAGCAACATCGCCTTTTTGAATATCGATGTATAGGCTATAGCCTCCATCAGATTTAGACTCAATTGGAATCAAGTCAATGAATTCATTAAAATCTTTTACTACTTCGGTGACTCTATCCATTTGTGGTTTTGTTACATCACTTACAATCATCAAAAATTGTCTCTTCAACAATACACCCCATTGTTTTTATTTTCATTATATCACAGTAATGAAAACCGGGTGGGAAACGACAAGTTGGCAACTTATCGATCTTATCAGAAGTGAAAGAGATATGTGTCTGGGTTTATCAAAAACAATCGATTTGTTAAATGGGATCAGCAGGTAAGCTTGAAAAAAAGTCGGTATCCCGTACGCAATAGATACCGGCCTCCACTTCTATTCAAGTGTATAGTCGTAGCGAATGAAGCCTTTATGATGAGCAATTTTGTCATAAAGAGCACGAGCAGTGAAATTGTCCTGGCGGGTTTGCCAGTACAGTGCAGAAGCTTTTTGTTCTCGAGCAGCTTGAGCGACCCGTTCTATAAGGGCGCGGGCCACCCCATGTCCGCGAGCAGTTTCGTCAACGAAGAGGTCTTGCAGGTAGCACACATCTTCTTTCCAGACCGTAGGCTGAAAAACGTAGTGGGTGATACCGATCAAGTTTCCATGAAGATGCGCACCGAAACCGAATATCCTATCGCCAATGAGCAGTCGGTTCCAGATCTCATCGTATGTGGAATCTGGGAGCCCTGTCTCGTAAAAGGCTTTGTAGCTTCGAGCCAATACGTCCCAACGCTTGCGATCCTCTGCTCTTAGCGGAGCGATGTCAATTATGATACTCTTGTTCGTTTTTTCAGCCATTTGAAAATCAAACCTCCTCGTTGTCATCATTAAAGATTTAATAAGCATATTATCACGAATCTTTCACTTAATAAGGATGCAGAAAATCGTTTCAATACCAGGTCAGAGAAGGGTTAAGTCAAAATGTTGCTTTTGTAGGTGGAATACTACTGGGGATTGGGAGAAAGAGAGTTTTTAGCAAAGGAGATAGGAATGTAGAAAGACGACCCTATTTTACAAAGGTCGTCTGCTGAATTCCTTATATCTGGTGCCTTGATAAGTTAATATGCCTGTATCTCCTTCGACCAGTAAGCCATACTCACTACCTTTTACATGGAATTCTAGTCTTTCTCCATTGCTTAGTTCAAAAGTAAGGTAATAGTATGTGGATACACTGGTATCATTACCGCCACCTGAAGTTCTTGTGCGTTTACTAATTATTTTTGCAGGTTGAGTTAAGAGTGGGGACGCATTATTTGACATCCAAATCCTGATACCATTTATGATCGCTCCTAAGATGAAAAGTACAATTATTCCAGCAATCACTAAAAACCACCAGGGCGGACCAAAACCACTAGAGAAAGATGGTCCAAAGTCATTTGCGAACATTCTATTATCACTCCAATATTTCGTTTACATGTTATACGTAAAAATATGGTTATTGTTTCCTTTTAAAGTAAAATGTCTATTTAACATACTATTTCGGGAGAGAAGTATAAGGAACTGATGCTCCAAAGTGGAGTACCAGCCCTGCAGAATTAGTTTTCTAGGAGTGACAGATCAACTGCATCAAACAAGTGTCTCAAGATGGCGTGGCTTATCTCAGTAACGGGCTCGAAAACAAAAGCCACCAGGTGCTCATGTGGCTGCAGATAGTAGTTCCTATTGCCGAGTGAATTAACTCACGATATTGAGTCGGGCTGCATCCTCGAAACTTACATAGTAATACAGATGCTTGGTCATGGTAATCACCTCCTTCCGCACATAACCGTAGCAGAAGGAGAAAAAAGAAGCCCCCATATGGAAGCCCGTATATATGTTCGCCTATTTTTCATGAGACAAGCCTCAAAGGTTAAATTGAGCCGTAACCTTCCAAAAGGCTGACTATGACATAAATTTGAAGTGGTGATAATACCAATATTTGGTATACTTATTTTTACAAGTCCATTGATCAAAGTATGAATTATATTCGAAAGAAAAAGAAATTATTGAGAATTGGTGGGGAATAAATGCGTAAATATATAATTGGAACTTTATTTGGATTATTAATAGGAACATCGATAAGTGTATATGCTGAAGTGGTTAGTATGGTTGGTAAGGTTGTTGAGGGAGAGCTGCTAGTAAACATCAATGGCAAAACACTTAATAATAAGGCAATAGTTGTTGATGGAACATCATACCTGCCAGTTCATGCAATAGGGGACACATTAGGATATAATGCTTCATACGTCCCAAATGAAGGGATCAAGCTATATCCCAAATTTGATGAAAAAGGGCTTAAAATTAAGTATCTTCCGATTGTCAACATAAATAATACGTACACAATAAACTCTGACGATTATTATTATTTGGAATCTGACGGAAATCAATATGTTTCTGTTAATAGTTTAGTTGGACCTTATGACTTTTATTGGCCAAAACCGGGTACAGCGGTGTTTCACCCATTGTTAGAGACCGAGAAGTCGAAATTGGACACAAACGGTATTTTCAATAAAAAAGCAGACGATGTTATAATAAAAGTATCTGATGAGTATGTAAAAGATGCCGAAGCCTTCAGATATGAAGGGATGCGTGGAAGGGTTTTTGTAAAATTATCTTCTTTAAATTTGAAAGCTGAAGTTAAGTATAATGACCAATATAAAGTTGACGAGCTAGTTATTACCATACGTGAATGAAAGTCGGTCCTAAATCTGAATATAAAAGGACGGATAATAGTGAAGTTTTAATCAAATAAACCACTCCATCGTTAGGAGTGGTTTTTGCCTTTATTCATTAATGTATATATTGTGGTCAAACTGTACTTTGTGTTTAGTGTATTACGGTGAACCGTATCACTAGTAACGGAAAAGTTGTTGAACGAACGGGTTCAAAAACTGAATACAGTAGTTACAGTAGTAGAAAAACCACCTTTGAGGTGGTTTTCGTTTTGGTTGAAGATGAAAAACCCGGACAAAATCAGGGATAAAAGGCAGGACGATTTTAAATATTTGAATCGGTAATCTTGAGTCAAGAGCCAATCGACATCGGCTCTTGGGATTTACCGGACAGGCGATTCCATGCGAGACATAAGGCTCCAACCACTCGCCCCTTGTCCGGTATCTCTCTTATGTGAATATGCCGATCGTGTCTTAAGAGTACAGAAGCGTACCATTGGCTATAGCAGGTAAAAAGCTTGTCGCTGGTCCCTAAGGTGTTCTAGAATACTTGCCGCTTCAGCAATTTGCTTTCGTCTCTTTTCATGATCAATTATTTTAGGCATGGTTATATTGAAACAAGGAAAAAAGCCAGAAAGTTTTTAAATAATACGATTGTATTGTTTAAAAATGCATGCTATGATGTCCTTAAAAATGTAAAGAGGTGGAAAAAATGGATTATTTTAATTTTTAACCCGTCGCACATACCACGTTAGTCGACGAAACAATTCAGTAGATAGGAAATATGAAAAAAGGTATGTTCGAAAAGAATAAGTGGAAATAGGAGTGTGGATTATGATTAAAAAGTTAATGACTTTGGGTGCAGTTGTTTCCGTATTAACTTTCGGTTCGCAAGCTGCTTTTGCCAGTGATGGATGGGCGGATACAAAAGAAACTGCTCATGCTATCAACGATGGTGGTAGTTTCTTTCAAACAATCTCGGATAGTACAGATGTTGATTGGTATTATTGGAAAAATGACTCAGACAAAATAAATTGGGTATTCGAACTGCAATCTCCTACTGGTGTTAATTATGACTATGACTGGATAGCTTATGGCCCTAATGGTCAAATGTCTGGGACTGCTGGTGATTTAGGGCCTGGTCAAATTGACGCAGCGACAGGAAGTGGTTTTGGGAGGGGAACGACTATATACTTTAAGGTTCGTGGACATTCCTCCCAAGATTTTGATTCGAGGCATGCTTACGCTGTTTACTTATCGACTTGGTAATTGAGAGGAAAGGCTTAATGAAAAGCACCATAGTGGTGCTTTTTCTTTTGCCAATCAAACTTAATGGGATAAGTTCACTAGTCTTACAGGTAGTTACAAAAGTACACTACAGGCGTTCTCAAACCATTACGTTTAGGGCAACAGCAGGAACAGGATTGTTTGCTGCTTATATTGATGATATCGTTGTAAAGTGGTCGTAAAGTAAATCAATTAAAAGGGAGCCTCAACTCTTTTTTAAGAGTCTATGGGCTCCCTTTTTTTATTTCATAACGAAACTATTAAATATTGGTGGTGGTGATGATGTAGTGGCAAGAGCAAGAGACCCGAACCGTATTAAGGCGTTGGAGACGTAAAAGCAGTCGAATAGTAAAACGAAATTGAAGGACATCGCTTAGCAGCTCGGTATCTCGGAAGGAACCGTACGAGGTTGGAAGAACAAGGACAAATGGGATGAGCAGATCAGTAAGCTTCAAGAGTCTTCGACACCAGAATCAACGGATGTAACCGAAGAATTGTATGCCCTAGCACAAAAGCGCCTTGTATCAGTTAGATCTGGGCAAGGAATAGGAAAGACGGCTTTGGAGTCATGGACGATAATCTGATTTTTGTGCTGCCGGCCTTTCCCAAAGGTAATTTGTACTGCTCCCACGCGTTTCCCGATCTTTTTATATTTGTAAAAAAGGAAGGATGGAGCTTTGCCCCATCCCTCCTTTTTTACCCTTGCCCCACAATCTTCTTCAAGCGTCCCACCAGCGGGATGACAATAACCGCTGCTACAACCACCTGCAAAACGTTCCCCGGAATGGAGCCAAACGGCTGAATCCAGTTCCCGTAAAGAATAACCTCAACAAAGTAGTAGCCCACGATCTTAATCACCAATGCTGCCGCAACTGCGAGTGCGTACACAAATACCCGATTGCCAGGCACCTTTTCGGCGATGAGGCCAGCTACATAGCCCATTGCACCTACGATTACGAAGGTAAACGGCGCCCATGCTGTCCAACCAGAGATAAGGTCGAAGAGGCCCATACCAAAAGCTCCTGCGATAGCTCCTGTTTTTCTGCCATACACAAAAGCTGCGATTAAAAGAGGCACGTTCCCGAGATGAATGAGGCCACCGTTACCCATGATCGGGAGTCTTAGGTTAATAAACATGGTGGCTGCGAGAGTAAAAGCGATAAATAGTGCATTGATAACGAGGGTTTTCGTCTTTGTTGCTTTTCTTGATGAAAAAGTAGAATCCATTTGATAGCCTCTTTCTTATTATTTTTACTATTATCATACTCAGAATCAGCTACATAATAAATACACTTTGCACGATTTATTTGCCTAGGTAAATCATTCCAAGGAGGATGCTCCATAGCCGAAGAACTGACGTTTTCAAAGATTAATCCAGATCTCTAGCCCAACTAACTAACTCTTCATCTTCAAAATTATGTGGATCCTTGTAAATATTAGAGTAATAGTACTCTGCTTCTAGTACGTCTCGAATTTTATTGAACGTATGATTGGTTGCATCAAATCCATTACTGATTGGAGCAGTAAACGCGAGTGAACCATTATGAAATCCATCTAAAGAGCCTGAAAGTTCTTTTTTGACGATAGATTCAACTGCTTCTATCTTTTCTTTAATAGGCTGCTCTTTGTAAATTTGAATACAGAAATTCCCACCATGCTCGATTAAATCAAAATCTCCGTTGGGATGGAGTTTTATGGTATCTCCTTTCGCAAGGCCTAGTGCTAGCCCTGGAGATGCGCATAATTTGAATTTTTGATCGCTTAGGTATTCTGCAGGAAGCTCTTCTAAAACTGTTCCCTGTGAACTTTTGCCAGCAAAAACCTTAATCAATGTTAATTTATCTTCCATACGATGCTCCACACCTATCTCTTTCTTTGTATGATATATCATCAGGATGCCCGTCTCCTATTACCATTTGTTTCTTTATTTTACCATATCAATTTCAATAAAAATAACTGCCCGCTCTTTGGATTCGGGAAAAGAGACCCGCTGATCATGGTCTGTGATAAAATATGGCTGTAAAAAGGACCCATACATCTTGGACAGGAAGCAGGTGCAAAGACAGTGACAGATTTGGATAAACTAGCCGAAGTATTTGCTAGTGGTTCCTCTGAGATAGTAGGTACCTACCGTTTATTCATCCAGCCGAACAGTGTATTGCGTGAATTCAGGACGGTATGGCACGGTTTTCTTTTTACCATTCGCGGAGCAGCCAGAATGTGTGTGAATGGAACTGTCTACGAATTACATCCAGGAACCGTATTTCATGCGGCGCCAGACATGCTGCTGGACACGCGAGTCATTGGCGATTCAGAGTTCGAGTACTATTTGCTTACGTATCGATTGGACAACATACGTGATGGAGCTAGCGTCCACGAATGCGACGCACATTTCATGCTGGAACCGGGAGCTAATCCAAGAGTGACCGAATTGCTGATGATGCTTCATCAGAGTGCCCACACCGTTGACGGAATCGGGAAGCTTCGTAGCAAGGAATTATTCCTGGGGATCATGCATCAAGTTCTGGTGGGGTGCAGGCTTCGAGAGAGTGAGAGTCCTCCTAGTAAAATGGTAATACAGCAAGCCATTGCTTACATAAACGGACATTATATGAATTCACTGACGCTCGATGAATTGGCAGAGTTGCATGGAATGAGTCCCAAGAGCTTCTCGTACTTCTTTCACAAATATACGGGAGTACGTCCAATCGATTATGTCATCCAGTACCGTATGGAGAGAGCGAGCGAATTACTTCTAACAGGCAATTATTCCATCCGTGATGTAGCCTTCAGTGTGGGGTACGATAATCCGCTATATTTCAGTAGAGTTTTTAAAAAGAAATTCGGGGTTTCTCCTTCTGCTTACACAAGTCATTGAGAGCTCCTTTCGTCGCCAGTTTCAATAATGATGCATATCACATTGGGGATATGTGTATTTGCATTTGTGCCAGACCTTGCTACACTACTCGTTGATAATGAGAATCGTTATTAGTGTTCATATAGGAAAGGTAGAGAAAAATGACGGAAGACAAACAATTGTGCATCGGATTGTCCATAAACGCAACCTGGATGAAAGGAGAAGGCTGGCGGCGTCCAGACAGCGGTGTGGAAAAAATGGGCTCCATCGACTATTACATGGATTTGGCTAAAATGGCTGAGAAAGCAAAGCTCGATTTTCTTTTCCGTGCGGATTATCTTTATGTTCACCCCACGATGTTAGGCGATTCCGCAAATTTCGGCAGCCCTGATCCTACGATGATATTCGCAGCGATTGCCAGGGAAACCGAGCGGATCGGACTGGTTACGACGATTTCTACGACGTTTAATCCGCCGTATGTCGTTGCCAGACAGCTTCAATCCTTGCATTGGCTGAGCAATGGTCGCGCTGGCTGGAATATTGTCACATCGATTGAAGGCGCGGAAAATTTCGGTGATTTCCCTATGCCTTCTCCCCAAGAAAGATATGCGAAAGCAGCGGAATTTACGGAGGTCGTAAAAAAGCTGTGGGACAGTTTTCCGTCCGAAGCAATTGTGATGGACCGTGAGACAGGCATGTTTTCTGATAGGGAGAAGGTTACCGCCATTGATCATTCGGGTGAGTTTTTCAGTGTCAAGGGGCCGCTTACATTGCCTGCCCATCCATCTGGCTCCATTCCTTTCTTTCAAGCAGGAGCGTCGGATATGGGACGGAGCTTTGCTGCTAAAGTAGCGGATGCGATCTTTGCGGCGATGCCAGACCTTGAATCAGGAGTGGAATTGCGAAACGACTTGAGAAGAAGAGCCGAGGAACAGGGGCGTAGTCCGGACGCGATCAAAGTTTTGCCTGGATTATATTTTTTCTTGGCCGATACCCGTGAGGAAGCGCATGGATTACATAAAGAAGCACACGCGCATTTGAGTTTGGAACGCAGACATGCATCGCTTCAATCCGTACTGGGCCTTGATTTGCGCAGCTTTACTCTGGATCATCCCGTAACTGTCGATATGCTCCCTGATCCGAATCAACCAGTGCGCAGCCGTACACACGCTGATCTGTTGCGCCGGTATATCATCAATCATCAGCCTACAGTAGAAGAGGTGTTGGCAAGGCCAGAGGTTGTCGGGTCTGCTCACTGGGTTTCCATTGGGACGGTTGAGGACGTGTTGAACGATATCATGGAGCGGTTTGAGGCTGGAGCTATGGACGGGTTTATTGCCCTTCCAGGCGGTTCAGAAAAATCGATGGAACTATTTTTTGAAAAGCTGATGCCGCAATTGGTTGAAAGAGGCTTATTCAGAAGCGAATATGCGGGTGTCACCTTACGCGAGCATTTCAGGATTGGATAAGCTGTTTGAAAAGGGGTTCAGGAGAAAAAGGTAGAAAAAGGGAGAAAAAATCGTGATTACTGGGGCGATGGAAGCAATGGAAGATGCAGGAATCCTCGGCGTTCATCCAGTAGGGGCAAGTTTTTGGAAAGTGTGCAAAAGCACCTCGATAAGTAAGGCAACAGGAAAAACTCAAGCTGAAAGAGGGCTTGAGTTTTTGTTTTGTCACTCTGGTTCACCGTACGCTTAGGCTAGCCTCTCCCCAAGCTGTGTCACTTTCCCCAGCCACTTCTTGCGCTGTTCCTCCGCCGAGGCATTCACTCCACTGATCTCCGTAACCTTCACAGGCTTGATCCCGCAAAACTTCAAAATGTTGCGTTTCATCACAAGATGTCCGGCTTGCCAGTAGATCAATCGATTGTACCAAGATGGGGTATCCATGGTTACAATCATATGTGCGGTTTTGCCCGTTAACAGCTTATCCCATAGTGGCGAGCCCTCCCGATATTTATAGGCGAATCCGGATAATAAGACACGATCGAAAAATCCCTTCAAGATAGCGGGCATCGTGCCCCACCAAGTCGGATAAACAATGACCAGATGATCCGCCCAACGGATGAGGTCCTGCGCTTCTTTTAAGTCATCCTCCAGCTCCGTTCTTTTCCGATATCCGTACTTCAAATTTGGATCGAAAGAGATTTGGCTCAAATCAATGGTGCGAATTTGTGCTGTTTTGCCTTTAGCTCCTTTCATATAGGCGTGCGCCAACGCAGAGCAATAGCTCTCGGGATCTGGATGTCCGATGATAACGAGAATGTTCATTTTCATAACCCCCTGTAGAGTTGATTCCATAACCGACAGATCGTGGTAAACTGAACTGTATTCAGCATATCGTGTGGAATGGAACAGATGAATGATCGAAAGCGCATAAATGTTGTGGATTCACGCAAAGGAGGTTCCGTACTTGGAAAATGCGCATGGGTTTGCGATTTCGATGGTGTATCCGATTATGAAAACAATTACTCACAAGAAGCTTGATTTTGAGCGTTTTTGTGATCATGTTTCTTTCGACGGTGCTTTGTTGCAGGATGTGGAGGCTCGCATTGACGAAGCGGAGCTTGAGCGCTTGATGAAAGAAGCTGCCATATACACGCAGGATGATCATTTCGGACTGCATCAAGGACAGTTAACCGATATTGCCGATCTGGGCATTCTTGGCTATGTCATGATGCATTCGGAAAAAATCGTCGATGCATGGAAGGCTTATCAGCGGTATCACGTGATCCTTTGCAGCGGGTACGAGCTGGATTGGGAAGAGCGGGGGAACGATGTGTTCCTGCGGTTTCATAGACAAAGTCCTGGGAGCGTTTCTCGACATTGCATGGAGGATATGGTCAGCTCCTTGTACCACTTGATCGTCCGTATGAGTCATCGGTCTATTCCGTTACAGGCGATACAATTCACACACGACGCTACGGCCGATATCGCACCTTATTTGAATTTGTTCGGAATGGAGCCTCAATTTGGTAGAGCAGAAAATGGGCTCTTGGTAGGCAAAGAAGTTTTGCAATACCCGATTCTGTATTCAGATGTCCGGCTGCGTAAAGCGTTTGAACCAATCGCGGAAGAAATTAGAGAGAAGCTGATCAGAGGACGGGAATTTTCGGACCGCGTGTTTCAATGGATGGTGGGATGTATGCCTGCGGCTTTTCCGACCTTACAGCAGACTGCCGCTGCTTTTCATATGAGCACGAGATCCCTGCAAGCGAAACTAAAGGCAGAGGACACTTCCTATCATGAATTGTCCACGAATGTTCGCAAAGAAATGGCGATGGGGTATTTACAGCAAGCGGAGCATTCCATTGGAGAGATTGCATATTTGCTACATTTTTCAGATCCAAGCGCCTTTCAAAATGCTTTCAAGAAATGGACGGGGTTGACACCGGGGCAATATCGGATCAGTCGCCAAGCACTTGCCATGTAACGTTAGGATGGAACACGCTGAGTAAGCGTGTTTTTTTGTGTTGTCGAACCTATTCGTTTGACAAACTGGAAAATAATTGTGTACACTTTTTTTATTCCGACCGTACAGTATAAATAAACGAGGTAAGATCATGCCCAAATTAGGAATGGAACCAAAGCGCCGAGCAGATGTCATCAATGCGACCCTAACGTGTATTAGCAATCACGGGATTGATGGTATGACACTAGATAAGGTGGCGGACTATGCGGACTGCTCAAAAGGTGTCGTCACGTATTATTTTAAGAATAAGGATAATTTGACGAGTGAAGCCTTTCAGGCATTCTTGGCCTATTATGGCTTGAAAATCGAATCTGACATTGAGAACACCATGACAGCCCAGGAAATGATGGACGTTACGCTGAAGCATATCTTGCCGCCCTACGTGAACGATAAGGAAAAAGGGATCAATGTTTCGCAGCTGGATGGCATCGCTGACATGTACATCCCGCATGAAGATCAAGCAAGACTCTTTGTACAATTCTTCTCCAAAGCCGCATTGGACCCCAATCTCCAAGAAGTGGTTGCGAAGAGTTATACGAGAGATTTGCAGGGCATCACCAAGATTTTTGATTACGGGAATCAAACCGGGCTTATGTCCGTAGAGGATTCGCAAAGCGCTGCCTACGGACTCATGGCGATGGTTGTGGGTTTGAGCTTCTTTCGAGTGGCGAGCGTTCAGCCAGCAAACGGCGAAGACAACCGATATATTTGTGAGGATTATGTGAGGCAGATTACCAGTAGAAGATGAGGAGGATACACATGAATATTACAAAGGTAGAAGCAGCCGTGGGAAACATTGCGATCGTGAGCGGAAGCGAGGTATTGATTATTGATGTGCAGTCAGCCCTGGATCTGATTGCAACCGTACACTATGAGGCAGACAGTAATCGTATCATTATAAACAAATCATTGATTACCGAAAGCTTTTTCGATTTGAAAACACGCCTTGCTGGCGAGATCCTGCAAAAGTTCATCAATTATCGCGTGAAAGTAGCGATTGTAGGAGATTTTTCGGTGTACACAAGTAAAAGTCTAAAAGACTTCATCTATGAATCCAACAACGGAAACGACATCTTTTTCTTGCCAACCGAAGAGCAGGCGATCGAGAAGTTAAGCCAGGTGAAATAGAAATGGATCAGGCGTACCCGATGGTGAACATCCCAGCAGGGCAAAGCGAATTACGGGACGATCGAATCAAGGCGACATGGACAACCGAGGTGAACGCTTTTTTACTCGCACCGGTTCCTGTTACGAATGCGTTATACTTCTCGGTTGTACAAAAAGCAACTGGACCGAATGACCACCCCGAGGCTCCCGTTGTAAATGTCTCGTGGAACGATGCGATTTCGTTTTGCAATCTGCTATCTCAGCAAGCGGGTCTCACGGAATGCTACTCGATGAGTGAAGATAGTGAGTGTGTCGTATGGAACGTCGAAGCGGATGGCTATCGTCTGCCGACAGAGGGGGAATGGCAGTACGCGTGCAAAGCAGGGACGGGTGGTTATCGGTACGGCGAGCTGGATGAGATCGCATGGTACGAAGAGAACGCTGAGGGTACAGCACATGTGGTAGGACAAAAGCTACCGAATTCGTGGGGACTCTATGACATGCTGGGCAATGTTTGGGAGTGGTGCTGGGACCTTTATGATGTGAACGTTTACGGCTCCTACCGAATTTTTCGCGGTGGCAGCTGGGCAGAAGAGGCCAGAGGCTGTGGAGCGACGTGCCGCCGTCGCAGTCACCCCACGTTTCGGATTGATGATCTCGGCTTTCGTCTTGCCAGGTCCCTGTAAGGTAGGGGGTTGCAAAATCCAAAAGAATCCGTTATATTGATTTTAGTTAGATAATCTAATTATATTCAAGGTGGATCATGAGCAGAAAAAACAAGAGAGAGCATACATCCGATCAATTGCCAAAACTAGGTATTCAGCCGTATTTGGATCTGATGGAAAAAACAGCTCTGCAAAATACGGATCGCAAATTGGCTCATTTGGGGTTATTGATGCTATGGCTGGGGGATAACGCCATAGACGCCATTGACTTGAATTTGGAGACATTCGGCATAACGGAGAGTAAATGGGACGTATTGCTTCTGCTTACGTTACATGAAGACAGAGAGCTTATCACCCCCTCTTCGCTTGCAGACAGGCTGGGCATTCGGCGTGCTTCTGTTACAGCTTTGCTGGACTGGCTGGAAAAAAGGCACTGGATAATCAGGGAGCAAAGCACGCTGGATGGTCGCAAGATTCATGTCAAACTAACACAGGAAGGCAGAGAATTAGTAGCCAGAGCACTGCCAGTTTTCTGGTCTGCCTGCTCCTCCATTATGAGCGACTTAGAAGAGGAAGAACGGATGCTGCTGGAAAAAATCTTGATGAAGTTGAATCGCAGCATGGAAGAAAAACTGGGGGTGGGAAGATAGGATCATATTTTTTTGTGAATATAATTAGGTAATCTAACTATAATGGGTGTAAATAATTGAAAAAGAGGTGTGCGATGTCACAGCGAAACTACTCACTCATGACGGCAATCCTATGCTGGTCTGGAATCGTCGTCATGTCGAGCTTATACGTTACGATTCCCCTTATGACCATCTTTGCCGATCTTTTCCGTATTACGTTGACACAGGCTGCAGCAGCAGGCAGCGCATTTTCGGTTGGGTTTGCCATAGGATGCCTGATTTATGGACCGTTGTCCGAAAAGTATGGCCGCAAGAACGTTATTGTGATCGGGATGATTGCCCTGGTTCTATTTTCTTTGTTGCTTGGTAGTGCAAATGATTTCGCATGGATCATTGTACTTAGGTGCTTGCAAGGTGCTGCCGCAGCTACGTTCTCGCCTGTTGCGCTCGCCTATGCTGTGGAAATGTTCCCTGCGGCAAAACGGGTAACGGCAATCGGATTTATCAGCACAGGATTTTTGGCGGCAGGGATCATTGGTCAAGTGATCAGTAGCTTCATGAGTCAGCAATACAGTTGGCACGCCGTATTTTATATGCTTGCTGCTATTTATTTCGTGACGCTGCTCGTGGTGATGAGGTGGCTGCCAAAAGAAGAGAGTTCTCTTGCTACCGTGAATATTTGGGAGCCGATTAAGCGAATCCCCTCCCTGTTCAAACAAAAAAATATCGTCTTGAGCTACATAATCGCTCTTGTATTGCTTATGTCATTCGTTAATATGTATACGGTTTTGGGGAGTTATTTGGCGGGACCCGATTTTGGGCTTAGCAACAAGGAGATTCTGCTTGTTCGAATGATTGGTGTAGTGGGCATGCTCACTTCTCCACTGGCGGGCGGGCTGGCAAAACGGTTTGGCTTACGTACCGTGCTCCGCTGCGGATTAGTTCTTGCAGTGGTCAGTATGGCTTCCCTCGGTATAATATCTAACTTGGCTCTTTTGATTGGTACGAGTGTGCTTTTCGTTGCCGGAATTGCGTTATCCGTTCCTTCCCTGATCACGCTTATTGGACAGCTAGGGGGTAAATCGCGGGGAATTGCGGTTTCAGTTTATACGTTTATCTTGTTTTCGGGAACAAGTCTTGGGCCGATCTTGTCCATCCGTATTATGAATTTTGGCAGCTATGGACTTACTTTTGTACTGCTTGCAATCGTACTAGGCATTGGTCTGTTGGCTGCATGCATGGTTCGCAGTGATTCCGCGGTTGAAAGCATTAGCACAAAACCTCCTTCGCCACTAGCTTAGTGGTTAAGGAGGTTTTGTTGTTATAAACGACGGCTGCTACCGATTATTTTGTTGATTCAGCAAGCGTTCTCGTTGCTTATGCATGGCAATGAAAGCGGCAAACACGAGCAGCAGGCTTCCTGTGAACAGAAACCCTTCCTCAATGGAGAAGGGCAGCCACCCTAATAGGCCTGAGCCGACGACCACACCGAGAGAGAAGAAGGCGTATAAGTAACCGTGTGCTTTCCCCCGCAATTCTTGCGGCGTCGATTGAATGAGCATCGTATTGACAGAGGGAAACAAGAGAGCAAAGCCTATCCCATATAGTCCTAACATGCAATACAGTGCCAATGTCGTGTTGGATTGACCAATAAGCAACTGACTCACGCCCATGAAACCAATTCCGAGTGACATCGTTTTGGAAGGGGCCACACGATCGAAAATCCGATTGGTCGGAAGCACGAAAATCAGAACAGCAATCAGTCCAAACGTGCTCAATAACGTACCGCTTAATTTCGAGTCATATCCAAGCGATTGGACGTGCAAGGGCAAAAGGTAAGCAATCACACCTTGTGAAAACATGAGCAAAAAGGCACCGCCGTAGGCTTTGATTATCCCCGTATTGAAGATCAAGGCTGAGGTTGGAACGTCCTTCTTGAGCTTCTCTTTCTTGCAGGCCTGAGTGGATTGCAGAAAAATGACGGACAGGATGGCTAGGAAAAAGCCCATAACAGCTACACAGGTAAAGACAAAAGGCACGGAGGTTTTGCTTGCCATAATGCCGCTGAATGCAGGTCCGATAATCGCTGCGAGTCCCACAAAGGTACCGGTGAAAGCAACCTTTCGTCCTTGCTGCTCATGTGCAGTGTTATTCGCAGAGAAAGTAAAAGCAGCAGGAACTATCAAACCGGCAACAAATCCGTGAATGATACGCACGATAATCAACAGAAACGGCTGATCGATGATGTGATACAGCAGCAAGGCACAGCTTGATAAAACCAATCCGATCAATAGTGGTTTGGATGGACCAACCTTATCTGTCAGCATGCCAGAGATAATATTGCCAAAGGTATTGGCTAACGAATACAGACCGATGACAAAACCTATAACAAATGAGCTGGCACCTACGGAAGCAGCAAAGGTACTCATGACCGGCAGTTGCGAGAACAAATCAAAGAACGAGAAAAAAACGATGCCGTATACAAGCAGGGCATTATTAAACGGCTTCAGAGGATACATATCCTGTGCCGTTTTCAGTCTGCGATCCAGAAAGAAGTTCCCAAACGGTACAAAAGCGGCGAGTAACGCAGCAAGAGACCAGAGCAGGCTCCATCTCACGCGAATGGCCGCATAGAGTATCGCTAGAGCATACAGGCAAAATATCCCGCCGTGAATACTTCCTATGATGGTTACGGCTTTGTCTAAGCCCCACACGTATTTCAAGGGCATCGCGATGCCCATCAATACTAATAAGGAAAGGCCATCGAATAGGCCTGTAAGACGTAAAAAGTAAATTGGATGTACCCGCACTTGAGACTCTCCTCATTTTTTATGAAGTGATGCCTCTATCCTACCATTTTTTTTGATGAAGAAAGTGAACAAATTGGGGTCATTCCTGTGTCGATTAGGCAAATAAAAGACGTTTTGCATAATCAGGGTCTTCCAAGAGAGGGCGACCAATCGCGACACTATCGACGAGATGGTCTTCGAGAATTCGATTGGCAAGACTGCGGCTATAGATTTTTCCCACGGCAATGACCGGAATGCTGACATGTTGTTTGATCGCAGCTGCATGAGGCAACTGATAAGCCGTATAGACGTCACTAGGCTGGATCGGGAGCAGCCCCCCTGTCGAGACATCGATCGCATCCAATTCGGACTCAATCGGCTTTAGCATTTGCACCCAGTCTTCTGGTGTTAGACCGCCTCGGACAAAATCTGTGGCAGAAACACGGATGATAACTGGATATTCCCGTCCTACTTCGGCTCGAATCGCCAGAAGTACGTCTTTCAAAAATCGTGCCCTGTTCTCGGAAGTGCCACCATAGGCATCCGTCCGCGTGTTGGACAAAGGCGATAAAAATTGGTGAAGCAAAAAGCCGTGCGCCGCGTGAAGTTCAATGCCATCAAAGCCTGCTTCGACGCTTCTCTTTGCCGCCAAACGGTATTCTTCGACGATGCTCTTTATTTCGGCAAGAGACAGCGACTTAGGGGTCCCGTAGTAATCATCGTACGCAATAGCACTTGGAGCGACCAATTGCTTCGTTACATCAGGCGAAGCCTTCCTTCCGCCATGCGACAACTGGAGGAAGATCGGGGTGTGCTCTGCGTGAACAGCTTCTGTTATTTTGCGCAAAGGCTCCACATGTTGGTCGGTAAAAATGCCGATGTCGTTGAGAAACAGTCTGCCGTTGGCTGAGACGGCGGTCGATTCCACAATCACCAGGGACACATGCTTGGCCCTACGGCTGTAAAATTCGATATGATGGTCCGTGGCAAAACCTTCAGGAGTTCCCCGATACTGCTGCATGGGCGACATGATGAGCCGGTTTTTTAAGCGCAAGTTGCCAATGTTTATGGGTTCGTTTACGGTAAATGTCATGTTCTCATTCTCCTCTTCTGTTTATGAGTGACATTTTATGGGAGAACGCTTACAATTTACATAAGTTTTTGAAGGGATTTCAAGTCATTTACCTTACATTTTTATTTGTTTTAGGTATTCCACTTTCGAAAAATGAGGTGCTGTGTGGATGGACCAAATCGATCATAAAATTTTGACAGTGCTTCACGATAATGCCCGGATTCCCATTTCCGAGTTGAGCCGTATGATTGCGATGTCGCAGCCAGCTGTAACGGAAAGAGTGCGAAAGTTGGAGGAGCAAGGCGTCATAACCGCTTATCGGACGGAGCTTTCTCCCCAGAAGCTCGGCAAGCACACGACTGCATATGTACTGTTTAAAACGAGTGTGTGTAAGGATTTCATTGCATTCTGCGAACGAGCACCTGAGATTGTCGATCTCTACAGGATCAGTGGGGAGTACAATTATTTGATGAAGGTGCTGACTGAGACGACCGAGTCACTGGCCGCCTTTTTGGATACATGCCACGTTTACGGATTTTCAACGCCTTTAATTGTTCTCTCGAAACCATTCGAGAATAAAAGTTTGGTTCCAAGTACGGAGTGAAAAAACGCAATTTTTGCATTCATGAAAAATTAGTGCTAACAAACATGATCGAAGAGGTGTTCCGATGAAGGATCAAAATACCGAATCACGCAAAATTGTTGGTCAAACGGCATCGACAGGCTTCCAAGTAGGTGTACGCAGGACGATGCCGATTACCCCAGAACAGGCATGGGCGTTTTTAACCTCGTCCGAAGGGGTGAGATTATGGCTTGGACAGGTATCGAACCTTACCTTTAGGGAGGGGGAGACCTTTATTTCCAGCGAAGGAATATCGGGTCAGTTTCGTGTTGTAAAGCCGCTCCGGCAGTTTCGTTTAAAGTGGTCGATGAAGGATTGGGAAAAGCCGTCCACCCTGCAAATCCGGCTGCTATCCGACAAGGCTGACCGAACGACAATTAGTTTTCATCAAGAGAATTTGGATCATGAGAATACACGAGAGCAAATGAAGCTTCATTGGGAAGAAGTTCTGAATGAAATCAGGCAAAAGGTCTCTATTTTGGAGAGGGAATAAAGACTTTTGAATAGACGCTGACGACCATTGTTGAAGCGGTCAGGGCAGCAGCATCAGCCGTCCGGTGCGGCGTACTTCCTTACGTCCGGCTCGAATGTCGCTACATTGGACGAGTCCAGCTCCAAGTGGGTGGTTCCGCGATCGTCGGTCAGCACGAGTATGCGCGAGCCGACGACGGGGACGCGGTCGGCGCTGGTGCGCATGTGCGCTGAGATGACACGAGGAGCACCGTCGACAATGTAACCTACCTCGACCGTGAACATCGGGAGATCGAAGAGCCAGCGGTTCGCGAAGCTCACGTCAGTCAGCGTCCCGGTGAATGACGAGCCCTCCACGCGGAGGCGAGCGATGTCCGTCTGACGCCGCCGGGCGTGGGCGATCGACCCGGGCAACCGCAGGAGCGCGATGGCGGCCCAGAGGGCGAAGCCGGCTCCGACGACGGCGCCGAGCTCTGGTGGGATCGTCTGCGACGTTGCGATGGCCTCGAGGTCGAATGGTCGCGACGGATCGCTTGTCAGCGTCCAGAGTAGGAGGACTCCCGCGTCTGCGACGAGTCCTCCTGAGACCGCAAGCGACACGAACAAGCCGGCGACCCTGGTCTGTCCGAACTGCTCGACCGCTCGCGAGTACACTCCGCCGGTCGCACCGATCGCGAAGAACAACAGCACCACGGCGACGCCCACCGTGACCGGATGACCGAGGAACATGCTGATCGCCGGTGTTGGCGCCAGGCCAAGCAGGGCACCGAACGGCACGGAGCCTGTCAGCGCCCACAGTACAGCGGCTGCGAGCAGCCACGGCAGCAACGGAGCCGCGCGTCCGACTCGACGTCCCGGCAGGAGCATAGTCATCCGTCCGTCCTTGTCCGTGGTGGAGAACAGCGGCAGCGTCTCGATGTGCTCCTGCTGACCCTCCGTAGCAGCCCTCATCGGCATGGCCCTCCCGAGGAAGATTCTCGCACCTCGAACGGCGGAGGGGGAGTCCCCAAGGCACGGCCGGGTCGATCAACTATAGAATGGAGGAGTTGCTTCCCTTTCTGTATTTCTTCTTCATGAATACTGTATTTGGGTACATCATTTGAAGATCTAGATATCAAGTATCCCTTTTCCATTAATTTGTCATATATTATTCGTTCGCATTGACGCTGATTATAGTTAGCCATACACACCTTCACCCCCAAAATTTTTGTCCACTGTAAATGCCCCCGTGTGTCAAAGCCGCCGATCGATGATACCTGCTTTCATATTCGTTTGGTGTAAGGGAACAATCCGATCCCCCATGAAAGTCGTAAATCACTTGAGGTATATTCAAAGCTGGGATCACTGATGCGCAGTTTGTGTATAACGAGGTTATCAATAAGTTTCTCTTATCATCTTCTGTTACTTTGCGGGTGGTGTCAGCGACGCTGGTACAAGCTAACGGGCAGTTTAAGATCAAGCGCGGAGAGCCCTATCACAAGTGATGGTACACACAATCAGAAAAGAAATAGTGTTTGATAGTAGTTATATCAGCAGATTAAGACGATAGTGATAGTAGTCCGGCGGATAAAGGCTATAAAATAAAGCCTTTATTCGCCGCTGTTTTGTTGAACTAACGTTCTCCGTTAACTGTCTTTCCGCAAAGTAGTGTTGATCACCTGGGTACAAAAAAAGATCGGCATGATCGGTCGATGCCGCGAGCTCAAGTGCCGCCTCAAGACCCGTACATTCGGAAGTTCGTCAGTTCCTGATTTAAACATTCTCAAGCTGTAGTTTTCTAGCAGATTGGGTTATTGAATTTTTATTACACCTACGTTATATTCCATATATGAAATACTCAAGATAAGGAGTCTCTCTATGCATACATTATCGAATGTCGAATTCATGCTCCTGCAAATGATCGCGGAACATCGTCAAGCTTCCGGATACGATATTATGAAGTTAGTCGAGCAGCGAGGTTATAAAGAATGGGCGAATATCGGTACAACTTCGATTTATGCAGGATTGAAGAAACTTAGCGATAAAGGATGGATCTCACCTGAGACATCCGACGAGAAATCTGGCAAGGGGCCAACGCCTACCCGGTTTGCCCTCACCGAAGTGGGTATACGTAAGCTGAGAAATGAAATTCTTGATAGTCTGTCGTCTACACGGGAACGTGACAACCGCTTCGATCTCGGTTTGGCCGCTTTGCCCCATATCGGGAAGGAAGAGGCCGTCATTGCTTTACGGAAACGACTGGATTTTCTTGAACAAGCCTCGATAAAAATAAGACAGAAGTACGAATCACAAGGCGGAGCTAGCTTGCCGCTGAACGTAAGGGCGTTGTTCTTGCATCCATTCAGCTTAATCGAGAGCGAGCAAGTGTTCGTTAGCCGTTTAATACATGAATTATTGGAGGAGGCAAGTAGACATGGGCAAATTTATTGAAGGTTTCATTCCTTATCAAGGCGAACATTGCGAAACAACCGCCATGGGCAATTTAATGCAATATGCGGGAGTTCGCTTGTCTGAGCCGATGTTGTTCGGACTCGGGCAAGGGCTTGGATTCATATACTGGGATTCGAAGGGAATGGACTTCCCCTTCATCGGAGGAAGGGTAAAACCGGATAAACTGACCGCTTATCTCGCCGAACGACTCGGCTTGAACGTCAGATATCAAGAAACCTCGTCCGTCAATAAGGCGTGGCAGAACGTCCGAAGCAGCATCGAACACGGCATTCCGGTTGGGCTTAAATTAGATGCCTATTACTTGGATTATTTTAAGAACAAAGTGCACTTCGCCGGTCACTATGCTGTACTTTACGGTATAGATGACGAATACGCCTACATGGCGGACACCAGACAACAGGGTGGACTTGTGAAGACGCGTTTGACAAGCTTGGCCGCTGCCAGAAATGCAAAGGGACCCATGAGCTCCCGGAATCGTTCCTTTACGATCGAGCCAAACGACACATTGCTTCCGCTTGTTCCTGCTATACGCGAATCCTTGACCATGAATGCGCATGACTATCTGAACCAGACTATTCGGAATATTGGTAATAAAGGCATTGTTAAAATGAGCAATGAAATCTTGAAGTGGCCTTCTCGCAGCAACAATTTCGAACATGATTTATGTCTTACCGCGACGCTAATGGAGCGGGCGGGAACCGGCGGCGCTTTATTTCGGAATCTGTATAGGGATTATTTGAGAGATTGTGCTGATCGGCTGGAGGACCCGAGGATCGAACAAGCCCACTGTATGTTTACAGAGATCGCTCCCATGTGGGTTAGCGTCTCTGCTTCAATCGACCATGCAGGAAGAACAGGTGATCACCAAGAGCTCGTGCATGCGTCTAAGCTGTTGCTCGAGATTGCGGATAAAGAACGCGCAGCCATGGAGCTGTTGTTGTGATAGCCTTACACTTACATGGAACGGAATCATTCCTTTCGGCACGCATGCTTTAACCCAGTGTCAGCTTAAGCACCTCACACGGATTTTATTCTTGTGCATAACCATCCCTGCCCCACATTTCGAACACCTAACAACACCAGCTAGAAAGTAATTCCCACTATGAGATTTGATTGCTGTAAAGGAGTTCTTGTGCAGGTCATTTATTGCTTGGACTTTCTCCCATAATTCTATTGAAATAATTTCTGGGTGTTTGCCGTTTCTTTCAGGCATTTCTTCAAATGTGCCCTTTTACCGAAGATACTATATGTGCCAGGCATACCACCAAAAAGGTAGGTCAGAATATTCCTCAAATTTAATTAGGGCTGACTGGATTGAACAAGAGGTTTTGCATGTGTTAAGGGAATCTGTTAACAGCATGGATTTGGTCGATGAAGTGCTGAATAAGATTGAGGAAGATGTTTCACAGGACAAGCAACCAGTAGAACTACGTTATAATGAATTGAAGTTACAGGTGGAAAACAAAACGAAACAAATTGATTCGTTAGACGAAAGGTATACCATAAGTGACGGCGAAAAATCGTAAAAGGGAGAACGACCTCTATGGCGTTCTCCCTTTTGCTATTGATATAAAGGAACGGACTAAGGATTGAGCTTTAGCCGATCTCAGGGAGAGGTATATAGTTTCAACAAGATTTTCCATTTTCATAGTATGATTATGTTGAGAAAAGACGGAACACGCGAAAAGGCGGGAGACAATGAACGAATTGCAGAAAGAAGCGCTGGGAGAGATGAAAACGGCCATTCATAAATGGTTTGACGAACAGGAGAATCGAAAGGACGCAGCGGAAGTGGTCTTACGCACCACGCTGCAAGTAGGCATTTTTAACTTTGTCATGCTGGATTATCGGCCGGGCAGGACTAGGGTTGACAGTTCGAAATCTGTGGGGAGTGCCGCAGGCAAAAAGTCGATGAAAGCTTCACCCTTTACGCGGGAGCAGATATTGCATGAGGTTCAGCCCCTGTTGGCGGAAATCGTAAGGGAGAGGCTGAACAAGTTGGAAACGTCGCCGTTGATCAACTACCGTTTTACCTTCCAAGGAACCTTTGCAACGATGGACGGGCTTGTGGAATTAACGGTGCTGGAAACTGTATATGAAGAGAAAAAGCGGCAGCTTCTGGAGCGAATTCAGTCCTATATGGAGGAAAAACTGGAGAAGGGCTCTTACCCGACAAACAGGCGGGAAACCTTCTTTTTGGCGCGTCATCTGCTGGATCCGTATTTGTTCCCCGAACCGGAAGTCGCAAAGACGATAGCTTTATTTGACCGGATTCAGGAGTTGAATAAAGAACGGGTTGAGGCTCTCGCGGAGCATCGAAGAGATATCATTAGGGCTTTGACCGACTGGGCCGAGAATGTATTTTTGCCTCATTACTATGACGTCACCTGTTCCGAATACAGGACCAATGAGTATGTGATCAAGCCGGATGCTGTTTTTGAGAATAAGGATGAGCCGAATCAGCCTATCGACCTTCTGTTGTACGGAGCGGTGATGATTATTCGTTACGAGCCGGACTTCAACAAATTCATGGGCCAGACTTTTCTGGAGCTGGCGAAGCAGCTTGGTAGCGGTAAAGCCGCGCGTATGCTGAAGGAGGGCAGCGACAGCTTCTCGCAAGAAGACGTCCATATGCGTCATGAATTGGTCGAATGTAAGGCTAACGATGTTTTTTCCCTCTTCACAATCGTTATTCGCAAGGAAGAAGCCGGGGCGTACGAGCGGGCGATTTCGTTTATTCTCTCCCTGCTCCGAAAGGACTTCCCGAAAAGCTATAAAATCAAGTTAAAATCTAGCGTGAGAGAGAATTTACCCATCAAGGGGCTAGCCAAATCGGACACGCACCGATTTTTTGCGAATGCTCTGGCTTATTCCGAGCTACATCCTTTATTGGAGGAATACGCTCGAGAGGCGATGAAAGAGTATGAATGGTACGAGGATACGGAAAGCGAAAGAAGCGTAATGCCGGGCAGTTATGCTGTGTTCGGGCTGGGGCTTTCGTCCGAGCGGTATTTTCCGCTTGTTGAAGCTTACATGGACTTTGTGGATGATGAGCATCAGCTGGTGCATGACAAGTTCACAGTCGTTTTTGCCG
The DNA here is from genome assembly GCF_028369215.1 of Brevibacillus sp. AG. NCBI lineage: Bacteria > Bacillati > Bacillota > Bacilli > Caryophanales > Paenibacillaceae > Brevibacillus > Brevibacillus sp. AG. Next base: position 124,582 of record NZ_JAQMYO010000007.1, on the reverse strand, counting down.
AAACCTATGGCATAACGGAACGCTCGACTCCGACCTTGATCGCCTGCCTGCTGCGCTCCCATGATTCGCTAAAGCTGAAGATTCAACCGGAGCTGGAAAGCGAAGACAAGCTGTCGCTATTCGTAAAGCAAATAGAGACTCTGTCGGATGACGAGGCAGAGCGGGTACTGTACCCGATCTGGGGCAAGGCGGAGAAGCTGGCTGCATTGGCTCGCAAGGCGCGGGGAACGCGCAGGGAGCTAATCATTCGTCTGCTAAAGGCGGCGGGTATAGCCTGATGGTGGCTCGGTGAAAGCGGCATTGATACGTAGGCTTAATGGATAATTACAATGCATAAAAGAAAGGGGGAGAAGAACATGTACATAAGCAAATGGTGGGGAGATTTAATTGGCGGTTCCGATGATTCACTGGCATTGATAGACTATTTGGAACAATTGGACGCAACGGATGTGACGCTCAATCAGATTTTAAAGGACTTGGGTCTGGATGTTCTGCTTTCCGAGGGAGACTTGAAAAACGGCGGAAGTATTGGATTTGATATAAAAAATGCTAACGGCATGTTTCGAGCCGAACTTGATATTGCCTGCTCAGCTCTAATCGATCTTTCAGCCATTGTGTTGGAGTCTCAAAAATCAGGCTATGTCGATTTGCATGATTTGGATGAGGAAAGGCATCCGTGCAAACTTTATATAGATGCCTCTGAAGAAAAAAGGAACCTGCTTCGGGTTGAATTGTATAAGTTTTCCCGTGATCCGCTGGCTTACGAATTAGCCGAGCTTGTTCCGGCCGATGATATGAGAGAGCTTGCGGAAAAGGCAAAAATGATCGCAGATGAGCTGGTATAAGTTGCATCGTTTGTGATAACGATCCTTTGAATATGGTGATGGGTCATTACAAATAAAGATGGTTGGCGTTTAAGTTTGCCAGGCAGAACACTAAGCTGGCGAGGACCATTAGAATATTAATGGAAGACGGAAGAAAGGGGCTGGTTGTGCCAGCCCCTCTTTCATTTCTTTTTCTCCAACTCCGCCTTTAATCTTGCATTCTCTTCCAACAGCTTATGAACGTCCGGGACATCCTTGCCGGAAAACCAGCCGTACAAATCGTCTCTTGCTGCATACTCCGGCAATTGATCACGAAGTACCATTTTAATGTGCCGTACATCTTCAACATAATAAGTAGGAATTTGTTCCATGACAGATTGCTTAAACTCTTGAAACTTCTGATAGTACTCAATTGCTGCGAAGTCGTACGGCTTTTGTCTTAGCGCTTCATCTGTGACAACAAAAGCAAATCTAGGTTTGCCTGCTTCTCTGGCATACTCATATTCCCACTGTGTATAATTCTTGGATTCATCAGGAAGCGTTAAACCATAGAATCCTCCGAGAATCAGGATATATACATCGGACTCATCGATCCATCTCTTCCTAATTTTCATTGGACTTTCCTTGAAAAATTGCTCGATTCCAGCAGGGATATGACCGGCTTGAAGTACGGCTTCAACAGCGGTATGTCTTTCCTCAATAAGATCGTAGTAAGTAGACGATATGTAAATTTGCAATTTTTTTCTCATAGGACCACCCAAATTAAAGAATTAGTACCACTCACTCACTTTATAGGCCAGTGAATCGTTAATTCCTGATCTGTGTTTTTTCATTCTTCAAAGAATATAGTCGGTTATCATGGCATGCGGAAACTAACTCGAGATTTCCGCAAATAGTGCTACTTCTAAATTGGCCAATTTTTTTCTTTACCTTTGTTAGTTATCCAACCTATGCGAAAAGTATAGATAAAGAGTAAGGAGAAATTCGTAGAGTATTTTGGAAGAAAGCTCGGTATTGTTATTCGATACCGAGCTTATTCATTCCTATGCTCATAATTGGCAAGAGAATGCACATAGCTTATCAGTAGCGGGCGCATAAGTCCTTGCTGGTAAATGAGGTGGGAGGGAGACAAATGAGCAATGAAATCATAAGGAGTGAAATAGAGAGCAACCTGAAGGCCAAAGTAGCTTCTGATCCACAACTGCACAATGTCTATTTGTTAATCCATTCCGATAAGCTGGATATCCACTGGCCAATAGCGGCTGGCAATACTGATGGGGGGACAGCCAACCCGAATCAACCCTATCACACGGCTAGTGTGGGCAAGGCTTTTACCGCTGTTATCGTATCGATCCTAGCAGAAAAAGGTCTCGTTACGTTTGACGACCCCATTGCCAACTATTTACCGACTGAGATTCGAAAAGATCTCCACATCTGGAAAGGAAAAGATTACACAAACGAAATTCAGATCAAGCATTTACTCAACAATACTTCTGGATTACCAGATTTCTTTGAAGAAAAGCCGAAGCGAGGGAAAGGATTCCTAGAAGAGATGCTGGAGGATTCCTCACGCTATTGGACTTCGCAAGAAACCATACAATGGTCGAAAAAGCACTTACAGCCGCACTTTGAGCCCGGGAAACGCGTTCATTATACAGACACAGGGTACAATCTGTTAGGGCTCGTGATTGAAAAGGTTACTGCCAAACCCTACCACGAAGTTCTCCATGACTACATATTTACCCCCCTTCAAATGAATCACTCTTATTTATCTCAGTATTCCAATCCCGTCAGCAAAAGTGAGCATCCGGTAGCCCATCTACATTTGGACAGGATAAAAATAAACGTAGAAAACTACCGCAGCTTCAGCAGTTTTTACGCGGGAGGGCAAACCGTAAGTACAATGGAAGATCAGCTGCGTTTCATGAAAGCACTCGTCCAAAATCAGATGATCAAAAAAGAAACGCTCGAGATCATGCAGCAGTGGAACAACATGCGGATCGGCATGGATTATGGCTATGGACTCATGCGGATGCGTTTTCTTCCGTTCACGCAAAAGTATACGGGATGGGGTCACTTAGGGGCGAGTGGCAGCTACATGCTTTATTTTCCCAATATGGAGGTATATCTGATCGGGAGCTTCAATCAGACTACGTATCAAGCAAAAGGGATGAACTATCTCTTTTTTCATGTGCTGAGCAAATTAGCGAAGGCAAAACCCCGTCAAGTTTCCAATATTGACAAGTAGAAGAGAAATTACTATAGTAGGTGAGTAATTGCGATTGATAATCAATTTCACGAGATTAGTATCAGGAGTAAGGAGATCGCTTACCATGAAAAAAGCATTCATCCCTGTCATTCTCATGTTCATGCTCTTGCTTAGCGCTTGTGGGTCTCAACAAGCTCAACCTGTACAGCCACAGTCACCAGAGGCAGGAAACGAAACGAAAGAGGGAACGGTAATTTACCAATCGGAAAAAGGACCTGTCGAGGTTCCGGCACAACCGAAACGAATCATCGGACTTACAAATGCCCCGAATATTGTATCGATGGAGGGTACACTAGTCGGAGTCGATCAATGGACGAAGCAAAATCCGCTTTTTACAGAAAAATTAAAAGATGTGGAAGTCGTATCGGATGCAGATTTGGAGAAAATCCTTGCTCTGAAACCTGATCTGATTGTGGCGGGATCAGAAATGAAAAATCTTGATCAGCTTAGCAAAATTGCGCCGACTGTCGTGTTTACGTGGGGCAAACTGGATTATTTGTCGCAGCAGTTGGAGATTGGCAAGCTGTTGAACAAGGAAAAGGAAGCCCAGACGTGGATAGATGATTTCAAGAGCCGTGCAAAAACAGCCGGTGAACAAATTAAAGCGAAAATCGGTGAAAAGGTAACGGTATCTGTCTTCGAGTATGACACGAAAGATTTTTATGTTTTCGGAAATAACTGGGCGCGTGGTACGGAAATCCTCTATCAAGCGATGGACTTAAACATGCCAGACAAAGTAAGTCCTGGTTACTATAAGCTATCGTTGGAAGCGATTCCTGATTATGCTGGTGATTACCTCATCCTCAGCAGAAGAAATGGTAGTACCAATGATTTCTTGCAATCCGCGACATGGAAAAACGTTCCGGCTGTCAAACAAAATCGCATCATTGAGATTGACACGGAAGCTTCCACATACAGTGATCCGATCACACTCGAATATTTGCTGAAAATCTTTACGGAACAGTTTCTTGCCAAATCATAAATGCTTGGGAATCCAAGCATTTTTCTTTTTGCTTTTTGTTCATTTCCACTGTATATGGAAATTGAAGTAAAATAGAGGAGTAATCCTATGATTTGAACAAAACAACAAAAAAGAGGTGTGACGATGGTAGAAGAGTTGTCGAATTACCTAAAGAAATGTGACATAGAAGTGGTTGCTGCGGAGGATTTCACGATACCTGCTACAAAGGTAGATAAGCACAGAATCTTGGTCCTGCCTAGCTATAATATACTAGAGATGATAGAAGAAGCGGTAGACGAAGAAGGATCACTCTCTGATTATGTACATAACCAGCTAGAGGAAGTTCATCGCTTATCCGTAGAGGATGTCTTTCGGCGAATTGTAAAATCTCGACTTTTGTATACAGACATTTCATCCGAGCTACAAAATTTGGATGGAAAGAACTTTGAAGATATCTATCGGGCATATTCTCTGATATGGGAAGGCCAGGAGCTAATCGATGAACAACTAAGTGAAACAGAGACGGAGTCCTTTCAAATCAGTGAAGAATGGGTACAGGATCGATTAGAGGATGACGCCTTGATTGTCCTGGAATTGCCGCTAGCATCTGGTTATGAAGCGCCGTTGTGGATTCCAATGGGGGGCTTTAATGAATGCCCATTGCCCGTTTACCAGTCCGTTATCGTAAAGCACTGGCAGGAGGTGTATGGGATCAAGATTCTCGCTGTGACAGAGGACGCTTGGATTTTTCAAGCCGGTTCAAGACCACAGACCTACCAGGAGGCCCTAAAGCTGGCACAAGAGCATTTCATCTTTTGTCAGTACGTCTTAGATGAGTTTCCTTCCTTAGGGCATTATGCCGATTATTTGATGAAACAGGATGTGTGGTTTTTTTGGTGGGATTAACTCGCCATATTCCTGAAATATCTCCCGTGTTCCGACAATAAACATAACAAGATACCAAAGAACACTGGGGGAAGGAATGAGCAAATCATGCCTCAAGGAATACATGATGTGGAGCTGAACCTGCCCATCGGGGCGGTATGGCAGTTTGTGAGTATAGTGGAGAATTGGGTTCCACTGGTACCTGGCTACATCAGCCACGAGGTTATCAATGAACGTCGTGTCGCTTGGACGTTTACAGGCGAAATCGGCATCATGAAGAAAACGATCTGCCTGCAAGTGGATATCACTGAATGGACTCCGCCAACTGAGGTGAGGTTCAACCTGACAGGGATCAGCGGGAATTTTACCGGAGAGGGTTATTTCAAAGCGAAGGCACTGGGTGAGGCGCGGACGAAAATGACGGGGTGTCTGGATATCACCGCCCATGGTGTGAAGGGCCCCATGATCAATTCCATTCTAAAATCCAATCTTCCGAAGACAACGAGGGAGCTCGTGGAGGCTATTGGAAAACGTATAACGAAATAGCATCCTTGCCACTAAAACGAAAACACGCCAGCTCGGCGTGTTTTTTTGTGTCATGCACGTTTAGGAGATAATAAAGGCATTCAAGCGGAATAAGGAGTTCAAAGAGGAAGTGAAGGATTATCACAAGTCGAAAGGAACATTGCCATTTCCGATCAATCAGCCTTTACCTTATGATCTGATCAGGAAAATCGTCCAATACCGAGTAGCGAGCAACTTGAAAAAAGCAGAGAGGAAATCACAAAGTCGGCGGAGTTGACGCTTAGAGACGGCGATCCTTATAATTTCTTTATGACAATTCCAATTGTAACCACCAAACTGTATATGCCCCCGCCACGGTTGAAGACTGTTACCCGTCATCGACTGATCGAGCAGTTAAACGAGGGGCTAAACCGTAAACTGACGGTCATTTCAGCACCAGCAGGCTCCGGGAAAACGACACTTGTCAGTGAATGGCTCGCCAGCGGTGATCGCCCCTTCGCCTGGATTTCCATGGATGAAGGGGATAATGACCCTGCGTGTTTTCTTACATATCTCTTCACAGCTCTGCAAAACATTGACCCGAATATTGGAGCGGGCATATTTCCTTTGCTCCATTCCCCTCAACCTCTACCACTCGAATCGATGATCACGACTCTGCTTCATGAAATAATCGCAGTACCCAACCCTTTTGTTCTAGTCTTCGATGATTACCACGTATTGAAAACGGGGCCACTCGATGATGCCATCTCATTCCTGCTTGAACGCATGCCACCACAAATACATCTGGTGATTGCGACCCGTGAGGAACCGCGTCTGCCTATCGCTCGGTTACGGGTGCGGAACCAATTGAATGAAGTACGCGCGTCCGATTTGCGCTTTACCTATTCGGAAGCAGCAGAATTTCTGGAGACAGTGATGGGTTTAGAGCTATCACCGGAAAACATCGCTCTGCTCGAAGCCCGCACAGAAGGCTGGATTGCCGGTCTACAGTTAGCGGCTCTTTCCATGAAAGAACAAATAGATGTCGCAACCTACCTTCGATCTTTTTCCGGCAGTCACCATTTTATCCTCGACTATCTGGTGGAAGAAGTACTTACCCAGCAATCTGCAAGCATTCAAGCATTCTTGCTGCATACATCCATCCTCGCCCGATTGTCCGGTCCTCTTTGTGACGCCATTTTTGGCGAAAGTGGTATCGATTCAGGTTCAGGCCAGGAAACGTTAGAATTCCTCGAACGAGCCAATTTGTTTATCGTTCCGCTGGACAGCGAGCGGCGTTGGTACCGCTATCACCATCTTTTTGCTGATTTACTACGGCAGAGGCTCCATCAGCGTTTTTCATCGACAACAGGAGAGGACGAATGTATTCTCGCAGAATTACATACCCGAGCAAGCATTTGGTATGAAGACAATGGTCTGGAGATGGAAGCTTTTCACCATGCAGTGGCCGCCAATGATACATCACGAGCAGCGCGACTGGTGGAGGGAGAGAGGATGCCGCTGCTCTTTCGTGGAGGGGTAATCCCTGTACGGAACTGGCTGGAGTCGTTATCACACGAGGAGTTGGACGCAAGGCCCGCGCTGTGGGTGATGTACGCCTCTGCTTTGCTGATGACTGGTCAAGTGACTGGCGTTGAACCGAAATTGGTAGCCGCCGAAAAAGCACTGCAAGGTTTGAAACAAGATGCCAGGTCCAAAGATACTCTTGGGCATATCGCTGCTATACGTGCCACATTGGCTGTGAGCAAGCATCAATCAGAGGACATCATGGCCGAGGCCAAGCGAGCTTTAGAGTACCTGCATCCTGACAACTTGCCAGTTCGCACAGCCACTACTTGGTCGCTGGGATATGCTTATCACCTTCAAGGGAATCGTATCGCAGCCAGCAAGGCTTACCAGGAGGCATTATCGAACAGTGAGAAGATTGGCCATGTCGTGATCACCATGATGGCCACGATTGGACTAGCGAAGCTACAAGAGGCAGATAATCAGCTCCATATGGCGGCTGAGACTTATCAGCATGTACGAAAATTGGCTGGTTCTCCTCCCTTACCAGCTGCTTGTGAAGCGCATCTAGGCTTGGCCCGGATTTTTTATGAATGGAACGATCTGCATAAAGCAGAGCATCATGGTCAACAGTCCATTCAATTAGCACGTCAGCTGGAACAAACGGACAGAGTCGTGGCAACGCAGGTGGTTCTAACTAGACTGAAGCTAGCACAAGGAGACGTTAGTGGAGCGGCTGCCATGATTGCAAATGCTGAGCATGTTGCTCGCAAGCATGGCTTTATCATGCAGATGCCTCCTATTGCCGAAGCACAAGTCCTTCTATTACTTCAGCAGGACAACCTGACAGCGGCAGCCCGATTGGCACAGAAGCACGACCTTCCCCTGCTCCAAGCCCGTGTACTTCTGGCACAGGGAGATACGTCCGCAGCACTTGCGGTGCTCGAACCATTACTCGAGCAGGCAGAGGCAAAACAGTTAGAGGATGAACGACTCAAGATCATGCTTTTGCTCGCGGTTGTTCTGCATGCGCATGGTGATCAAGCAAAAGCTGCGCAAATGTTGAAAGACGCTTTGGTAATAGCGGAGCCGGGTGGCTTCATTCGTACATTTGTCGACGAAGGTATCCCGATGAAAAGGTTATTGTGTGATGCGGAAGTCTATGGAACGATGCCACGTTATAGAGAAAAGCTACTTGCGGAGTGGAAAGAGGAAGAGCCGAAAAGGGAAGGAGGCAATTCGAATCTGCCCCACCATGTTGATTCCCTGATCGAGCCACTTAGTGAGCGAGAGCTTGAAATTTTGCAGCTCATCGAAAAAGGATTATCGAATCGTGACATTGCCCAGCAGCTGTTCCTCGCACTCAGTACGGTGAAAGGGCACAACCGGAATATCTTTGACAAGCTGCAGGTACAGCGGCGTACGGAAGCAGTTGCACGGGCTCGCCAGTTGGGCTTGCTGTAAATTTCAAAACAATACTTAAGTATCTGTATAGCAATACCGTGCTCCCGCTATACTCATGGCAAAGTGCAGGTTAGGAGGATGTCAATGAGAGCCGTGGTATGCACGAAATACGGATCACCAGATGTTTTGGAGCTAAGAGAAGTAGAGAAGCCTAGACCTAAGGATAATGAAATCCTGATAAAAGTTCATGCAACAACAGTTACATCTGGAGACTGTAGAATACGAGCCTTCCAAAGTCCGTTCTTGCTCTGGATTCCCATGCGCCTTGTGCTCGGTCTCACAAAACCGCGAAATCCTATTCTCGGTGTCGAGCTATCTGGGGAAGTCGAAGCGATCGGAAAACATGTAACACGATTTAAAAAAGGCGACCACGTCTATGCTTTAAGCGGGATGAGATGCGGTGCGCATGCGGAGTACATCAGTCTGAAGGAAAACGCTATCGTGGGGTTAAAACCGACAAATGTAACACATGAAGAAGCCACCGCGATTCCTTTCGGGGGAACGACCGCCTTGCATTTTTTCCGAAAAGGAAAGCTTCAAAAGGGACAAAAAGTGCTGATCTACGGGGCTTCTGGATCGGTAGGGACATCCGCGGTACAGCTTGCCAAGTATTTTGGGGCTGAGGTGACAGCGGTATGTAGTTCTGCCAATTTAGATTTGGTGAAATCGTTGGGAGCCGATAACGTCATCGATTACACGCAAGAAGATTTTACGAAAAAAGAAGAGCGCTATGACATTGTATTTGATGCGGTTGGGAAAGCAAGGAAGTCCCATTGCGTAAAAGCACTGTCGCCCAACGGGATATTCCTGACAGTGGATGGGCAAGGGATTGCAAAGGTGCGGACGGAGGATTTGGATTTCTTAAAAGAGTTAATGGAGGCAGGGCAGATAAAAGCGGTGATTGACAGACGTTATTCGCTGGAACAAGTATCGGAGGCACATAGGTATGTGGAGACAGGGCGGAAGAAGGGGAATGTCGTGATCAAGGTTGGAACATGATGAAATTGTGCCAAAATAAAAGTCAAAGGGGGCAGCTCTTTGCCGAAAAAATCGGCATGTGAGACTGCCCCATTTAACTCTTATTCATTCCGCCAAGCCAACGCCAGCGTCCCCATCCCAGCATGCGCCCCAATCGTGGAACTGATCGGTCCAACCAACACCTCGACATCGGAGTACTTGCTCTGAATTTTCTCTTTCAGTTCCAGCGCTTTGTCCAAGACGTTGCCATGCAAAATCTGCACGTGCTTCACGGTGTAAGTCTGCTTGGCTTTCTCCAACTGTTCCAGCATACGCTTGACCGCTTTGCCTTCGGTACGAACCTTTTCATATACTCCAAACAGCCCATCTTTAATTTGGAAAATCGGCTTGATCTGAAGCAGATTGCCGATAAAATATTGCAAACCGGTCATTCGGCCGCCCTTGTAAAACTGGTCGAGACTGCCAACCAGGATATAGTTCTCAAACTTTTTGTATTCCTCACGCAAGGAAGCCGCAATCTCCTGATAGCCTTTTCCTTCTTTGGCTTGCTCGATTCCGTTTAAGATGATCGAGGTAATCGGGTACGACATCAGCTTGGAATCTACCGGCTCGACAGGGAAGTCTACCATCTTGGATGCCGTTACACTAGTATTGTAGGTCCCACTCAGATCAGAGGAGAGGTGGACAGCAATCGCGCATTCATACTCTTCCTTTAATCGTTCGTAGAGTGTCACAAATTTTCCTAAGGAAGGCTGTGACGTTTTGGGAGCATAACTGGCCTGCACAATTTTTTGATAAAGCTGTTCAGGCGCTAAATCAATGCCGTCTTCAAAAGTGCCATCTTCAAAGATAATCTCCAGTGGAACGACGTAGATGTCATGCTCTTCCAGGATGTGATCAGGTATGAGTGCGGTACTGTCTGTAACCCAGGCAATTTTTTTCTTCAAGGAAACATGTCCTCCCCCATTAAAATGCGTGTTCTATCTTTACTAGCGAAAGCTTCATGGTTGTTCGTTACGGATGTTGTATAAGCAAACTCGCATATTCTATCATAATACGAAAACTGTCGTTTTTTGTCGCAAATAGAAGGAGTTTTATTGAACAAATGAGAGGAGATTAATGGGGAAGAGGGCACAGGGCACAGACAAGAAAAATCCCATGCTTCTTCGAGGGGAAGAGACATGGGATTTGTATCGTCTATTCAACTAACGGCTTGATTTTGGGAAACACCTTCAATGCTGTCTTGTAAAACACATCCTCGTGATATTCCGCTGGGATTAGCTCCTGTACAAATTGGATATACGGCTTCACTGGCGCCAGCGGCCAGTCTGTCCCGAACAAAAATTTGTCGTAATGATCACAATAGGTGATCGCGTGTCGCAGATGAGAGAAGAAGAGAGGGGAGTCAGCGAGTCGCTTGCAATTGGCTGCGTCACCGACCATTAAGCCGGAGAGATCTGCAAACATGTTGCGGTTTTTATAAACGACTTCTGCCCCATCGAGTACCCACGGATCGCCAAAATGGGCCATCATGAAATGAACGTCTCGATGTTTCACAGCCACCTCGTCTAGTGTGAGAGGGTGGGAGTATTTTAAGAGCCCGCGCTCCGAGTACGTATCGCCGGTGTGAAAGACGACAGGTACCTGATATTTGGCTGCGAGCGCATAGACGGGATCGTAGACGCTATCATAGGCGTAGAAGGGATAGTAGCCCAGATAGATTTTCAACCCGACCACGATGGGCTTTTGCAGGTCAACTTCCAAGCGTGCCACTGCCGTTTCATCCAGCTTGAATGGGTTGATTCCCAGACAATAGACGAACTGTGGCGGCAACTCGTCTGTCAGGTCTAGTCCCATGGGAGTGACAGCTTCCACATCGGGAAAGCCGTCTGGCTGAGTCTCTGTCAAGCCCATGCCTATCCCAAGGACCACGCCATTCTCTGCATATTCTTGCAAGAGACCAGCGACGGAGTAATCGACAAACGACTTTTCCGCCGCTGTCCGCTTGAACTCCTCGATATGGGATAAATGCATGTGCGCATCAATGATTTTCATTAGAAGCCCTCCCTTATTTGGCAAAGCGTATCGTCCGTAAGTCAGATAAGGCATTGGAAGGAAGCGTGTTGTCGGCAAACAGGAAAAAGACAGGCGGAGTAAAGGTAGAGCTGTTGTTTGGCAGATTCAGTTCGCGTATGACAGAAGCTACGGCCACTTCCTTGTTTGCGTATACTTGGAGGTCCGCAGTATCGAGGTCAGTAACGATATGCATCTGATCGTTGCTGGAAGCTCGCCCGAGGACATAATCGGAAACTTCAAGGACATCCAATTCACCTTGTGCCAGCTTGTAGCTGAGCTCCTCACCATTCGTACCAACGGTTTTCAGCCATACCGCCTCGTCCTCGGTTCCTGGCTGCAAAAAGATGTCAGTGGCTAATTCTTTGCCAGCAAAGTACGTTCCAGTATTTTGTTCGATCTCTACTGTATGACAGAGGACAGGTACTCCTGGCAGCAGCAAGTAATACTGATGGCAAGTCAACCCGCGATACTTCTCCTGCTTTTTCACATGGTAGCTCACCTTGATTCCCTGCCACGCATTTTGCTTGTTGTCGATTAGCTCGACAAAGGAAGCCGTACGCTCTTCCTTAACCAGGGAAAATGTGCTTAACTCCTCCATATAGTTGCCGATTCCACCAGTCCACGGATTCCACCAAGATTTCGGCTTCCGCTCAGGGAAGGCGCTGTCCAGCCACTCCTGCCCATTGCTTGTAAGCGAGTAGAGCGTCGGAGCAAAATCTGGAGCGGCTTTGATCCGCAAGCGTCCATTGTCGGCGATATAGACCTGCTGTCCCTCTTCCACTGTTTGCTCCTGTATGACCTTGCCTTGACCGATTGGGAAAATCGCGCTCTGCAAATGCGACACATGCGTGGCAAAACGTCCCTCTACTTGCACGAGGTCATATGGTTTTTCCGGCGTCTTGAAAGAGAAGCCAGATTCCGTCTCTTCCTCATCTTCTGTAAAGCTCTGCGCTTGTTCGGAAGCTGACTCGCTCAAAAGGGATGCGATCAGTTCTCCGTCCAAATATTGTTGCTTGTATTCTTTCACCTGTACATCCAGTTCCTTGCTTGTGACAAAAGGATTTTGCCCATTAGCGCTCAACTCTAGATGAGAGCTCAAGGTCAGGTCTGCTGGCATAGGTTCTTTACGGGCAAAGGCACGGAACTCTTTCCAGTCAGCATAGCCCCCATGTGAGAAGTGGAAGGGACCAAACGATTTTTTTTCATGTGGAGCAAGCATGCCGAGATTGGTTTCGAGTGTGACATACCAGCCTTGAATGTCAAAACGGTATTCAGGAGGCCAGCACATTCCCCAGGGGGCCGTTTCATCCTGTGTAAATAGCCAGTTTTCACTGACTAACTCTGCATCCCAGTAATCCATATCGCTGCCATAGGAGGATGGTGTTTCAACATAACGACCTTGATACGGCACAATGGGGCGATGAAAACTGTGACTAAATCCTTGGTTAAGCCAAAGCTCAGTAGTCAGCTTGTCAGCAGAGTGGTTTTCTATCTCCAATCCGTGTTCAACGGTACCATCTCCGAACAGGAGCGTTTTGCTAACCAGGGCAATTTGTGGGTATGCCCCGGAGCGATACGTTGCATGGATGCCGATTGCTCCCTTTTCCACGATAAACGCAACATTCTCGGCACGCTTCTTCGAGAACTCGCTAGAAAACGGTTTGCCGAGCTTGGGATAGAGGAAGTTGGTTGGCGCCCCACCTGTCCCGCCGACAACGGTCATCTCATTATCTTCTTTGTTCAAGTAGAGCGTATGGCGGCCATGGTGAACTTGCCAAGCCTGTTCCGTTTCTCCCGACACCATCGCACCAAGTCCCGTAAAGGCAGCTCCGATTTTTTTGGCAAAAGAAACCGATCTGCCATCTGCGAGCTTTGCCTCCACCTGTACGTTGGCTTCGTAAAAGCCGTGTTCATACAGGTCAGCGTTAAGTGGAAGCGAAATGCGCTCTTTGCCGGACAGTTTCAGTATGTGAAGGTGCTCTTGTAAGCTGAAAAATGAGCAAGCGGGCAGCTTGAATGAAAATTCCGCTTCTTCCGCAAAGTTGTTTTCCACGTCCAAATAAAACAGTTTTGTCTGTCCCGGATAGGAGAGGCCAGGTACATGCAAGGAAAGGGTAGCAGGAAACTTGGGAAGGATTCCTACCTCGAACAGCGCTGCCTTGCCGTTGATCAGTAGCTGGGTACAAACACGCGGATGCGTGCGCCAGATGCTTTGCTCTTCTGTGATTGGATCGACAAAAAAGGTAGCTGACAGCGTCGTTTCACCTGTTACAGCCAGCTCGTGCTGATAATCAAAGCGGATCGTGTCACTCGGTTGCCCGTTTAACGAAATCTGTAACGGCTTGCCTGATTTGTTGACGATCCGGTAGTGAATTTGATACTCCCGTCCAAAGACCAGCTCCAGCTTTTCTGCTTCGGCAGACACGAGATAATCCTCCGTCTCGATGAGGCGCAGGCCTCGACCCCGCCGCTCAAACTCCACGCGTAAGCTCTTTTCTCCTTTTGCCCAGGAGTATGTGAAGTAATCAAAGCCGTTTTCCTTGCGTCCATCTGGCTCTACAACGATCTCCCGCGTGGAGTCCTGATACCAGTCAAGCTCCTCAAAATAGTGAGCGATCGCTTCGGTACGGAGCACAGAAGGAATCATGTTCATCAGATGGGTGGCGTCGTCCCGGTCTTCCCAGAAAAAGCCGAACTTCTTATACAACGGAACAGCCTTCGTGTTTCCTGCCCACGTATACAGATCAAGTCGCGGCCAGCCCAGCTCAATCGTTTTCTCCAGTGCGCATGAAAGCAGCATCCGGCCGACTTTTTTTCCATGATAGTCGGGACGTACATTGAGCAACGGGATGTAGAGTGCACCGGTATCTTCCCGATATTCGGCCAGGCTGCAATAACCAACGACCGTTTCACCTTCCATAGCGAGATAGACGGTGATAGCGTCAGAGGCTGCTTCTTCTTGTCTAATTTGTTCCGCTGTCGTAATCGAATTTCCGCCTCCCCAGCTATCTCGACTGGCATTCCACATATCTGCGACCGCTGCGGCCAGCTCAGGGCGGTAGGTGACAATTGAGATTGATGCTTCCATGCTTGTTAACACCTCGATTACATTGTTAAATTATGTATCTTCTAAGAGTTGTACGTTTGATCGACAGAATTGTTGCTAGTTTTCGGAAAAAGAATCAGCGCATATGCAAAAAAAGCACCTTATTCAGGTGCTTTTTAACGCATTCAGGTTCTTGTTCTCGTTTTTACTGCGAGTCCACTAAACGTAACAGGCCCAACAACATCAGCTCTGGTATTTGCCGTTCGATTTTCTGCGGTTACTGTGTAAATATGGGTACCAGCTCGTACATTTCGATCGATTGCCTGGAAGGTGACAGCATAGTTTTGTTCAGAACCAGTAGATTCAATACCTTGGAGGGTGTTGAAAATCTCTCTACCATCACGAAATATACGGAAGAGGATTTGCGCAATACCGGTAATCCCCCGAACACCAACCGTAGCAACTAATTCAACACGATTCGGTTGGGAATGCCTAGATGGGATTCTGATTCGGATAGTGGCGAGGAGAGACCTTCCTGGCGAGCGTCTGATGGTAAAGGAATTTGCCAAGTTGAATCTACGGCGTGGCTGAACGGCTGCTTTATCGAGAATACGTGCCAATAATATCACCCCCCTGTTTACTTTGATACCTCAAATTATGTTGGACAATGGGGGAGCGATTGGACGAGTTTACGATACTATTCAAAATTAAGTCATCTATCTTTGTTTGGGTAAACAATAGAAAAGGGATGTAAAATTAAGGTAACGATAAGGTGCCCTTTAGAAGCCATTAAGCTTAGCTCGATACAATCAGGCATGAGGTGATAGTCATGGAGCTAAAACAGAACCGCGTCCGAATTATCGATGGCTTGCGGGGATTTAGTTTAGTAGGGATTTTGATGGCGAATATGCTGATTTTCCAGTATGGGATTTGGGGAAGCCAAGAAATGGATTTATACGCCCTCCCCGATTATGAAATGACAGCTTATAAGCTTGTGAAAATATTTGTGGAAGGCAGCTTTATGCCGATATTTACCTTCATGTTTGGTTTTGGCATGATCAAGATGCAGCAAAGCTTGGCTGCCAAAGGTTTGAAGCAAAAACGCTACCTTACCCGCAGATTTTTGATGCTGATCGGACTTGGTCTCCTTCATTCGTACTTCCTGTGGGAAGGGGATATCTTGGGGTTTTATGGCATGATGGGCTTCTTTCTGTTGCTGTTCATGAACCGTAAACCGAAAACTCTGCTCATTTGGGGGATTGTCTTACTCTGCCTCATCAGCTTAATGGGGCTTGCTCCAGATGATCCGAATGATCCTACGGGTATTACCGATTCTGCCCGTATGGAAGCTTATGTCGTCAAAACCATGACCGTCTATGGCACGGGCACATACGAGGAAATCGTGCATCACAGAAGCAGTGAAGATCCGCTTGGTTTGCCAGAATACATGATGGTTGCTTTATTGTTGATGGCGCCGCTTATGAGCGCACCCATGTTCCTTTTTGGGATGTATGCTGCGAAGCGCAGGTGGTTCGAGAAGCCAGAGGAAGAACGAACCTCGTATCTCCGAAACATGCTGATCTTCTTGCCAGCGGGACTTTTGTTAAAAGTGCTGCATGTGTATCTGCCGGGAACTTGGTGGAGTGGCGTCGGTGAGATATCGGGGGGGACCATCCTTGCCATCGGTTACATTTTCACCTTTGTTTGGTTCTTTTCCAGAAGTACGAAATCAACTTGGCTGCCAAGATTTCAAGCCGTGGGTAAACTCTCCTTAACGAATTACCTTTTGCAAACCGTCATTTGTACGACGATCTTCTATGGCTATGGACTCGGATGGTTCGGAAGGATCGGGGTATTGGCTGGCTGCGGATTAGCGATTGTGATTTATGTGGGACAGCTTTTCATAAGCCCATTGTATCTAAAGCGGTTCCGTTATGGCCCAGTGGAACGACTACTGCGTATGTGGACGAATTTTTCAATCTCCGGTCAGACAAAGAAACGCCCGGAAAAACCTATTTCTGCTTAGCACCAGAAAATAAAAACCAAGCAGCTGCTCTATTGGCTACTTGGTTTTTTGTTTGATTGTTGGCCTCTAAAAATATGAATCCTCTGATCGGTCTCCATCATATAATGTAAACGATTGGAAAAAGATGATCAGATGGGTCATCATAAAGAACGGAGGATGGGAATTGGGACGTTTTCCAAGAGCAGTAACGAGTCTTGTTTTCTTTAGCCTCTTTTGCTTGATCTTCCAAGCATCCATATTCGTGCCTGTAAGCCAAGCAGCAAGTGAAGAGGAAACACCTGCCGCGGTAGAATCCACTGTAGATCTTCGTCACTTACAAGGAAAAGTCAATGAAATTAACGCCGAGAATTTAATCCAGGAAAAATATACGCCCGACAGCTGGAGCAAGCTGGTGTATGCGTTGGATGCTGCAAAAGTCGTACTGACGAAGTCAAACACCACCCAAGCAGAAATCGATGGTGCCTTGTCCGTGTTAGTCCTAGCAAGAGAAGGGCTGAAGAAGCAGGAAGGTACAATCGACAAGAGTAAACTGCAAACGAAAGTAGAGGAAATTGCAGTGGAAAAGCTGCAAGAAAAAGATTACACAAGGGATAGTTGGAAAGAGTTGCAGAATCGACTAGGGAATGCTTACTTTGTGCTGGATGATCCGCATTCGAGCCAGATTGTCGTAGATGTTGCCCTGGAGAAATTGATCAAAGCGAGACAAGATTTGAAGAGACAAGATGACGCTGTCTATAAAAGAGAGCTGAGGGCCAAAGCGAGAGAGATCGAGGACAAAGACTTGGATGAAGACGACTACACCAGATCGAGCTGGCGCAAATTGGAGGATGCGCTTGAACAAGCGTGGGATGTCATTGACGATCCACATGCTACGCAGTCTGAAGTAGATGACGCTCTGTACGATTTGAGAAAAGCATGGAGAAATCTAGAGGATGATGATCGAGACAGAGACCGGGATCGGGATAAAGACAGTAGAAAGGGTTCCTATACCACGCCGACAACCATCTTTTTCACTGGTGGTAGCCCTGCAGATAAGAAAGTGGTTCTCCCTGCAACCAATATAAAAAGCAAGAGTCAACGTGGCTATATGAATGGCTATCCTGACGGAACGTTTCAACCGGATCGTACAGTGACACGTGCGGAGATGGCTGCCATTTTACTGAACGCTGGAATGGTGAGCCAGTCTTCTGCGAATAAGGGAAGGTTCTTCGATGTAGCCGACAACTACTGGGCAGTAAATTCGATTCATCAAGCAAGTGCAGCGGGTATGATGAGCGGTTACCCAGATGGCACATTCCGTCCATCGGCCAACATTACCCGAGCGGAAATAGCCGCGGTCATCTTTAAGTACAAGGCCTTGCAAGGTGCGGGAGGGGGCACTGCCTTTTTTGATGTGAGGGGAGATCACTGGTCATCTCCAATCATTGCAGCGGTTGTTGCCAAAGGCTACATGACAGGTTATCCCGACGGCACCTTCCAGCCAGAGAAAGCGCTGACTCGTGCCGAAGCTGTAACTATTCTCAATCGTGTGCTGAATCGCGTGCCGCAGAACCAAGCCGGCCCGCAAAGATGGCCGGATGTTGCACCTGGTCATTGGGCGTATAAAGAAATTGAAGAAGCATCCGTTCAATAACGATTTCAAAAAAGGACTCACCCTCCTGTAAAATAAGAGGGTGAGTTTTTTATAATCCTGACACACATGATGTCAGGATTCGTGCATTATCACTCGTGCCGTAAAACCCCTTGCTTTTTAGCTATGGGGATATAAGGCACTTTGCTCTGAATCCCCTGTATGGGGTGCTAAGAGCAAACAAAAATAGTCCTTTTTGTCGATCTCTGTTCATTGTCATATTTGCTCCGCTAACAATGCGTCTGTATTTGACCAAACCGAATCGATAACTTGCGGATTCATTGCGAAAGCGTCGACGATCAATGTCGATGCTTTTTATGTATAGTGAAAATGGTCGCATTTCTATTCTTTTCTATCATTCGGTTATCTCTTCCAGAAAATTGTGGTATAATCTACCACTAAGATAGAATGGCATAAAATCATTCAGCTTAGAATCGAGAGGAGAAAGTTTCATGAAACTAAACAAACGCTGGAGCAAGCTGACTCGCTTGGCGGGTACAGGTGCACTCAGTTTGGCGCTTTTGCTAGGGTATGTGCTTCCAGTCCACGGGCAGACGCCCGCAGCTCTCCCAATCAGCCCTTGGTCGGTAACAACGCTGAACGAAGGGGAGAAATACGGAATTTTTCCGTTGGAGTGGTATCAAGAGAGTTCTTTTCAGCAATCAATTCCTGCTGACAAATTTATTACCTTGATGGAGGGGACAGCGAAAAAGCTGGATCTTCTGGGACTGAAGAAAAAGAACGCTTCCTTATCCTTTCCGACTGATAAGGTCATTACGAGAGAAGCAGTCATTACTTCTTTATACAAACTCATGGCGAACTACGAACTGCCAGCAGCATTCGAAATGACCGGGGATAACCCGATTGACTACATGAAGAAAAAAGGCTTGGTCAAAGGGACAAGCGCTGGTCTCGAGCTGAATCAGCCAAGCACGGTTGAACAAGCAACGGTGATGGCCAGCCGACTGGTCGAGTTCGCATACGATACGGTAGGCGGCGGTGCCGAAGGTCTCATGTGGAAAGTGACCAACGGCAAAAACACCATGTACTTGCTTGGCTCGATTCACATGGGGATCGCAGATATGTACCCGATGCAAAAAGACATTCGGGAAGCGTATGAAGAGTCGGATGAACTGTGGGTGGAAGCCGATATTATCAACGGTGACACTGATTATATGACACAAAAAATGGTATACACCGATGGCACGACACTGAAGGATCATGTATCCGCTGAGACGTATCAAAAGGTGCAAAAATTGCTTGCAAAGCTGCAACTGCCAGCCAATTCTTTTGACGCCTACAAGCCGTTTGCTGTTTCCTTGTCTGTGCCAACGCTTGGCTACGTGGACGGCGAAACGGATGTTCAGTTCGCAATGCTATCCGGCATCGACAGGTACTTCCTGACGAAGGCGATGCTGGATGAGAAGCCGATCAACGAGCTGGAAGGTATTAAGCTGCAAGCGGACTTGCTGTCAGGTGTTCCTGCAGAGCAGCAGGAGAAAGAATTGAACATCATGTTAGATAGTGTTATGGCCGAAAAAGGGCTGGAAGAAAGCACAAAACTCTTAAAAGACATGCAGACAGAATGGGTAGAAGGCGATCTGAATGGATTTACCCAGATCATGACGACGCATGGCGATTTCGGTGAAGGCGAAGTGAATCAGCGTCTGCTCGGTGAGCGAGACAAAAACATGGCTATTAAACTCGCAGAAGTGTTGGAGAAAAAAGGGGAAACGACTTCTTTTGTCGTGGTCGGTGCTGCCCACTTCTCGATGAAAGGCATGGTTATCGATCACTTGAGGGCAAAAGGCTATGACGTGCAACAATTGAAATAAGAGCGAGAAAAGGAAGTGTCGGCGCAGGCTGGCACTTCCTTTCCTTGTTTTCCAGAAAAATTGCTTACCCAGACAAGTGTTGCTAACATTATCCAGCGGATAGTAAAATTATACTATCTAGGCATACATAGGAGGTATTTTGCGTGGGCTTGTTTGATATGTTTAAGACAGACAAAGGGGAAGAAATGACCCCTCATTTTGGATTCGCATGCTCCTTGCTTTACATGATGAAATCGGATGGAGAAATGGACCACGAGGAAATCGGTCAATTGCTCGCTGTATTAGGCGGTGAAGAAAGCAACGGCGTGATTGGTGTAGGTGCTAATAACAGACAGTTGCTCGAAAACGCAATGAAATATACACGCAATAACTCTATCGAGAAATTCCTGGGCGAAGTAACTCCATTGCTCACAGATGCTCAAAAAATGTGCATCCTGGTTAACCTGATCGATTCCTCCCTGGCAGATGGCCAACCTGAGCGTGAAGAGCAAGAGCTGTTTGGCAAGTTCTTGACTGCATTTGGTATTTCGGAAGATCGTTTCCGTCCATTCTTTGAAGTAATCGTGTTGAAAAATGACCGTGGTGTGTTCGTGAATCAAAACCATCCTAAGAACCAACCAGGTTACAGAGTGACGCTTCCTGTTTAATCTTTGAGACGAATGTAAAGAGGCTGTCCCAAAAGTCATGAACAATGACTGAGGGACAGCCTTTTCATTTGATTTCTTACTAAAATGTAAGAGAGAGGGCGAAATCGTTAGATAGGAGTCATTCATTTGCATGAGAGTCTCGTCTATAATCCAGACATAAATCATTTTCAAGGAGATGTTCAGATGAAAAAAATAATAGGTTTCGTGTTGGTTATCGCTCTTTTTGTAGGCATAGGGTTTGGCGTAAAACGATATGTAGAAGGTCCATCGCAATCGGTCAATGGAGTTCTCGTTATCGGCACAGAGAAAGATACGAATAAGGTCAAAGAGTTGTATAAAGATAACACCAAACAAACAAGCGACTACAAACTGAAATTGGTTACAACAACAAAAATCACGAAATTGACAGAGCAAGATCAGAAGGAAACGGGTCAAGAATTTGATAGCCGAGATATTAAGTATTCGGTTGTGAATCGATCCACAGCTGAGCAATTCGTCAAGAAGGGGATTCTCAGAGCCAGACAAGATCCAAAAAGCACGTCTATTATTACAGACCCTGTTACCAGCATCAAAGAATTATCGAATGGTCAAAATCTGTTTTACTCTTTAAGTGATGCAGACATGAAGAATAACCAAATCGATTTGAACGGTCAGATGGTACCTGTAGCGTATGTGAACCATCAAATGTGGATCGGGTATATACCACAAGCGGATCTTGTTATTGTTGACGACAAAACTTACAACCAATTAACTGAAGCAGAGTCAACGCTCTCCTTGATCCAGTTTGGAAATGGCGGCTTCGATTATAAGAATAAAGATAACGTGAACCAGGTCTTACAGGAAATCGGGAACGTTTATGCAGATAGCGCAGACAAAGTAAATTTTGTAGATGTACAAGATTGAGTTTGAGTGATGAGAGGATGAGCTGTATGGAAGTTGTACGGATGGAAAATGTAGTAAAAAGTTATGGGGAAGGCAACAACAGGGTAGATGCGTTAAAAGGGATTGACCTTTCTATTCAGCAAGGAGAGTTTGTCTCAATCGTAGGTGTTTCCGGCTCTGGAAAAAGTACACTGCTGCATATTTTAGGAGGGTTGGATCGGCCAAGTTCAGGGCAAGTATTTATTGGGGACCATAATCTTTATGATTATACAGATGATGAGCTTTCGATATTCAGAAGAAGAAAAGTCGGGTTTATTTTTCAGTTCTTTAATTTGATTCCCGTATTGAATGTCCAGGAAAATATTGCGTTGCCCATGTTATTGGACGACGAACCGATCGATATGACGTATTTGGATGAAATTATTGAAATCCTGGGGCTCCATGAACGAAAAGACCACTTGCCTTCCGAACTATCGGGCGGCCAACAGCAACGAGTTTCCATCGGCAGGGCCTTAATTAATCGGCCGCATTTGATTCTGGCGGATGAACCCACAGGTAATTTGGATACGCGAAATACGAAGGAAGTCATGGATTTATTAAGATTGACTGCAAAAAAATACAATCAAACCATCGTATTGATTACGCACGATCTTACTATTGCATCGGCTTCTGACCGTGTTATTACGATAGAAGACGGTGCGATCATTTCAGATCAACGGCTTGCTGCGAATTAGCCAAAAGACTGGGGGTGAATGATTTTGATCAGCAGTTATAAACAATTAAGCAGCAAGTATTTAAAAGGGAATATAAAACGAACCATTTTGACCTTGGTCGGAATCATACTCTCTGTAGCGTTAATTTCCACGATCGGCCTTTTTATGAAAGGATCACAAATCTCCCAAATTGAGAACATTAAAAAGATAAACGGGCATTCTTTTCATGTCGGTATTTCCAATTACGATAATGCGTTATTAAATAAAATCAAATATAATCCCCAGATTGAATCGTTTGGTGTGATGTCTCAAGGCAACAGTGTTCCAGTTGGAGAAGTTTCGGTGCAAATGAATTTCGCCGATCATCGTGCCTTGGAGTTTTTAACGTACAGCCTCGCTGATGGTAAATTACCAACCAATGATCAGGAAGCAGCTGTTGATTCATGGGCGCTTCCTTCTATAAAAAATGGTCTTCAGATCGGCGATTCATTTGAATTGGATGGTAAAACCTATCAACTGGTTGGTTTGCTGGATAATCGCGCGTTCACTCAGAAAAATAAAGTGGGCCGTTTCTTAACCTATAAACATGATTTTGCTATTGGCGAAGGCAGGATTTTACTTGAAATAAACGAGAAAGCGGACTTTCAAGAGGTTGTAGAGGAAATAAAATCACTTACGGAAGACGAGAATATTGTGATCAATGACGAATTGATCAAAGTTTTGAAACCGGGATCGAACCAATCGATTTTCGCCATGCTCGTCATCGTCGTCAGTATTGTTGTGATCGCGACGGTTGTTGTGATTTACAATGCTTTTCAAATCAGCGTTGTAGAGCGGATGAAGCAATTCGGCTTGCTCCGAAGCATCGGTGCTACACGAAAGCAAATTAGACAAATCGTGATGAGAGAAGCAGCTGTGATGGCTGTCATCGCCATACCGATTGGGCTAGTATGCAGCATATTAGCGGTTGCTGCTCTCCAATTCATTTTCTCGATCCTTTTAGAAGATGGTGCAGGTGTTTCTTTTTTTCATATCGATTGGCAGATTTTATTCATCAGTTCGATCATTACCCTGACGGCCGTATTAGGGTCCAGTTATTACCCGGCTTTTTTTGCTGGCAGAATATCCCCATTGCTGGCAATCAGCAGCAGGTTATCTATTAAGAAAGAGGCGATCAAAAAACATAACAAAAACGTGTTGAAAAAGCCGTTCTCTTTTCCTTTGAGCCTGGCCTTGAAAAATGTCAAAAGAAATAAAAATCGGTATACCATTACGATTCTATCCATCATTATATCCAGCGTATTGTTTATTACTTTCTCGTCTTTGATGGATATCGCCTTTGCATCCAAATATGTGAAAGATTTATCCGCTACATCGGATCTGACCATCTATCTGGAACAGGATAAAGATGATTCTTCCTTAGAAAGAAAGCAAATTTTGGAGCGATTGAAGTCGCTTGAAAATATATCCGAAGTGAAGGAACAGGACTACCGTTTTGAAATCAATTTGAAGGATACGACTCAGTCTTCTGCTACTGTTGCTGACATCAAGCAGACTGTCGGAATCAAATACTCCAGTACCATTGCGAATCACATGGATGAGAATAAAGTAAAGAGGGATTCAGAGCTGGTAATAAAAGTGCTGGTCTATAGTTTTATTGCGGTCATTTCTTTGATTGGCAGTCTCAATATCCTCAATACGATTACGATCAGCATTATCATCAGGCGAAAAGAATTGGCTGCGTTAAAATCCATAGGCATGTCACAAAGGGATTTGAAAAAAATGATCATCTATGAAGCGCTGATTTACGGTTTTTCGGGTAGTTTGCAAGGGATCTTTTTCGGCTGTATACTTTCTTATATTATCTATTTGGCTGTTTCTGGTATCGTGAGGATCGAATGGATGATCCCCTATGAAGCTTGTATCATTACATTTGTTTCCGCTTTGTTCATCAGTTTTTTAGCGGTTCTAATCCCACTGAGAAAAATTCAAAAAGATAATATTATCGATATTATCAGGGAACAATAATAAAAAACGGTCATGACTGTTTTGCTGACCGCAAGCGGTCACACCCACTTTTTATGAAAAGCGTTGAGACGTTTTTCACAGAAAAAGGCCTGGCTATTTGATAGTCGGGCTATTCGGATTGGTCAAAAGGAGGGGACTTCTTGAATAAAATTTTGCTTGTTGAAGATGATGAAGCTCTCGGTCTAGCCATCGAATTTTCATTGAAGAATGAAGGTTATGAGGTGGTCAGAGCCTCTAGCGTAAAAGAAGCGATACACGAGTTTGATCATCATACTTTTGATTTGACTATCCTCGATATTGGCCTTCCAGATGGAAACGGCTATGATTTATGTCTGCATTTCAAAAAACAAAAAGAGTCAGCGGTTATTATTTTCTTAACCGCGCTGGATGAAGAAGCAAATGTGGTAATGGGTCTGGATATTGGTGGGGACGATTATATAACGAAACCTTTTCGAGTCAAGGAACTCATGTCCAGAGTGAAAGTGCAAATGCGCAAACAAAGGCGGTCGGAAACTTCTCCCATGATCTTAGCGTCTGAGAATGTAAAAATCGATACGAACCTAATCAAGGCTTATAAAAATCATGAAAATATTCCATTAACGAATCTAGAATATAAGCTTCTGCTAACTTTCATGATGAACCCTCATAAAGCTCTAAAAAGAGATGAGATCCTCATGAAAGTATCGGAAGGAGAAGATGCTTTTTTTGATGAAAACACGTTATCTGTATACATTAAGCGTTTAAGAGACAAGGTTGAAGATGACCCCAAGAATCCACAGTTTATCGTCACCCAAAGAGGATTGGGTTATCGGTGGAATAAGGATGTGAACAGAGAGTAAGATGATGAAGAATACCGAATGGAAAGGGTATATAACGATACTGGCTGTTCTGTTATCTCTATTTACCATTTACCAGTTTATTGCACATCAAATGTTTTATGATGATTTGAAACGCGATTACATTTCAAGCTGGGGTGAAATTACTGCTAGATTGGTTGAACTAAATCCCGAGAATGAAGCAGAAATTATGAAAGTCTTAACGATGCACTCTTCTGATTCAAGTGAGTATCAGGAAAAAGGAAGAGAGATATTTAGGCAGTACGGATTATATGAAGATTTGGAAACAGAGCTTTTTCCGCTTTTAAATCAACATATTTTCAGCCATAATCAATTTATTATTTGGGGATTGCTTTGTTTCGGATTGATGCTGTTTGGGGCAAGTTATATGCAGCATAAGAGGGTCTTCCATAAAATTAGACAACTTACTTCCGCAGCCAAAAAAATAATCGATGGGGATTACTCGGTTGTCATCAATGAAAATAAAGAAGGGGATCTCGCCAAACTAGCGGCTTCCTTTCGTTCTATGAAAGATATTATTAGAAAAAGCATGCAGGATCTACTGGAAGAGAAAGAGTTTTTAGGACAAATGCTGCAAGATATCTCCCATCAATTAAAAACGCCTCTTTCCACAATATCCATCTACAATGAAATGATGTTGAATGCAGAGTTGCCCAGGCAGCAGCAAATTCAACTACTGCAGAACAATGAAGTTCAAATCTCCAGAATGAATGTCTTGATTCAAAATTTGCTAAAGGTAGCGAAAATCGACGCCAGAGCCATATCATTTGATAAAGAACCAGCAAATTTGGTGGAGACCATCGAGGAAGTATTGGATCGTTTGGCGAGCATGATCAGTGATAAGCATATGTCGATTGACTGGGATGCCCCGGAGGAAATAATCGTTGTTCACGATAAACTATGGATGCAGGAAGCTTTGTTAAACCTGCTGAAGAATGCGATCGAGCATTCCAAACCCGATAGTAAAATCATGATTCAAGTCAAAGATACGCCGATCTTTACAGAATTGGTGATTCAAGACTTTGGGGAAGGAATTGCAACTGAGGAATTGCCGCATATTTTCGATCGATTTTACAAAGCAAGAGGTTCAAAGAAGCATGACTCGTCAGGGATTGGATTGGCGCTGGTCAAAGCCATTATCGAAGCACATCATGCCTTGATTAAAGTGGAGAGTGAGAGAAGTAGCTATACAAAATTTACGATTACCTTTATAAAATTTTAGGGACAGAAGAAATAAAATTGTTCCTTATACTTAACGATGACTTCTGAATTTCAGCAGGGGTCATCTTTTTTATTGAGCTGATGAGGAGATCCTCAAAAGAGCAATACAGAAGAAATGTCGCCGCTTTGATTGTGCTACGATCTGCTTAGGAAAAAAATGAAAGGTGGGACCCCCATGCGGAGTCAAATTTCAAAAACACGACTGTGGATTGCACGGATTATGAGCGGACTTGTCATTCTTTTTATGCTTTTTGACGGCGTATTCAAACTCATCCAGCCTGCTCCTGTCGTAGAGGGAACTCTCGTACTCGGCTATGCGGAGCATCATATTGGCTTGATTGGAATTCTCGCCCTTGTATCAACGGTGTTGTATGCGATACCACGGACAGCAGTTTTGGGTGCACTTCTGTTAACTGGATTTTTCGGTGGGGTCATCGCTACCCAGATCCGTGTAGACGCGCCACTCTTTTCCCATACGCTGTTTGCTGTCTACCTCGCGATTTTGATGTGGGGCGGATTGTGGCTGCGGGATGAGCGAGTGCGAAAACTGTTTATTTAGTGCAAAGCTGTAGCCACATCATCGGCTACAGCTTTTTCCATAATGCTATTTGGTTATAACCGTGAGTCTCCGGTATTCGTTGGGCAACAACCCGGTGCTTTTACGAAACAGCTGGGAGAAGCGACTGGAGTTATGGTAGCCCACGATATACGCAATCTGATTAATGTGTAAATCGGTGCTCGTAAGCAGTTGCTCGGCGTGATTCATTCGTTTGTTTTGGATATATGCGGTGATGGTGCATTGGTTCGCTTGCTTAAAGGTGTATTTCAGCTTGGTGAGTCCCATGCAGGCGATCCGGGCGAGGTGCTCCAAGTGTATTTCGGATGCGAAGTGATCGTCAATGTAGGCGGTAACAGCTGTCAGGCCGTCCAAGTCCTGTTGGGATATGCTTTTGGTTGGATGCGTTTTTTTGTGTGCTTTGGCTTTCTCCACGATCAGTGATACTGCTTCTGCGACTTTTCCCTCGTAGTACAGCTTTGCGGCAATTCCCGTTCCCCGAAAATTCCGTATCTGTCGGAGCACGAAAACAAGCTCCGCGAAATTCGTCATCCCATCTACCGTAATAAAGGACGAGCGCAGATCCTTATACTCTACTGGATATTTGCTTTTCAAATAATCCTCGTAATACTCCGGCATGATTTCAATAGCCGTCGAGCGAATGGGAATGTTTTTGCGATAACTGGCCCGATACAAATTGTTATAGCCGATATGGACGCGGATGCAGCCGCATGACAATCGTTTGTATGGGTTGAATTCTTCACCAGAGACGGAATCGTAATAATTGAAGCTCAGGTACTTGGGTTGCTGGAACTCCAGAAACAAATCCTCGTAAAAGACGAAATCTTGGATCGAAATCGAAAACAGGTTGTCACGGGTATAAGTCCAGTAGCGCCCCTGCCCTTTCTCTGGCAAAACAGAAAAGCAAACACCCTCGTGATTGTATGGACCGTGGTCGTCGTCACGATAAAAGCCGCATTGCATTAAACACGGCGTATGCAGTTCCGTCAAAATATCTTTCATTATAGTCACCACCCATGCCGTGATCGGACGAAAACATACTTCGAAAAGACGTATGTCTACCTGTCGTATTGCTAGAGATTATGATCATCATTATCATTACGATTTGTAAGGAGGACTTCAGCAATGTTCCATGTCCCCTTTATAAGGTTGTGTGTGATCTCGGTTGTAGGGGTGTTTGTCGGATGAAGGAAAAAGCTTATGAAAAAGAAACAGCGCGTACGAGACGTCTTGGACCCAGAACGCATCTGTTGGTGCTGGTAATAGCGAGTATCTTGGCCATGTCCGTTCGTGATGATATACAGGTGCACTTACTGGTGGCACTAAGTGTAGTGTACTTGGTATGGAATCACCTGTCCAGAAAGGCGTTTCAGCTGGTCGTGTTCTATTGCGTGTGCATGGCTTTTGTGTTTTTCATGCCGAATGTGTTGGCATTAGGAACGATGAAGCTTATTGTCTACACGATGGTGAGGATGATGCCTGTCATCATGATCGGCACGGTTCTGATCTATACGCCACCTGGCAGTATCATGAGTGCGTTTGAGAAGATGTCAGTCCCCAAAACGATTTTGGTGATGATTTGCATTTTGATCCGTTTTTTCCCCGTAGTCATTTTGGAAATGAAAGCGATTCGTGACGGTATCCGCGCCAGAGGGATTTTTCCACATTGGTACAGCGTACTAAAGCATCCGGCCATGGCCTACGAATGTTTTTTTATGCCGTTGGTCGTCCGTTGCCTGAAGCTGTCGTCAGAGCTGGCATCGTCTGCTGAGCTCCGCGGTATCGAGTGCACAAATGCGCGGACCTCTATCTACCCGGTTGGCTTCAAGATCACGGATGGCATCGTCGTCGGGGTGTATGCGCTGATAGGCTCGGTAATTTACTGGACGGGAGGGATGATTTCGTGATCGAGCTAAACGATGTTACGTTTCATTATGGTCAGGAAGATGGGGGACATGACACGGAGACCGGCGTGAAAAAGATCAGCCTATCTGTAAAAGCTGGACAGTGTGTCGTACTATGTGGGCGGTCTGGCTGCGGCAAGAGTACGATTATGAGGCTGGTCAATGGTCTCGCACCGAATTTTTATGCCGGACGTCTCACGGGTGAGGTAAGCGTTGGCGGCAAAAGTCCTGCGAGCATGCTGCCCGAGGAACGTACCCGGCTAATGGGCGTCGTATTTCAAGACCCCCGCAGCCAATTTTTTATGGAAACCGTCCGGGATGAGCTGGCGTTTTCCGCAGAAAACATCGGGATGGCACCAGACGAGATTCGAAGCCGGATGGATAGGCAGGCGAGCCAGCTCGGGATTTCCCACTTGCTCGATAGCTCTTTACATAAGCTGTCCAGCGGGCAAAAGCAACGGGTGGCTATAGCGGCTGCATCCGTTTTGACACCGCCACTTCTCTTGCTGGATGAGCCTACTGCGAATCTGGACGCTTCCTCTACGCAAAACCTGATTGAAATCGTAAGCAAGCTCAAGCAAAACGGTACCACCTTGCTCATCAGCGAGCATCGGCTCGTTCCTTTTCTACCCGTTGTCGATTTGTTTGTCTGCATGGAAAATGGCAAAATCGCACGTACGTGGACGAAGGACGAGTTCTGCCAGTTGTCTCATGATGACGTGCGCATGTATGGTCTGCGCCATCCTGACATGACGCTTCCCGAGACAGCGAAGAAACGTGAGCAGCCAGAAATGTCCGAATTCATGGTGGAGGGTAGAGGGCTTAGCTATTTTTATAAAAAGAAAAACGACGGAATCACCGATATCGACATCTCGCTTCCACAGGGGAGCGTAACAGCGTTGACTGGAGAAAACGGTACGGGCAAGACGACGCTATGCAAAATTTTATGTGGTCTTCTTCGTGAGCGAAAAGGAACGATTGTCAGCCAAGGTCGTTCACTGTCCGCTAGCAAAAGACGAGCTGTCAGCTATTTGGTGATGCAGGATGCGGACTACCAGCTCTACGCAGACAGTGTCGGAAACGAAATCGTGTTGGGAAAAACCTTGAATGAAGAGCTCCGCGAAAAGGCGTATGAAGCGATGGATGCTTTCGGTTTGCGCGAGCTTCGCGATCGGCATCCGGCGTCATTATCCGGTGGAGAGAAGCAGCGGGTCACGATGGCAGCCGCTTATTGCTCTGACGCAGAACTGATTGTGCTGGATGAACCGACAAGCGGACTTGACGGCGATGGAGTGCTGAAGGTGGCCGCATGGGTGAAACAGCTGGCTGAAGCAGGCAAAACGGTCGTCATGATCACGCATGACCAGATTCTTTCCAAGCTGGCATGTGATCAAGTGGTTGAGTTGCGGCTTACCCGAGATGTTGAAACGATTTTTGCGGAGCCAGGGATACGAACAACCGTTGAAACTGCCAATCGTTGACAGAAGAAAAAGCATGTGGTAGGATGGTCACAACTTATCAGGCACGGAGGGGTACGTGTGGCAAATTAATTTTTCGATACTTTATTCGCACAACACAATCAATGAAATAGCGTGAAAAGGCTATGTTGTGTGCATACGAATCGAAAAATGGATTGCCGCTACGGTAACCCAATTGAATCATGGGCAAATGGAGTGAGGAAGGCAAGCGTGATGACCGCCTCTATTTGCATGATCTGCGAAGAGAATGGAACCGATCTTTGTAAAATCAGATTTTGGTATCTGATTTTATGGTTTTCGTTTCTTCTTCCTTTTTCGATGACGTAAGCACAGGCAGTCTAGCCTGTGTTTTTTTATTTCCATTCGTTGAGGAGGAAAACATACAATGGCAGAACAGATTTTAAAAGTGAACGGTGTAGAAATATGTGCGGAAAGCTTTGGGAAGCCCACAGATCCGGCGATTTTGCTGATTATGGGAGCCCAGATGTCCATGCTTTGGTGGGAGGAAGAATTTTGTCAGCGAATAGCCGAGGCTGGACGCTTTGTTATTCGTTTTGATAATCGGGATGTCGGACGCTCCACGACCTACGAGGTTGGGCAACCAGGCTATACATTTGAAGATATGGCGGATGACGCTGTTCACGTCCTAGATGCATTTGGTGTACAGCAGGCGCACATCGTTGGTATGTCCATGGGCGGAATGTTGACGCAAATCATTGCATTGCGACATCCCGAAAGAGTTCGCACGATCATCTTGCATGCAACGTCGAATTTTGCCCCTGACCTACCACCAATCGATGAGAAGCTGATGGAGTTTTTCAGCAATATGGGTGAGATCAATTGGGAGGATGAACACGAGGTTTTAGCAGCTGCAGTGGCGAGTTCGAAAGTTTTGATCGGTTCCAAGCATCCTTTTGACGAGGCGCGCGTTCGTGAATTGGCCCAAATCGATATCGCCAGAAGCAACCATTATGCGAGTAAGAACAACCACGCCTTTGTGACGGCCAGTGAACCGTACCTGTTGCGGACAGCTGAAATCGCTGTGCCAGCTCTCGTGATTCACGGTACAGAAGACTTACTCATCCCTTTCGCGCATGCCTTACATCTTGCGAACAACATTCCGGGAGCAGTCTTGCTCACGTTGGAAGGGACAGGGCATGAGCTTCCACGTGGGGATTGGGATATCGTCATCGAAGCCATTTTGAAGCATACGAGCGGAAGACGGGTACGATTATAAATATCAGCTCGATTGCGGGCAAGAAAACATTCGCGAGATCGCGCTGGCTCCAACCAGACAGCAAGGTGGAGTACCAGAAATACGAGAACGAATTGAATCGTTACGAGAGCAGCAAGCCCAAGTTTCAACTCCAAAGCAGATAAAACGTGAGATGGATGAGAATAATAAAGATGCAATTATAGTATCTTTAAAACGTAAAATTAAGAAATTGGATGAAGAAAATAAAGAACTACGTGAGCAGTTAAAATTTGCTTATGCAGAGGTTTATAAAAAAATCTAAGGGAACATCGTTCCCTCCTTATTCAGCTAAAGGGCCATTTAATTGAATAACACTTTAATGAAAATTGGATATTTATGTTAGATTTTAGAAGAGATTGTGAAGTTTTGTACTTAAAGTAACGGGGCAGGTTAGCTGAAGAAGAACGTAGAATACTAAGGTGCAATGCTAGATGCTTAAGAGGCATTATTGTCTCTTAAGCATCTGGAATAATTGTAATAGCAACTGTTCGAACTGGAGTATCTTCTGCATTATTTTCACTTGTATTATGGTAGTACTTAATAATTAATTCGTTTAATTCATTTTGGAATTGCTTGAATTTTTCATCATCTAACGTTAACGCGGCTAAAGAAAAAGTAGCACTATCCTCTGAATTGTTTTGCTCTTCTAATTTTTTAAGATAACTTTGATATTGATACAAAAGAGATAATTGGTAGTAAGTAACATAATCAAGTTTCTGCTGTTGCGATGCTTTTTTCCATTCCTCCGCATCGATTCTAGCCTCATCTTCTTTTAAAGCATAATATTTTTCAGAAACTGATTTCACTTTTTTTTCTTTAATAACGTGAATAATTCCAGAATCCATCATAATTTGTAACTGTCTATATAGAGTTGCTTGAGGTACATCTTTAATGATTTTGACCATTTCTAAAGGTGTTAATCCATTTTCTTTATTTCTCATTAATGATTGGCAAATTTTCATTCTAACGGGATGCATTAAAACATCAACTTTATTGACCATAATATCCCCTCTTATTCATCCGATTTTTCATTCCTATTATAAATAATGAGAATAATTATTGCAATCATTCAACTCTTACTTTATCATTATCGATAACGATAATAAAGTTTGGTTATGCAGAGTTAAATGCTCTTAAAGATATTGATTTTATAGCTTTTCTCTAAGGGCGTTAATCTAAGACTAATACTTTTATGAGAGGGGATACGAAAATGATAAAAAGAATAGGATTGATATTAACAGTTAGTATTATTATGTTTTTGACTGTTTTTGGACTAAGTACAAAACTTAGTTTTGCAGCGGAATTAAAGAAAATTAACGGGGAAACACCTTCGGGTATTCCATTGAATGAGATGGAAGAAAAGATAGATCAATATGTATCGAAGTATTTAGACAAAACAACACCAGGGGCTGCAATTGCAGTTGTGAAAGATGGTCAAATTATTCTCTCAAAAGGCTATGGATATGCGGATGTTGAAAAGCAAATTTCAGTTGATCCATCAAAGACAGTTTTTGAATGGGGATCCATAAGTAAATTATTCACTTGGACATCTGCAATGCAATTAGTTGAACAAGGTAAACTTGATTTAGATGAGGATATTAAAACATATCTACCTTCTGACTTTGCAAAAAAACTTAATTTCCAACAAACTGTTACAATGAGAGATCTTATGAATCATGCTGCTGGATTTGGAGACTACGCCTTTAATACAATTGCTTTTTCAAAGGATGGATTATTCCCTCTTGAAGAAGCATTACTACTTGATAAATCTAAACAGTATTATAAAGTGGGAACAGCTAGTTCGTATAGTAACTATGGAGCATCTCTTGCTGGTTATGTAGTGGAATGTATAAGTAAACAGCCATTTCATGATTATGAACGGGAACATTTATTTAATGTACTTGAGATGAATAATACAACGGGAAATACAACATTTGATGATAATAAAAAACTTTTAGAAACAAAAGCAAAGGGATATTTACCAAATCCAGAAGGAGGTTTCATACTTGGTAATTGGTCATATGTTTCTCATTATCCAGCAGGTTCTATAAACGGTACGGTAGAAGATTTGGCAAAATATGCAATTGCAATAACTCCAGAAAAAGGTCAAAAGTCACCACTATTTGATAATTCAGACACATTAGAAACTATGTTTTCACCAAGTTACAGTTTAGATGGAGAAATGGTTGGAACGGCACATGGTTTTTTTGAATATGTGGGAGAATACCGTACTATTGGTCATGGAGGTAATACTGCAACATTTTCAAGTCA
Source organism: Brevibacillus sp. AG (assembly GCF_028369215.1). Classification (NCBI taxonomy): domain Bacteria; kingdom Bacillati; phylum Bacillota; class Bacilli; order Caryophanales; family Paenibacillaceae; genus Brevibacillus; species Brevibacillus sp. AG. Next base: position 90,724 of record NZ_JAQMYO010000007.1, on the reverse strand, counting down.
ATTTGCGATAGTACCTGAAGAAAGATTTGGAATTGTAATCCTTACAAATGCAAGTGCTGAAATGGACATTCTATTTGGAGTACAAGAATTGTTAATTGGTAAAAAGCATACAGAGAGTAAAGTTCCTTATCTAAAACTACCTTCTTCAAATGAAGTAGATGGAAAATATGTTCCATTTCAACGGCAAGAGGGGAATTTTTTAGAATTTGCAAATTATCAAAATTTATATACTGTTAGTGCAACGAACAAAAATGAAATCACAATGAGTTTAGGGCAATATAAAGGTACTTATGTACAGACGAAACCATATTATTATGAACTTGTTAAAGAAAATTTCCCTGTTTTTAGAAATGCGTATCCCATTTTACAATTCAAAATGGAAGAAGGCAAAGTGAAACAGATAATTGTAGGACATGGTATGGATTTATCTGAACTACCACCTGATAGAACAATCCCAGTTTTAATTGCTAGTGTTTTAGTATTATTAAGTACAACTCTGTATTTCTTAATTGCACCAATGATTTTATTCATTCTTAAATTTAAAAATAGAAAGAAACAATTAGAATTAGAAGATAAAAGAATTAATTTCTACTATTCAATGTTAATATTATGTGGTACAATAACTGTTTTAAACAATCTAATATGTATTACTAGAATTATGATGAATAAATTCCGTACCTTTGCGGAGGTCAAACCTCATCTTTTACTGAATTATCCTTTACTCGTATGTACAGTTATTGCAGCCTTCTTCTCTATCAAATATATGAGAAAAATAGTAAGTTCTAAAAAACGTAAAGTATTTTATTTTCTTACAATTACTTTGTTAACTTTATTATTTGCATTATTAATAGGATGGAATTTCTTTATTGTTGTATAAATAATTAGCTAACTATGATTGTCAGTGTTGTTGAACAATTTTATATGGAAAATCATGATAGAGAAGAATGGTAGAACCCACAAATTGGTGAAGTAAATCAAATATTACAGTTCCGAGATTTTCATTAAAAAAGTTAACAGTACTTTATATAATTATCTTGTTCAGCTAACGGGGGCATTAGTTCAATAACGATCTTCAACAATCGGGCGCGCGTTTGTTTAACAACAAGTAAAAGGATGTCACATATTATACATGACTAATATGTAACATCCTTTATTTTTTATCACTTTATATAATTTAGGTCTTGATAACGTACGAAATCCGCGTTTTGTTGGTGGTACCCCAAGGTTAAAAATCGAAGAGGGTAACGAGAAAAAACGGAGTGGAAAACAGGAAGTAACCCTGCTTTCTCTCCGTTTTTTTGTAGCGGAATGGCGTATTTCCTTCTGTGGAAGGAAACAGCACAATATTTATGGAATCGTTTTCGCTTATGCTCTCGGGCTAACGAGAATTTTCACCTGGTTTTTCTCTTTTAGCAGTGCTTCAAAGCCATGCTCCACGATGTCGTCGAGCTTGATGCGCTGGGTGACCAGCTTGTCTGCCGGGAAGAAGCCCTTTTCCATCAGGCTGATGACAGCAGGGAAAACGTCGCGGTAGCCGATGATGCCTGTCATGTTGCGCTCTTTCATGACGATGTGGTTCGGTTTGATTGACGCTTCTCTTTCGAAGATGCTGACGATCATGATTTGTCCAGCGATTTTGGTAGATTCGATGGCTTGCGTGAGGACAGGAGGCACGCCTGTGACTTCAAAGGCGATATCTGCGCCGCCATTTGTTCGGTTGTGAATTTCCTGAACTACGTCGTATTCTTTTGGATCGATGACAATAGCTCCCAGCTCAGCTGCTTTGTTTTTACGTTCGGGGGACAGCTCCACTGCATAAATCTCAGCCGCACCTGCTGCTTTCAGTGCTTCGATGACAAGCAAGCCGATAGGACCGGCACCGAATACGACAGCTTTGTCGCCAGCTTTCAACTGACTTGAACGGACAGCGTAAAGGGCTACGGCAGATGGCTCCACAAGAGCGCCTTGCTCATAAGAGAGACTGTCTGGGATTTTGTGGACCATGTGCTCATCGCAAGCCACGTATTCCGAGAAGCCACCGCCACCGCCGGCCAGACCGAGGAAGCCCATTTTTTCACAAAGATTGTATTTGCCTTGTCTGCACGCAGCGCATGTTCCGCATGCGAAAACCGGTTCGACAACGACGCGATCACCAACCTTGATGGTGTTCACGCCTTCCCCGATTTCCACGACTTGACCGGAAAATTCATGCCCCATTACAATAGGAGCTTTTTCGCCTGTAAGCGGATGTTCAGCTCCCTGTGGGATGAAGATAGGGCCAGCAACGTATTCATGCAAGTCGCTTCCGCAAATACCGCACCACTCGACTCTGATTTTTACTTTACCTTTGGACGCAATCGGTTCCGAAATGGTTTCCAAACGGAGGTCTTTCAAACCGTGCCAACGTAACGCTTTCATATCTGCCATCTCCTCGTTTGATTTGGATTCTATATGAAATTCAGCGAGTAAAATAGGAAACGTTTCCGAAAAATAATATGTCATAAGTTTGGCATCTTGTCAATTTGATTTTCTAGGCAAGAGTTGTGGGTGGTGTGCAATCGGTTGAGGGAAGGATGCTGATTCTAGCAAAGTTGAGAAGATGTAACGTGTTGTGCAACAGGTGCGTTGTTGCCTGCCATGTTTTGCTCACGCCTCGTTACCATTGGTTTTGTGTATGCTATAATAGTGGTAGGAAAACACATTTTAGCTCGGAAACATAGAAAACGATTCCGATATGGAAAGGAAAGCAAGGCGTTGGATACAAAAAATAAAGTGACAATAGAAGACGTAGCGAAGAAGGCGGGCGTAGGAATCGCAACGGTATCGAGGGCCATCAATGACAGTGGGGGGATCAGTCCGAAGACGAAAGCGTTGATTTTGCAGGTGATCGACGAGCTGGGGTTTATTCCGAACACTTCTGCGCAAAGTCTTAAGGTGCGCCAAACCTATCAAATCGCACTGGCTGTCCCTGACATTCGCAATGCGATCATTCCAGATATCGCTTGGTCGGTCGAGCAAGCGGCCAAGCAGCATGGCTACCGCGTCGTACAAATAAATACTGCAGGAAATGCCCGAATGGAGCTCGAGACTGTGCGTGAGGTCAAAAAGCTGCATGTAGACGGGTTGATTATCATGCCGCTCGCCTATCCAAAGACGTTGGTCCAGATGATTAACAAAGCGAGTGTTCCGGTTTCGATTATTAACTATGGGAAAAAGCTCGAAGACAATGTGAAAGCAGATGTGGTCAGCATGGCCCGTCAAGAAGGTCGACTCGTCATGGAGCATCTGATCAAAATTGGCCGTACGCGAATCGCTTACGCAGGTGCGCCAAAGGACAAGATCGAGGAGCGGTATTTTGCCTATGAGGCGTCGCTACAGCACGTCGATCCTTCGCTGGTGTATTTTGGTGAAGACTTCTCGTTTGAGACGGGCCTTCGTGCTGCTGATTACTTTTATAGCCTGAAAAACATGCCAGACGCTATCTATGCGGTCAATGACATGGTGGCAATCGGGATCGTGAATCGGTTCAAGGAGCTTGGAGTCCGCGTGCCAGAAGATGTCGCGATCGTGGGAATTGACAACAATGTGTGGACGACGATTACGACTCCGCAGATCAGTTCTGTTTCGATCATGGGAGAAGAGGTGGCACGACTGGCGACTGAGCTTTTGCTGAAACGGATTCGAGAGCAGGGGGCAGGAGCGTACGAACGCGTACAGTTCGAGCCGCGACTGATTGTGAGGGAGTCCAGTGTGGCGGTTATCCGCAAATCCTCGTTGGATACGTAGGGCATTTTCAGAGGAAAAGCCGAGTGAAAGACAGGCGATCGGTGATGATACCTGGCGTTTCCTCGGCTTTCGATTTAAGGCAAAATCGCAAACGAACGAACAGGAAACCCTGAGGCTTTTTCAGGCTTCGGTGTAATATTTACAATAACAGCACCTTTGGCCGGGAGCTTATCGAGATTTTTGAGTAGCTCTACTTGATAGGTGTCTTGATCGAGCACGAAATACTCACCCAAAAGCGCTCCGTTTTTTCGGTAATCGATAGTCGCATCTGTATCGAAGGTTTCGTGACCGACTGCTTTGATTTGTCTTTCCTCGAACAAAAATTTCAAAGCCTCCAATGACCAGCCAGGAGCGTGATTGTTGCCATCTGCATCCTTGTTGTTGAAGGCTTCCACATCTGGCCAGCGCTTGCTCCAATCTGTACGCAAGGCGACGAAGGAACCGCTCTCGATTTGACCATGCTCGGATTCAAAATGCAAAATGTCTTCCACGGAAAGTGAATAGTCGTTGTTGGCTTCGGCTTCTTTTGATTTGTCGATGACGACAAGTGGCAATACGAGTTCCTTCAGTTCGATCTCGTCCAGATAACGCTTGTTGCGCACAAAGTGAATCGGTGCATCCAAGTGCGTACCGTACTGTCCAGGAAATGAGAAGCGCTGAGCAAAGAAGCCGTCGTCATGGGTGAACAGCGTTTGGAATTCGGCGGCGTCAAAGGCGTGGAAGTGCGGAGATTCCGGACCGAATGTGTGCGTGAGATCCACCCATTCTTTTTGTTTTAACAGGGTAATTGCTTGAATCAGCTCGTTTGCCATGTGCCCACCTCGTTTTTTATTTTTTGAATTTTCGCACTTGTACAACCAAGTTTATCCAATACTTTATCGGTTCTAATTCCGAGTGTCAATATCGGATAATACAAATGAACGGTTTGACTAAAAATAGCAATCGGGAAGAAGTCTTCGAGCATGATTCTGCTATTCTTAAAGGAGAATAACAAGTATCCTCCAACTAAAAACACGAAGGAGAAATTCCCATGACAAAAGAGCTTTGGATCAATTTGCCTGTCAAGGATCTCGAAAAGTCCAAATCGTTTTTTGCCGCACTCGGATTCTCTTTTCATCCTCGCCATGAGAACAGCAGAGATGTAGCAGGCTTGGTCATCGGCGAAAAAAATATGCTGATTATGCTGTTCCCTGAGGTTACTTTCCAATCATTTACGCAAAATGAGCTGGCAGATACGAATCGCGGCACGGAAGTGTTGTTTTCGATCGATGCCGAGAGCAGAGAAGAAGTGGATAAATTGGTGGGCCAAGTGGTAGAGGCTGGGGGCACTGTTTTCAGTAAGCCGCGGGAGCATGGTCCGGGAATGTATGGGGCAGGCTTCGCTGATTTGGATGGTCATCGGTGGAATGTGCTGTATATGGATATGAGCAAAATGTAGATGGAGTAAGGATGAAGTGGCTAAAAAGGAGCCTTCCAAATGGGAGGCTCCTCTTTCAAAATGAGGGGCTATTTACTCGTGTCACCTTTTCTTCTCACTATTTCTGCTTAAACATTTCAGCTATACACAGGCTGATGTCAGAAAGAGATGCAAATGGTATGCTGGAGGGGTGAAGAAGGGGATGGTGTTATGAAAAGGACACGCAGAATCACCTCCTAAAATCATCATGTTTTCGATTTTAGGAGGGATATCCAATGAAATTTCAGCGAATTGATCTAGATAATTGGAGCAGAAAGCCTTATTTCGAGCATTATCTGAACCGAGTGAATTGCACCTTCAGTATGACTGCCAATATTGATATAACGGAGTTGCTCCCCGCTCTACGGCAAAAGGGGATGAAGCTGTACCCGGCTTTTCTGTATATGGTGACGAATGTTGTCAATGTGCATCGTGAATTTCGGACTTCCTTTCATACCGACGGCGACTTGGGCTATTGGGAGAGCATGATACCCAGCTATACTTTTTTTCACCAGGACGATCAAACTTTTTCTACGATGTGGACGGAATTCGCTGACGAGTTCCCTGTGTTTTATCGAAATTACGTAGCGGATATGAAACAGTACGGGGACAACAAAGGTCTTGTAGCGAAAGAATTGGAACCGCCTTATACTTTCCCTGTCTCGTGTATTCCCTGGGTTAGCTTCAGTGGGTTTAATCTGAATATTTCGGGAGATGGGCGATATTTGCTGCCAATCATTACAAGTGGAAAGTATTTCGAACAAGAAGGCAAAACGTTATTGCCTGTTTCTTTGCAAGTCCATCATGCGGTTTGTGATGGATATCACGCCAGCCTGTTCATCAATGATTTGCAAAAGTGGGCGACAAATTACAAGGAATGGTTAGGTGTCGAGTGAATTGGCTAGTTTGGTATGCTTCTCCTTCCTAATCTCTTCCAATCATTTATAATAACGGTAGGAGAATTGGGAGGAGAAGGAATGAACAAAGAATTGGTAGGGAAAATCTTTGGATGCATCGTTTTGGGTGCGATCATCACTGTGATTGGAGTCGTGGCGGTGGTGATGATTGCCCTGAACGCACAGGGAAGAGTTTATTCCCTTCTCGTGGCTGTCACGACGGTCGTTTTTATCATCTACATCATCGGACAAATGTTCGCCCCGCAAAAGAGTCGGCTATGGAACCGAGCCCTCTTTGTCTATTTTCTCTTTTGTACGCTGCCGGTTGCAGGATATGAGATCAGTAGCTATTACCATAACAGCATTCCTGTGGTCAGTGAGGCAGAGGTCGATCTGGAACAGTATAAACCGTTTGGTGCAGATTCCAAGGTCAATAAACTTGATCAACCTGCGACACTGTCGTTACAGTCTGATTTGCCCAAAATAGATGGGGCGACGGCTTTGTATCCTCTCTATGCCTCCTTTGTGCAGGCTGTTTATCCCGACAAGACATACGACCTCTACGACAGCGAAGTCATGGTAAGTAAGACGCCAAAAGCGTACGAAAACTTACTGGATGGCAAGGTCGATGTCATCTTTGTAGCAGGTCCTTCTGAGGAGCAGCTCCTAGCAGCAAAAGAAAAAGGAGTAGAGCTTAAGCTGACACCAATCGGTAGGGAAGCCTTTGTCTTCTTCGTCCATACAGAGAATCCTGTTCAAGGACTCACTACCCAGCAAATTCAGGACATCTATGTGGGAGACATCAGTTCTTGGGATGAAGTCGGGGGCGGCTATGAGCGCATTCGCGCCTTTCAGCGTCCAGAAAATAGCGGGAGTCAGACGATGCTGCAGAAGATCATGGGGGATAAAGAGCTCATGACCGCGCCACAAGAAGACGTGGTAACAGGAATGGGTGGAATCATCGAGCAAACAGCCAACTATAAAAATTACTCGAATGCCATCGGTTACTCGTTCTTGTTTTATGCCACTGAAATGGTGCGAAACGGAAACATTCGTCTACTCGCAATTGATGGGGTTGCGCCTAATAAGGAAACGATAAAAAACAGAGCGTATCCGTTTGCGGCCGAGTTTTACGCAGTGACAGCTGGGACGGACAATCCGAATGCAGAGAAACTGATCGAATGGATTTTGTCTCCACAGGGACAAGAATTAGTAGAAAAAACGGGCTATATTCCGGTGAAATAATAAGCAGCATATAAAGGAGACCCTTGGGCAATTGACCCGAGGGTTTCTTCTTCGTTCTCTCTTTGTCTCGATCTGGGGATCGTGAGATGGTTCATTATCACTTCACTCCGTACCGATCAGCTTAGAAGGAAATTTGAAAAAATTAGATGGATTCGTGAAACGATTATTTGAATACCGTATTTCAAAATAGGAGAGGACGGGAATTTGAAATTACTCTATCACCGAAGTTATTCTGCTATCAATAAGGCGAGAAACTCTGTAAGAAACAGGAAGGAAGCCTTGACGGGGCCAATAACGTGAAGATTGTAAATTCGTTTCTCTCCAATCTGTCATGCAGTAGACATATCCTTTTTTCTTCGCATGGGCAAGTCCATGTAGTGTAAGTGCATAATTGATACCTTGTCCGCGATATTGATCTAGAGTACCAGCAACTCCTAATTCAACACAACGATCCGGTACATTCAAATTTACATCACTTTTATCTAAGGGGAAATATCCTTGGAAAGAAACAATTTTTCCATCTTTTAAGGCGATCCAGAAATCGACATCATGATCATCAAGGAGACCTGCATAGCCTTTACGTAATTCCTGAGGGTCATCACGTAAAGAATAACCAAAAACGGGTGCCTTATTTTGATGAGTTCTAATAATATTTGCAATATCCTCTACCAAACTACGGTCTTCTGGGGATGCCAAGCGAATTTCAACCTCTGGAATGCTCAAGGGAAGGGGAGATTCCCGATCAAGTAATGAGAGTAATGCATGTGTTTGTTCAAAGCCAAATCCTAAACGGAACCAAGAATGAAGTAATTCCGGTTGACTGGCAGGAATTAGTGCAAAATGACTGAAATATCCCTCATCTACCCATTGTTGAGAAGCCTCTGAATAAAGATCTCTATATAATTCAACGGAGGTATTGCGAGAAATTGCATGCCCCTCCAAATTCATCCAGACATGTCGATCTCGAAGAGGGTTTTCAATCTTTTGTCCAATTAGGTATCCGATTAATTTACCATCTTCAATTGCTGCGACTCCGCTACTGTTTGGTTTTGACCATATCGTTTTAACAGCAGTCGTTGCATAATTTTCATCTTCACATTCAATTGGTAGTACCGAAAGGATTTCTCGATCTAGTTTATGACGTTTGGACAATAGTTGCCCAGCCTCTGAGATTAACTCATCAGTAAATGGTATGAAATACATGGAATGGACACCTCTGTTTTTTATCATCATAAAGCTGCTCTTCATCTATTGCAATTCGTTTCCTTAATCCAACTGGTCAAGCGTACCTCTAACCCTCAATTTGAGTGAAACCAAGACTATTACCATGCTGCTTTTTACTAATATGTCCCGACCATTTTACCAAGTTGACTAGATGAAATTCCATTTTGTTAAAGTTGGATTACTTCCTGGATAGGCGCAGTCTTTCGAAAACCGTCACGCTGGCGGTTTTTCTTTCTAGCTGGTTCATATTGACAGAAAAATCTAAGACTGTTATAAAAATAGTGAATAGCACTCGCGAGATGAGAGTGCTAACATTGAAAAAGGAATATATAAGAAGTCCGGAAGGGTGGGTATTTCATGGAAAAAAAGCAGTTTCAAGCAGAATCTACACGTCTGTTGGAAATGATGATCCATTCTATTTACACACAAAAGGAAATCTTTTTGCGCGAGTTGATCTCCAATTCGAGTGACGCGATTGACAAAATTTACTACAAATCGCTCGTCGATGATCAATTGGTGTTCGATAAAGAGAACTATTACATCAAAGTAGCGGTTAACAAAGACACGAGAACGCTGACCCTGACAGATACAGGGATCGGGATGACGCAGGATGAGCTGGAAAACAATCTGGGTGTCATTGCGAAGAGTGGTTCGTTGGCGTTCAAAAAAGAAAACGACGCGAAAGATGGCTACAACATCATCGGTCAATTCGGCGTAGGTTTCTACTCGGCTTTCATGGTTGCCGACAAGGTTACGGTCATCAGTAAAGCACTGGGCAGCGACACGGGGTACAAATGGGAGTCCAGTGGTGCGGATGGCTACACGATCGAGCCTTATCACAAAGATTCCGTCGGGACCGAGATCATTCTCGAAATCAAGGAGAATACAGAAGAAGAGAATTACGACGACTTCTTGGAAGAGTACCGTTTACAAGCGATTATCAAAAAGTACTCTGACTTCATTCGTTACCCGATCAAAATGGACGTTACGCAGCATAAGCCAAAAGAGGGCAGCGAAAACGAGTACGAACAAGTGACGGAAGAACAAATCGTGAACAGCATGGTTCCGATTTGGCGAAAAAATAAAAGCGAGCTGACGACTGAGGATTACGAGCAGTTTTATGCGAGCAAGCATTACGGCTTCGACAAGCCGCTCAAGCACATCCACATCAGTGCAGATGGAGCCGTTGTTTATCAGGCGATTTTGTACATCCCGGAGAGCATGCCATTTGATTACTACTCGAAGGAGTATGAAAAAGGTCTGGAGCTGTATGCGAACGGCGTACTGATCATGAACAAATGTGCGGACCTGCTACCAGACTACTTCAGCTTTGTCAAAGGGATGGTTGACTCCGAGAGCCTGTCGCTCAACATTTCTCGTGAGATGCTGCAACATGACCGTCAATTGAAGCTGATTGCGAAAAACATCACGAGCAAAATCAAAAGCCAGCTGCAAAGCTTGCTGAAAACAGAGCGGGAAAAATACGAGCTGTTCTACAATTCGTTTGGCAGACAGTTAAAATACGGCATGTACAGCGATTACGGAGCACATAAAGAAACTTTGCAAGACCTGTTGATGTTCTACTCTTCCAAAGAGAAAAAGCTGGTGACGCTAGAAGAGTACGTAGAGAGAATGCCAGAAGATCAAAAGTACATCTACTACGCATCTGGCGAGTCGATCGAGCGAATCGAAAAGCTGCCGCAAACAGAGCTCGTATCCGAGAAAGGTTACGAAATCCTGTACTTCACAGATGACGTCGATGAGTTCGCGATCAAAATGATGATGAACTACAAGGAAAAGGAATTCAAATCCGTATCGAGCGGGGATCTGGGAATCGAGCCGGGCGAAGAGGAAAAAGCAGCTGAAGCCGAAAACGAGAACAACAAAGAGCTGTTCGACTATATGGCATCGCTGCTCGAAGGAAAAGTCAAAGCGGTGAAAGCTTCCAAACGCTTGAAGTCACACCCTGTCTGCCTGTCGACTGAGGGTGAAGTGACGATCGAAATGGAAAAAATCTTGAATGCGATGCCGAACAATTCGAATGTGAAGGCAGACAAGGTACTGGAGATCAATGTGAACCATGCGGTGTTCCAGTCGTTGAAGGGTGCATTTGACACAGACAAGGAAAAGGTTAATCTGTATACGGCTCTCCTGTACAATCAGGCTCTCTTGATCGAAGGCTTGCCGATTCAAGACCCGGTAGAGTTTACGAACGACATTTGCAAAGTCATGGTGTAATTCAAAAAAAGAGGATGCGGCTTACGCATCCTCTTTTTTTTTTTGTGAAAATAACGTCTCGACTAGTTTCTTGACTTCGACACATACGTAAAGATCGGATCCTTTAGCTCGAACTCATATGTCGCTCCATTCACTATTCCTACTACCTTCTCACTGTCATATAAATCGAGCAAGAAACCTGCCATTTGAGTAGCTGTATGGAACTTGGGAACTGCACCAGCATATTCAAATTGATCAATATCAAAGGAACGCTTCGCAAATTCGGTCTCTGTTGCAGCAGGTGCCAAGACTTTTGCTTGCATGGCTGCTCCATGCTCCCTCAATTCTTGTGCGAGACCTTCCGTAAAGGCACTTACATAGAACTTCGTTGCGCAATAGGTGACGGCGTCAGCAATAATCTTGTAGCCTCCGCCTGAAGAAATATTGATGATTTGCGTTCCTTCAACATGTGCATAGTCACGAACATAAAGAGAAGATAGAATCGTGAGAGCTTCGATATTCAAGTGAAGCATAGACTCAATTTTATTCAAGTTTTGTTCCCCAACAGAAGCAAAGTTTCCGAACCCCGCATTGTTGATCCAGGTCTCAATCTCATAATCCTTTAGACTGTCGTAAAAATCATGCACATTTGCACTCACACTCAAATCAACGGTTCGAATGACGACATCCAATTTTGCGTTGATATCAGCCACTTTTGATTGTAACTTTTCTAATTCCTCCGTTCGACGAGCTGCTAAAATTAAGTTTTTTCCGCGAGCAGCAAATGCCAGAGCGGTTTCAAAGCCAATTCCTGAACTTGCTCCCGTAATAACCGTATATTTCATGAAAATCCCTCCTGAATTTTATTCACTAGCTTTCATTGAGAAGTAACGATGAGCTGATTATACTGATTAGAGTAAACTCTAAGTCAAGGGTATTAGATCAATGCGGAGGTTTCCTATGTACACAATTGGTGAAGTGGCACAGCTATTAGGGATAAGCACACATACGTTGCGTTATTATGAAAAGGAAAAAATAATTATTCCTGATCGTGATGAAAACGGTGGCAGGCGATATAACGATTCACATATTCGATGGCTGCAATTCGTTATCAAGTTAAAAGAAACGCAAATGCCGATCTCAAAAATAAAGCAGTACGCTTCCCTATTTGTAGAAGGAGAACATACGACCTTAGCTCGATTGGGTCTTTTAGAAGAACATAAACGCTATATTGAGCAACAAATAAAAACGTTAATCGATGTGGATGATATGCTAGAACGTAAGATTGTTGCTTACAAAGATTTCATCAGTAAACGAGCAGCCAAAACACCGGCAGACTAAAAACTTGCTGCTGCAAACATTGATTTTCCATTCCCAAGGGACTTATGATGATACACAGGGATATACACAGAGAGAGGAGAGTAGAACCTATGTGGAATCCGTTGGAAGTAAAAGATCTCATAACCAGTGCAGACGAACTAAAAAGCCTGGTAGGAGAACCGCACGAGGCGGTTGTGAAAAAAAGCATCGCGCAGGTGGAGTCGCATGTGATCCATTATGTGTCTATGTCGCCGTTGTTTTTCTTGTCTACAGCAGATGCTTCAGGCAGATGTGACGTTTCCCCACGAGGCGACGAGCCGGGTTTCGTTAAAGTGCTGGATGATCACCATATTATCTTTCCCGAGCGAATGGGGAACAGACGGGTCGACTCTTTGCTGAATATCATTGCGAATCCGCAGGTGGGTATGATTTTCCTGATTCCAGGTCTGGAAGAAGTGTTGCGTATTAACGGATCAGCTCGCATTACAAAAGATGCAGAGCTACTCGCCGCGCAAGAATGGAAGGGTAAAACAAGCGGCATCGGCGTGATCGTGAAGGTAGAGGAGTGCTTCCTCCATTGCCCGCGCGCATTTAAACAAGCAAGCTTGTGGAAAACGGATTCATGGCCAGAAAAAGAGGCAATGCCTTCGATGTTGGAAATGTTTCGCGCTCATTTGAAAATAAATGGCGTTACGTTGAATGAAAAAGAATAAGAAAGAAAAAACCTTGAATGAGCTTCAAGGTTTTTTTTCGTCCAAACGAGCTTGGCAGGAAGCCGATCCGAGCCACGTATGAGGATTGCCATTCCAGCACCAACCTAGCTTCGGTTTATTTTCACTGATCCACATGGCCGTTACGCGTCGGTCGCCACAACGCGATCCGAGTAGAGAAAAGCCGTTGTTTTTCTTTACCAGATCCGGGAAGTGAGTGATCAGGGCAATCCCTTCCTCCAGCGTGAGCGGAGAACGCTGTTGCTCCAAGAGGATGGGCATCGCGTCATTCGGAGTGACATTCAACGTCTCTTTTCCTGTATCAATTCCGGTCATTAGGTAAGCCATTCCTGTAGGAATCTCGATGCCCTCGATGGGTGTAAACCGCCGAATTTCTTCTGCATCCATGACACTGAAGCCAGCTTTCTTTTGCCGCTCAATGGCTTGCATCGCTTTTTCTCCGTCGAACCAATCGCCTTTCACAACGAGAACAAAGGGGACGAGGCCTTCTTTCTGATCGTCTTCTGGAATGGGGAGAGCTTCTGTCAGTGATTGCAGCGGGGCCAGATTTTTCCTAAACACATCTGCTGTCATGCCCGCCATTTCAGGATAGCCCTTTTGAATGAGCGTTGTCAGTTGCCGTTCGAATTCAGCTTTGTGCATGGGGTAATGCGCCTCCTTCCACTTGTCACATTCATCTTACAACATTCGTGCTAATTCGAAGGTCTAGCCAAATAAAAAGGAATAAATCGGGTTAAGATTGAAATAACTTTACAACTAAGCTTTAATCTTTATCGAAGAAAGTCGGGTAGGAGGCTGGTGGTTGCCATGCGCCCCATTGATATTGCACGTAAGCTGAAGCTGAGCACGAGCGCCTTGCGCAATTACGAAGCACATGGGCTGGTTCCGCCTGTGGAGCGGTCAGTGAGTGGCTACCGGAAGTATACGGAGGAACATGTCGCTTATTTTACCTGTATTCAAGCCATGTCTCCCGGCTTTGGGATGGAAGAGACGGCGCAGGTCATGCGACTGATCCAGGATAGACATTTGCAGGCTGCTCTGTGGCGTGTGAATCAGGCTCAGGCCAATCTACAGAGGGACAAGCAGTTAGCCGAACGAAACTTGGCAATGCTCGAAGACGGTGGAGCAGGAAAGTACGAGGAAGCTGGAAACAGCGAATGGATGACGATTGGGGAGGTAGCAGCCATGACTTCACTGCCCAGCTCAACCATTCGTCACTGGGAAAAGGTTGGGCTCATTGCGACTTCCCGTGATGAGAAAAATGGCTACCGTCTCTTCAATCGCTCGCAAATCCGCAAAATCATGCTGCTTCGTACGCTGCGACCTGCTGTCTATTCCTTATCGGTTGTGGAGCTAAAGGAAGCCATCGCGAACATGAATGAAGAGGATGTGAGAGAGGCGCGAAACATCGCTTTGGAAACGTTGCGCTATCTAGATCAGATGAATCGCGTACAAATGCGTGGGGTTTTCTATTTCTATCAATTATGCAAAGTGGTTCAACTGGTCGAAGAATAAGGTAGCCAAAAGAGAAAACCCCCTCCTGCACATTCGCAAAAGAGGGGATGTCGTCGTTATTCCACAAACAGTGATACCCGCTCAAATCCCGCATCTGAAATGCGAATCAAGCCCGTATCCGATATGTGCAAGGTCGGTATGACGACCAGAGCAAGCAAAGACAATGTCATAAAGGCGTAGTTCATCGTGCAGCCAGCCTTCACTAACGCTTGGCTAATCTCCATGGATTGCTTCACAACTGTTTCATAAGGCTCAGTCGACATCAGTCCGGCTAAACGCAGCGGAAGCTCCACGATTTTGCCGTCTCCAGTCACGACAGCGATACCGCCTTGCATGCCGATCACAGCATTTGCTGCTTGTGCCATCCGTTCATCGTCGTTTCCGATGACAAGTACGTTATGGCAGTCATGGGCGACAGTCATGGCAATCGCTGCTGGCTGGTTAAATCCGACATTGCCGACAATCCCGATGGCAGAGCCGCCAGTTTTCCCATGACGCTCGAAAATAGCCATTTTGCACAAGGCGCTCTCTGGCGTAATCTGAAGCTCACCATTTGCGACAGCTATATCCACAACTACTTCATCCGTCTCTACATGATTTTCGCGGACAACTGCGACGCGCGTCTTGATCGACCCAGATGGAACAGGGGTCTTGATGATGAAGTCAGATGGCGAGAGATCAGCCTTGATTTTCACTGAGTTGACAGCAAACGCAGGGTAAGGGAACGGAGGTAGTTCGATCGTCATTTCACCATTCTCTGCTACTACTTCACCGCGCGCGATCGTCATCACGACATTCACATCAGCCAGATTTCCGTCGAGCAAAATGATATCGGCGATCATACCTGGTGCGATCGAGCCTACATCTCTTGCGACACCGAATCGCTCTGCTGTATTGATGGTCGCCATCTGGAAGGCAGTAACGGGCTTCACTCCTTGCGAGATCGCGTGTCGGACGATGAAGTTCATATGTCCTTCTTCTTTCAACGAATCGCAGATGCGGTCATCGGACACGAGCATCATCCGGCGGGAGTCAATTCCCTGTTCGGTGTGTGCTTTGATCGTTGCTGCAACATCGTGCCAGGCAGAGCCGCGGCGCATTTTGGCATACATGCCGAGGCGTACGCGCTGTGCGACATCTTCGCTGGTCACACACTCATGGCAACCGGATACACCCGCAGCGGCATAAGCAGCCAGACGCGGATCGCTTGAAGGCCATGTATAGTGACCATCCACTACTTTTCCTGCCCGCAGTGTCGCTTGAATCTCTCCAATCATTTTCGGGTCACCGTACACGACGCCAGGGAAGTTCATGACTTCTCCGAGTGCGATCATATCCGGTCCCCAGCTCAATGCTTCTGCGACCTCCGCTGGTCCGAATTCTGCCCCAGCCGTTTCAAAGGATGCATCCGTCGAAGGCACGCAGGAAGCGACCTGCATGTAAGCAGCCATCGGTGTTTGTCTAGCCTCATCCAGCATGATTCGCAAACCAGGTAGACCGAGAACATTCGAGATCTCATGGGCGTCGAAAAAGCCGCCTGTCGTTCCGAGCGGCAGTACCGCATTGGCGAACTGCGTCACGGACAGCATGCTGCTCTCGATATGACAGTGCCCGTCCAACAGTCCAGGTGCCATATACTTTCCTTTTGCATCGATCATCTTGGTGGATTCATCTGTCATCCCTTCCACATAAGGACCGACATAAGCGATACGGGTACCAACGACAGCGACGGACATATTCGGCAAGATTTCACCGGAGAGAACATTGACGAGCGTGCCATTATGAATGAAGAGGGTCGCTTTTTTCTCCCCTCTGGAAAAGGCAACGAGATCAGGAATACAATCTGCGAGTGGAGGTCTTGCATAGGACGAATGCTGCTGTGTCATGTTTACTATCACCTCATGCTGGATTTGGTATTTTACATATAGTACACATCGAAGCGGAAGGAAGCTAGTTTTCTTTTAGAAAAAAATTTGAAAAAGGGGTGCAGTGGATGACGAGAGTAAAGGTCAAATACATAAAAATAACGTCCTACCTAAAGCTGTGCGTGGGAGCAGGGGTTTCGATCGGGGTTTTGGATGGGGCCTTCCGTTTTCTACTTTTACTCGTAATGGGGCAGTTGAGCGCTTCGGAAGCTTTGCTCTTCAGTATGCAGGTAAAGGGATGGGTAGCGGGAATCTTGCATTTGCTTTCTGTACCGTTGCTGTATGGGATGGGCGCAGTTCTGTTTGGCTTCGTATCCTATTTTCCGTTTATGTACTATCTCAAATGCAAGAAAGGGCTTGTGATCGAAGGGGTATTTGAAGGGGAACAACTCGAGGACATACCAAAATAAAACACCTCCTATTTTCACCGATGTTGAAAGTGAAAACAGGAGGCGCTGCTTAGTGTTCTGCTACCTCTATTTCATTTGTCTTCGTTTTCCGCAGTTTGTAAATCACGACGAGCAGAATAAACCATACAGGTGTGATGAACAAGGCGACTCGTGTATCTTCCGCGAGTGCAAGGACGACCAGAATGAAGGCAAGGAATGCCAGGATCAGGTAGTTGGCAAAAGGATAGAGCGGCATTTTAAATGTATTCGCTTTTGCTAAATCTGGTCTCGTTTTGCGATATTTCAAATGACAGATGACGGTAATTCCCCAAATAAAGATAAAACAAACGGTTGACACGCTAGTGATCAGCGTAAATACGCCTTCTGGCATGACGTAATTCAATACAACGGCGATAAGGATAACAACTGTTGAAAAGAGTAGTGCATTTGCCGGGACTTTGTTGGCAGTCAGTTTGGTAAGAGGCACAGGTGCGTTCTTTTCTTTGGCAAGGGAGTAAACCATCCGGCTTGTACTAAAAATGGCGCTATTACATGCGGAAGCAGCGGATGTCAGTACAACGAAGTTGACGATACCGGCAGCGGCTGCAATACCAATCGCTGCGAAGACCTGCACGAATGGACTCTCCAACGGGTTGATCGCGTTCCAAGGATAGATGCTCATGATGACGATGAGAGCGCCAACGTAGAAAATCAAAATCCGAATCGGGATTTGGTTAATTGCTTTTGGAATGACTCGTTTTGGGTCCTCTGTTTCACCGGCTGTTAGACCGACGAGCTCGATCCCAACAAATGCGAACACAACCATCTGGAAGGAGAGAAGGAACCCATTGAAGCCGTTCGGGAACATACCGCCATGACTCCAGAGATTCGTGAAGCTGGACGCACCTGCGTTCGTAGAAAAGCCCTTGATGATCATAAAGACGCCGACAAAAATCAGGGCGAGAATTGCGATGACCTTTACGAGCGCGAACCAAAATTCCATTTCTCCAAAAAGCTTCACCGTAGCTAGGTTCATGATTAACAAAATCACGAGGGCAATTAAGCCTGGCATCCACTGCGGTATTTCCGGAAACCAGAATTGCGTATACAGACCAACAGCTGTCAGGTCGGCCATGGCGATGGAAATCCAGCAAAACCAGTAAGTCCAGCCCGTGACAAATGCGGCCATGTTCCCCAAATAGTCTTTGACGAAATCCACAAAAGAATGGTAATTCAAATTGCTCAAGAGGAGCTCCCCGAGTGAGCGCATGATTAAAAAGCAGATGATGCCCGTAATCAAGTAAGCAAATAAGATGGATGGGCCGGCCAAATGAATCGATTTTCCTGCGCCCAAAAATAATCCTGTTCCGATTGCACCGCCGATCGCGATGAGTTGTACGTGTCTGTTTTTTAGACCTCTCGCCAAGTTTTGATCCTGCATACGATCCACCTCTTTCTTATTTTTAGTTAGTTTTTAATTTTTAGATTTCTATCAAACAGATAATGTTCATATTAACATAACTATTGTTGTTTCACATATGTTTATTTATTTTTATAGAAAAAAAGCTTTTCATTATGAACGAAATAGGAATGTTTTGGAAGTGCTGTCTCTTTTAAACAGAGGCTGCACTTTTTTTGTATTTCAGAAAAAAGAATATATTGACATGATAATGGAAATCATTTAATTTTGCATTAGGGCAACTTTTTTATACGGGTGCATATTAGTTTGTTTGGGTGAATATTATTGGTACAAGACTACATTGTTGTGTGTAGGCATATATGCATAGAGGAATTACCCGTTTCACCATCGGTTTTTGGACGGGAACATATAACGGGCTATTATTGGAGGGAAGAATTATGGAATTTGCTATCACGGTAAGGGACCTGCATGTCTCTTATTTTGGGAATGAAGTTGTTCGGGATGTTTCGTTTGAAGTTGAAGTAGGGAGCATGGTTGGAATCATCGGTCCAAACGGGGCAGGGAAGTCAACCCTGATCAAAGCGCTCTTGGACCTCATTCCGAGAGATAAGGGGAATGTGCGGATTTTTGGGAAAGAGACAAATGAATTCCGGAAGAAAATTGCCTATGTACCACAGCGGAGCATGATTGATTGGACGTTTCCGATCACGGTCATGGATACAGTGCTGATCGGGACATACCCAAGTGTCGGACTGTTCAAATTTCCGAAAAAAAAGGAAAAAGTGTGGGCGTTGGAATGCTTGAGAAGAGTAGGGTTGGAGGATTTCCGCGACAGGCAAATCGGGGAGCTCTCCGGCGGGCAGCAACAGCGTGTCTTCCTCGCAAGGGCACTTGCGCAAAAACCGGAGCTACTGCTTCTGGACGAGCCGTTTGTGGGGATTGATGTGGCGAGCGAGGACACCATCATTCGCATTTTAAAAGAGCTGCAGTTTCAGGACAAAACGATTGTCGTCGTCCATCATGACTTGTCCAAAGCATATGCGTATTTTGATCAGCTTCTTCTAATGAATAAAGAATTGATCAAGTTCGGTACGGTCGATGAAGTGCTGAATCGAGAAGTTATGTCGAGAGCATATTCCTATCAACTACCATTTCTCGAAAAGACCGAGGTGCTTGCATAATGGATTTCTTGATGGCAATTGGACAGTATGAGTTTTTGCAAAAAGCATTGTTTACGTCCGTAGTGGTTGGGTTAATCTGCGGCGTCATTGGCAGCTTTATCATCTTGCGGGGGATGTCCTTGATGGGGGATGCCATCTCACACGCTGTTTTACCTGGGGTGGCCCTCTCCTATGCTTTTGGAATCAATTTCTTCGTGGGCGCTGTTTTAACGGGTGTACTCACCGCGGTTGGAATTGGCTACGTGAGCCAAAATAGCCGCATCAAGAACGACACAGCGATTGGGATTTTGTTCACGTCCGCCTTTGCGCTCGGGATTATCATGGTTACGATGCTGAAAAGCAGTACCGATCTGTATCACATTTTGTTCGGGAATGTATTGGCTGTACGTTCGTCGGACATGTGGGTGACGGTTGGCATCGGGATCGTCGTCATCGTGACAGTTTACGCTTTTTTCAAAGAACTGTTACTGACTTCGTTTGATCCGACTATTGCTGCTGCCTACGGCTTGCGTAACAACCTCATTCATTACTTGCTGATGACCTTGTTGACGATGGTAACTGTCGCTTCCTTGCAAACCGTAGGAATCGTGTTAGTCGTGGCCATGCTGATTACACCGGCTGCTACTGCCTATCTTTTGACGGACCGTTTGTCGATCATGATCTTTTTGGCTGGCGGTTTTGGGATGCTGTCTTCGGTTATCGGCCTTTATTTTAGCTTTACCTATAATTTGGCCTCTGGTGCCACGATTGTCGTGGTTGCAACTGTGTTATTCTTCCTGGCCTTTCTCTTCTCCCGAAAACACGGGGTGGTATGGAAATCAATCCGAGCCCGACAAAAACGAGTCGAGCTCTCAAAGTAAAGGAGAATATCGTAATGAAGAAATGGAATCTGTTTTTCGTTTTTCTAGTATCAACCGTATTAATGGCAGCGTGTGGTGCTCCGCAAAGTGCGAACGAGCCCACGAAATCAGATAGTGACAAGCTGCAGGTCGTGACCACGTATTCCATCCTGTATGACATCGTGAAAAACGTTGGGGGAGATCGGGTAGAGATCCATAGTCTCGCTCCGATTGGTTCCAATCCACATGAATATGATCCATTGCCTGCTGACGTGCAAAAAACGACGGATGCAGACGCGGTTTTCTACAACGGCTTGAATCTGGAGGCGGGCAACTCTTGGTTCAATAATCTCATGAACACAGCAGGCAAATCAGGTCCGGATGCACCCGTGTTCCGACTCAGTGAGGGTGTAGCGGCTAAGCACTTGACAACCAAAGGCAAAGAGAGCGAAGAAGACCCGCACGCTTGGCTGGATGTACGCAATGGCATCAAGTATGCGGAGAATGCAAAAAATGCCTTGATCAAGGTGGACCCAGCGCACAAGGAAACGTATGAGCAAAACGCCAAGAAGTACATCGAACAGCTGACTGCTTTGCACGAGGACGCGGTTAAGCAATACAGCCAGATTCCGAAAGAACAGCGTATGCTTGTGACGAGCGAGGGAGCGTTCAAATATTTCAGCGAAGCTTACGATTTTGAAGCAGCATACATTTGGGAAATCAACTCGGAGAACCAAGGAACACCAGAGCAGGTCACACAGGTGGTCGATACGATCCGTGCGAAAAAAATCCCGGCCCTGTTCGTAGAGACGAGTATCGATCCGCGCAGCATGGAGATGGTATCGAATGAAACTGGTGTACCGATTGTCGGCAAAGTATTTACGGACTCTCTCGGAAAGCCGGGAGAAGATGGCGATACGTACATCAAAATGATGGAATGGAATATCAAGACGATTTACGAAGGATTGACCAAGAAGTAAGATTCGTAAAAGCAAAGCACAGCTCTCCTAATCAGGGGCTGTGCTTTTAAATTCTTCCACTGCTTAACATATTTCATAAGATTGAGGTATAATAGGCTAGTGTGTAAAAGGAATCCGGAGTAATCATTTTTAATCTGCCATATTGAAAGAGAGTGGGATTATGGGTCGTAAGTGGAACAATATTAAAGAGAAGAAAGCTTCTAAAGACGCGAGCACCAGTCGTATTTACGCGAGGTTCGGAAAGGAAATTTACGTAGCGGCAAAGCAAGGCGAGCCGGACCCAGAGTCCAACCGTGCTCTGAAGGTCGTCCTGGAGCGTGCCAAAACGTACAGCGTACCGAAAGCGATTATCGACCGCGCGATTGATAAAGCAAAGGGCGGCTCTGATGAAACGTTTAGCGATCTGCGCTATGAAGGCTTCGGGCCAAACGGTTCCATGATCATCGTGGATGCACTGACCAACAACGTAAACCGCACAGCTCCTGAAGTGCGTGCCGCTTTCAACAAAAACGGCGGTAACATGGGCGTATCCGGTTCGGTTGCTTATATGTTTGACCCAACAGCGGTATTTGGCTTGGAAGGCAAAACTTCTGATGAAGTGCTGGAAATCTTGATGGAAGCGGATGTAGACGTGCGCGACATTTTGGATGAAGACGGTGCTGTCATTGTTTACGCAGATGCAGAACAGTTCCATGCTGTACAAGAAGCACTCAAAAATGGTGGCGTTAATGAGTTTACAGTAGCTGAACTGACCATGCTGCCACAAAACGAAGTAACGCTGACAGAAGATGTACAAGCTCAATTTGAAAAGCTGATCGATGCTTTGGAAGACCTGGACGATGTGCAGCAGGTGTACCATAACGTTGATTTAGGTGAATAATGTTTTCAATGGAGAAGACCTTTGTTTTAGGACAAGGGTCTTTTTCTATGTGGCTGTAGAGGAGAGAAGAATATTTCCAGTCTAGGCTCCAGGCTCCGTCCTGCTGGGGGCTAAGACTGTCCGCTCCGAAGGGATTAACGGGGAAACGCAAAAGTGGTAGCCGCTTCGTCGTAAGGGCACGTTGCGTTTCTGTTGCCCGCTAATCCCTTCTCCGCTTGGTAGGACTCCACAAGTCGCTACGTCTGGAAATATTCTTCTCTGTCGTTGCAGAATGCATTCTTCCATCTTTTAAGGCTTTTAAAACCCGTCTAACACGGAAAGCTCGTTGAGGAAACAGGAGAAATAAGCGAAGATCTTTGGTACACCGACCGAGACGGAATGCAAAAAGCGAAACACGCCCTTTAGCGTCCACCTCTGAAAAGGCATCCTGAAAGGACCACTTTGGACGCGGTTTCGCTTTTTACATGGAGTCGGGCAGTCAATCCTCCAGCGGGTGGGACAAGAAGTTGAGCGTTTTCTCCTGTTTCCTCCCAGCACTACAGTAACAACTAAAGATTCCTATGTATGTGGCTGCGGTGAAGAGAAGAATATTTCCAGTCTAGGCTCCAGGCTCCGTCCTGCTGGGTGCTAAGACTGTCCGCTCCGAAGAGATTAACGGGGAAACGCAAAAGTAGTAGCCGCTTCGTAGCACGGGCACGCCTAAGTTTCTTTTGCCCGCAAATCCTTCTCCGCTTGGTAGGACTCCACAAGTCGCAGATATCAACTTAGATGAAAAATACTCGGATTTACTTTGGTCTGCTGCTGACGAGTGGAACGCAATCAGCAATATAAACCTTTCTCCACCAGACACTAATGAAACTGGTTATATTTCTGTTGAACACCCAGATTCAAGAACCGAAAAGGAACTTTATAGGCTTGGGACATATGGACTTGGAATACCCTATGATGATAGAGGCCGGATGAACCGGTCTCCATATGCGTCAGCCAATATAATAATTGTAAAGTCAATGTGTGACGATCTAGACACGGATGATACGATAAAAACGATGACTCATGAATTCGGTCATACACTTGGTCTTGCCCATCCTGAAGATACAAGTGTAGATTCCATAATGGATAACAAAGATGTATTTGACTGGGATATCCATGGTCCTACAAAGTATGACAAAAAAGAACTTAGAGGTCTCTACGATAACAACTAATTAATAGAAAGGAGTGTGTGAACATTGAAAAAATTGATTGCGATTGTGTCTGTGACAGCTGTAATTGCTGGTGTTGGTTCTGCACTGATGTATAAAGAATTCAATCATTCAAACTCTCATAGCGTTGCTCTATCTAGAACATTTAGCTCTACAGAAGAAATAGTCAAAAAAGCTAATGTAATCATAAAAGGAAAAGTACCATCTGAGTTTAGGCAAGAAAAAGTGGGGACTGTTGTTTATAATGTGTACGAAGTACAAGTAGATAAATTATATAGCAACCTTTCTGACGCCAAGATAACTGAAGGTGAAAGCATCGAACTTTATCGCCTTATAGGTCTAGATTTAGGTGACAATAAAGAGCTTGCTAACGTAGTTGACGCGGACTATCACGAGTTAGAGAAAGGTGAGTATCTGTTATTTTTGAGCGGAGAATATGATGAAGAATTGAAGAAATATACTTATATTCCAAACACACCTAATCAATTATTTAAAATGACCAGTTCCAAAGGCTTACGATCAAATCAGTCAGACACTGAATTTGAAAATATAACTAAGGCGGATGAGCTTCCTTCCATCAATGAGGCAGATTTGTTAGAAGTAATAGAATCAATGAAGTAATTTTATCTTAGGCGCTTCCGATGAAGTGCCTTTTCTACTCTCAATCCCGGCACTACAGCAACAACTAAAGATTCCTATGTATGTGGCTGCGGTGAAGAGAAGAATATTTCCAGTCTAGGCTCCAGGCTCCGTCCTGCTGAGGGATAAGACTGTCCGCTCCGAAGGGATTCGCGGGGAAACGCAAAAGTGGTAGCCGCTTCGTCGCGTGGGCACGTTGCGTTTCTTTTGCCCGCAAATCCCTTCTCCGCTCGGTAGGACTCCACAAGTCGCTACGTCTGGAAATATTCTTCTCTGTCGTGACAGATGAGGTTCTTTATTCTTTTAAGGATTTAAAAAAATGGATAACACGGAAAGCTCGTAGAGGAAACAGGAGAAATAAGCGAAGATCTTTGGTACACCGACCGAGGCGCAATGAAAAAAAAGAGAAACAAGCTTTTAGCGTCCACCTCTGAGACACCTCTTGAATGGACGACTTTGGACGCGGGTTTCGCTTTTTTTCATGGAGCCGGGCAGCTTACGCTACCCTGGGGGTGGGACAAGAAGCTGAGCGTTTTCTCCTGTTTCCTCCCCACCACACAGCCCGACAAAGGGTTTTTAAAAAAATAAAACCGCCCCCATAAAGGAGACGGCATATATCGAGCTCGTTAGTTTTGAGGTGTTACCGATCATCACGTGCGACGCATCTACCTCCAGTATGAAGTTAGAAGCTTAAAGCAGTGTGCGGTTTTCCTTACTCACTAGGTGATCGTGTAAATCATCCATGGCACATCGCCTCCGTAAAGGACTACAGCCTGATTGAGAACACACCACCGAGCTCGATGAGTATAGTATGAGCAAAGCCCATCTTTTTATTCACTCATTTTTAGCATCTGTTTTCGAATTGCATTTAAGAACGATTGGTTGCTGTAGGCAGTGCCACCAGCTAATCCTGGTTCAACTGCATTCATATACATTTGATCCGCTTTGACTGCGCTTAGATTTTTCCATGCAGGCTGCTCTTGCAACTGCTTGAAAGCGGGCTGGTCTTCTTTGTTGACCATCACAAACAAGTAGTTGGGATCTTCTTTTGCCAAAGCATCTATTGAGAGCGCGGTACGCTCCTGCACATTCGCGACGACATCTGGGACAGGCAGAGCCAAGTCCGTATATAACAGGTAATTGTACCGTTCATCCTTCGGATAGACGTAGAAGGAGCCTTCTTGGAACCACAGCGTCAGCACTTTCTTTTCTGGAAGGGCGGCGAGCTTGTCGCGGAGTTCCTGTGCGTTTAGCTTCACTTTACCTACAAAAGTATCCAAATTGGCATCTTTTCCACGAACATCAGCGAGCAGACGCAAGTTCTCTTGCCAATGAGCTCCGTTCGTAGAGACGGGAATGACGGATGCAGCGGTTTGCAATTTGGCCACGTCTTCCTTGGAGGTCTTGTCGGTTGTCATGATGACGTCAGGTTCGAGGGCAACCAGCTCACCTAGATTATCTGCAATATTATAAGGGAGATGCTTGGCATTTCTGATCATGGCTTGATATTCCGCAGGGAACTTTCCGTTTTTATCCATGGTTGCTGCGACGGGCGGAATTCCCAGCAAGAAAGAATCTTCATACGAAGCAGGGAAGCCTACGAAAACAATATCTTTGGTTCTGGCCGGAATTGTATAAGTGTTGCCCAAGTAATTGATCGATCTGGTCGGTTTCGATGCCGCTGAATCGCCCGTTTGTCCACCATTGCCGCAGGCTGACAGGACGAGGAGCAAAGCGGCAATCGGGATAGCTAATAGCCGTTTATACATACAGGTCACTCCGTTCTTACTTCTTGTGTTATCAGGAAAGTAGCAGGACTCATGTAAATTATAGGCTACCCGATCCATCCGTCGCTGTTGCATTCCTGAACATTTTCAAACATTCTGCTGTAACCTTTTTCCTACTCAAGACACTAATTGGTATCCGAGAAAATTTTCGCTATAGGAAAGTAGTCGATCAGCCGACAGCAAGAGAATGGAGGAGCTTCTTTGTATGAAGAAATGAAACATCAGGTCATGGCCATCTATGAGCGGCATTATCATGATGTGTATCAATTTTTGCTGTACTTTGCCGGCAGTCAGAATGATGCAGAAGATTTGACGCAGGAGGTTTTTTTGCGAGTGATTCGATCGCTTGAACGATTTGAAGAGCGATCTGACGTGAAGACATGGCTGTTTGCGATCGCGAAGCATACAGCGATGAATTACTATCGAAAACGCAAGTGGCAAAAGCTGTTGTCAGGGGACTGGCTGTCTGTCGTGATGCCAGCCTCGGAAGGGAATCCGGCACAGGAAGCGGAAAGCCGGGAGGACGAGCAGGAATTGATTGCCGCGATTAAGGGACTGCCACCGCATTACCGCATGGTTGTCATACTGCGTGGCATTAAAGAGTACAGCGTCAAAGAGACAGCCGAAATACTGGATTGTTCAGAATCAAAAGTGAAAACGACGATGCATCGGGCACTGAAGCTGTTGCATGGCAAACTGTCGCATACGAAGAAGGGGGAGTTGTACAGTGGATTGGCAAAATGAACGAGATATGCTGGAACGGTTAGCGACTCTGCAAAAAAGTACACCCCCACGTAAGGAGTTTGTAGAGAGTTTACGTACAGTGCTGGAACAAGAAACAAGTCGGGTCGGCAAGAGGAGACGCCTGTTCATGAATCCGTTGACAGCGGGGATGACAGCAGTCGTGATCGCTTCTGGCTTTGGGCTGTACATCATGGCCGGGTTGGGGCAAAACGAACGCGTGGACCCTCAGGTGACGGCAACAAGTAGTCCGCAGCTACCCGCCCATCCTGTATACGAGCAGGCGAAGAAGCTGCTGCAAGAATTGGCAGGTCGAGATGCGAGTCAATATGCGGTAAACGGCATGCTGTCCAATACAGAAATAGGTCATGTCGTGATGAACAAGACGGTTAACAACATTCCGGTTCTGGAAGACCAATACATATTTACGATAGACAAGGCGGGCAGGCATCATATAAAAGAGATACAGACAAACGATACGACACGCATGGTCTTTCCTGATCCCCAAAAGGCAATGCCAGTGAAACAGGCTGAGCAAATTTTTGGGCAAAGTGCCCGGCTCCTCTATTCAGAGGGGGAAGGGCGGTTGCAATACGAGTTTCCATTTTCAGGTGATATCGATGCCATCACAGGAGAAATTTATCCCACAGAACGCTATCATCCCGATTACAGTCTCGTAGAAATACCGCCAATTCCTGTGAAACCAGGAGGTATAAAGCTGGTAGCTCCGGACATTAAAGAGGCAGATAGACTTTTTCGGGAGTGGGGATTCGAGCCTCCGTTTTCCTTCGTGGTTCATCAAGGCTCGGGCGTACATACGTACAAAGTAGAGACGCGAACCAAACAGAAAATGGAACTGACTGTGGAAACAGAAACAGGGGATATTCTCGACTATCGGTATGGAAATATCCATGAGAAAGAGGAGAAGCTCCCTCACCCGAAGCTGGAAAACATTCGAGAAGCAGCTAAACAGTTTCAGAAATACCTTCCGTTAGACACCAAAGAACTGCTACTTGGTCCTAGCGCGAGAAAAGGCAACATCGAAACATATCAATTCTTCAAGTCCCATCAAGGAGTACCGATTATGGGGGGATATACGGTTCATTTTGATGTGGACAGGAAACAGGTGATCGGAATCATTCCCCCGTATGCAGAGGAGTCTAAAGCGCTTCCTGATAAAAACAAGGCAATGCCACGGAAGGACGCGACTAACGTATACGTCACCCATCGTCCACTGCGATTGGTCTACAAGCTGATGGAGAATCCAGCTACAGGGAAAATAGAGGCGCGCCTCGTCTATCATATTTATTATCACGATACCCCGCTTTATATGGTAGATGCGCTGACAGGGGAGTGGGTGCGTAGATAGTAACATCGGAACAACAAAAAAACCAGGGAGCGGATTCCCTGGTTTTTCGCTATGTCTCTTATTTGAAGAGCGGGACGTAAATATCAATTTCATTGTCTTCTTGCTCTGGCTTGTAACGCTCGTCCCAATATTCAAAATCAAATCCGGCATAATCATATCCCGATTCGCAGAGCCAAGACCCGTAAAGAAAACCATATGTTTCGCCTAAGTTTGTCTCAGGTCCCTTGTGTGTTACTTTTGCAAATTTCCCTGCAGGAATCGTGTGACTGACCATCCCTTCAGGAATATCGGCGAGGCTGGAAACTGCGACGCCAATTAGGGTGGTAAAAGGATCAACGGCTGCATCGAAGTCATTTTTGTCAGGATAGATTTGGATTAGGTATTCGCCCTTACCAACTTGATTGTGAATCTCGCTTTTTCTAGCTCGCAAAGCTTCAGTCGTACTAGCGGAGTGTTTCTGTTCCAAGTCTTCTGTCACATTCGCCGTAAAAGTAAAACCAATTACGTGTGTTTCCTCGCGGGAGAGAACAGTTGGCTCCATGGAAAAACGTCCTTTCATTTAAAAAATAGGGATCATAATAAACATAGAGAAAAAAGTTGATAATGACAAGATTTGGATGATAGAATCATATGCATAGATTTATGATGTATTGTTAATCTAGGTATTTGCGATTAAATCGGGAGGCACTATGAAAATCAATAAGGAACTCTTAAAGGGCAGTACCGTGATTTTAATCTTGACGATGCTGGATCGAAAGGAAATGTACGGCTATGAAATCGCGAAAGCCATCGAGAAGGAGTCAAATGGTCTGTTTACGCTAAAAGAAGGGACGTTGTATCCGATCTTGCATGCACTCGAAGCGGAGCGTTATGTGGAAGCGTATTGGGATGAGAAGGATGGGAGGAAGCGTAAATACTATCGGATTACGGCAGAAGGTCGCGGGCAATTGAAGGAGAAAAAGCTCGAGTGGCATACGTTCCGCGATGGGATTGATCGGGTGCTGGGAGAGGGAAGAGCATGAAGCAGACGAATACACATCCATTGATTGCAGACTATCTCGATCAAGTATGTCGCCATGTGCGGGCAACGGAAATGCATCGCAGAATTCGGGATGAGCTGGAAAGTCACCTTCTAGATTTGATGGATGAGCAGATGGAAGAGGGTGTGAAAGAGGAGGAAGCGGTACGGCAAGCCATTTTGCAAATGGGCGATTCTACTGCGGTCGGGAAGCAGCTGCATCAGATTCATAAGCCCAGAGTGGAGTGGAGGCTTCTGGTGTATGTGGTGGCTTTTCTGGCTGTTGGGCTGTTTACGATGTATGGAATGCAGGTCAGTTTTATCGAGTTTAAACTGGACAGCTACTGGTTCTATGCCTTATTTGGTATCGGGGCGATGCTCACCTTTACCTTCACAGATTATCGCAAGCTTTTACCGTATTCGTTTCATTTGTATGTGCTGACTGTGATTGTGGTTTTGCTTACTATTGCTGATGGCACTACACTTAATGGGAAAGTAGTAATGAAAATTTGGCGTTCCATTCCGATCGATTTTGTGTCAATGTCCATGTATATGTTTCTCATAAGCGCTGCGGGTATGCTTCTTATTAGGACGTGGCGATTCCGTGGGACAGCTTCTAACCTGATTGTATTTGTTTTGTTGCCCGCTAGCCTTTTTCTTCTCGCTGGATCGCATGTGAATCTCATGCTTTATCTATTTGGATTTATGATACTTTTGATGTACACACAGACAGTACGGAAAGAAAAACTCTTCATAGTGATTGCGTCGGGTGTTGTTTTTGTGGGTACTTGTTTGTTGGATAGCTACGCTTTAGAAAGGGTGCTAGGCTGGATGCAACCGACCAAAGATCCGCTTGGAAGGGGATATTTTTATCTAGAATCGATGGAAGTGATCCGCTCTGCGAGTTTTTGGGGCAAGGGCTTCCATGCTCCTTTACCGAGCATGCCTTCATTAGAATCGGATTTCAAGTTCACCTATTTTATCCATAGATATGGCTGGTTTGGGGGAATCTTGATCTTTATAGCCGTTGCCTTATTTATGATGAGATTGGCTCGGGTCGTCAAGGATGTGGACGAGCCGTATGGGAAGCATCTCGTTGTCAGTATCGTACCTTTATTCTCTGTGTACTTCTTCTGGCCAATGTTGATGTCAACAGGCATGCTGCCAATCGTGAATCTTGAGATTCCTTTTCTCAGCTATAGTGACATAGGAACTGCTTTGGCTCATTTTGCTGCCCTTGGTCTTATCCTGAGCGTTCATCGGCACAGAAGCACAATTGGAAAGCCACATACCTACATGGAAAAATAGCAATCCATAAGAAGCCTCGTGCAATCGGAAATGCTAGGATATAGACATCAAGGAAAAACAAACCTGAGGAGGAAGTACACATGGCATTGCAATCCAAACAGATTTTCGTCAATTTACCAGTAAAAGACCTCAACAAATCCATCGACTTCTTTACAGCAATCGGCTATGAATTCAACCCGCAATTTACGGATCAAAATGCAGCATGCCTAGTGATCAGCGAAAACATTTTTGCCATGCTGCTCGTCGAAGAGTTTTTCCAAACGTTTACGAAAAAAGAACTGACAGATGCAACGAGAAGCACCGAGGTGATTGTCGCGTTGTCGGCGGACAGCAGAGCGCAAGTCGATGAGATTGTAAATAAAGCATTAAACGCGGGGGCAACTCCATCGAAAGATCCGATTGACCACGGCTTCATGTATAGCTGGAGCTTTCAAGATTTGGACGGACATCTGTGGGAGTTCTTGCATATGGATCAAGGCGCTGTTCCACAGGAATAAAAGACGGAGTAAAAGAACTGAGGGCAAAAAGCATGGGATCGAAGAGGGATTCCAGCTTTTTGCCCTTTTTGTCAATACTGGCACATCCCAAGTGGATTCCCGTCTGGGTCAAAAAACGTCAGCACCTTCGTAGACCCAAATTCATCAATCGGGGTTACCCTTACTCCACGCTCTGTTAACAGTTGATGTGCCGCCTCAATATCTGCGGGGAGAAAATTATAGTATTTGCCGACACCAAAACGATTTTCCGGAAATGTCATCGGCTGATGGTTCTCTACGCGGACGAGACAGATGACAGTGTTCGATTCCTCGGAAATCCGCATCGTGACCGCCTCCGCTTCCACAAACAAAGGACTGCACCCAAGCTTTTCTTTATACCATTTTGCAGACGCACTCGGGTCCGTCACAGGTATAAAAACTCCTTCCATACCTTTTAACAGCGATTGAGCCATCATTTCATCTCCCATTCGAGCAAAAATTGATCGCTTATGATTTCGACGATGAGGACAGAAAAAACCTGTAAGCCCCCACACTTTCCTTTTGACAATCTCTCGTGACATTTCGCTAGCTACGCGTTATCTTGTACGTAGAAACAAAGATGGGGTGAACGGATGCGCTTCTATACAACCTACATAAAAAAATACGGCGTAGTCGCCGGGATTTCCATGTTTTTCTTAGCTTTGGAGGCGGTATGTGATCTTTTGCAGCCGACGTTCCTTTCACACATTATCGATACGGGTATAGCAAACCGGGATATGGACTACGTGCTCAAGACAGGCGGGCTGATGCTGCTCGTTACGGCGTTGGGGGCAGTCGCGGCATCGATCCGCAACGTGCTGGCTACATACGTCTCGCAAAACTTTGGTGCGCAGCTGCGCGCAGATTTGTTTTCAAAAGTGCAGTCCTTATCCTTTGAAAACTTGAATAAGTTCGACAGAGCCTCGCTCGTGACACGTCTGACCAATGACGTCAATCAAGTGCAGATGTTTGTGAATGGCATGATGCGAATATTCGTCAAAGCGCCGTTGATGTGCATCGGCGGGTTGTTTATGGCAACCCAATTGAACGTGGATTTGGCTGTGATTCTCGCAATTGTCGTACCCATTGTGGGATTGTTTATTTTCTTGAATATGAAAATTGGTTTTCCTTTTTTTCTGAAGGTGCAACAAGCACTTGACCGGGTGAATGGTACGATGCGTGAGTATTTATCTGGCGTACGAGTCGTTAAGGCATTCAATCGCTTTGATTTTGAGCGTGGCAAGTTTACACGGGCAAACGAAGAGCTGCAATCCAAATCGGTATCGGCTACGCGAGTGATGTCCATCTTCAGTCCCGCGATCATGCTGACGATGAACCTCGGAATTGTCGCGGTCCTCTGGCTTGGGGGGCTTGGCGTAGAACGAGGAAGCATCGAAGTCGGACATATCATCGCGTTTACGAACTACATGACGCAAATTTTGTTTTCACTCATGATGATTTCCTTGGTATTTAACATGTTTGTGCGGGCCAAAGCATCAGCGGGACGCATCGGAGAAGTATTTGCTGAAGAAAACCAAATGAGCTGGAAAGAGGAACAACCTCATGAGCTTCCAAGCAAAAGGGGACGCATCGACTTCGAGCAGGTTAGCTTCTCGTATGACGGTGGGAGCGGACTGCCGGTACTCAAGCAGATTTCGTTTACTTGTCTGCCTGGAGAGACCGTCGGGATTATCGGGTCGACAGGCGCTGGAAAAAGCAGTTTGGTTGGCTTGATTCCACGGTTTTATGATGTAACGGAAGGCACGATTCGGGTAGATGACATGGATGTACGAGACATCGAGCCCAAGCGATTACGTGAAAAAATGGCGATCGTGCCGCAAAAAACCATGCTGTTTACAGGCACGGTGATGGAAAACATTCGTTGGGGCAAGGCAGAGGCGACCTACGAGGAGGTCGAGCAAGCGGCACGTATGGCGCAGGCTCACGATTTCATCTCCACCACTCCTGAAGGCTATGAGACACGGGTAGGGCAGGGAGGAGTCAACTTCTCTGGAGGACAGAAGCAGCGTATTTCCATAGCCAGAGCATTGGTGAAAAAGCCGGACATCCTCATTCTCGACGACAGTACAAGTGCGGTAGATGTGGCGACAGAAGGAAAGATTAAGGATGCACTTCGAGCCTATGCGGCTGGCCTTACCTGCATCTTGATCGCACAGCAGATCACGTCTGTCATGGATGCGGATAAAATCATCGTGCTCGACAATGGGGAAGTCGCTGGCATCGGTACGCATGACGAGTTGATGACCTCTTGTCAGGTCTATCAGGAAATCTTTCAGTCACAAATCGGTCGGGAGGTGAAATAAGGTGAGTCAACAGAAACAACAACCTGTCTTTTCACCGAGACCTGGACGAGGCTTTGGACATGGTGCTGCCAGAGGTCCAGTGAGTAAGCCCAAGAATTTTGCGGCTACGCTAAAAAGGCTCTGGCAAGCTTTTGGAAAAGAAAAAAAGCTGCTGCCGGTGGTATTTGTCATTGTTTTTGTCGATGGACTACTCATGCTGTCTGCACCTTATTTGATCGGAAAGTCGATTGATACGATGACAGGTGGCGAGGAAGCTCTTAGCTTTTTGTCTATCTTCATTCTTGCCTTGCTCGGCTCCTACATCTTGGATGGGGCACTGACGTTTTTGCAAAGCTGGTTGATGGCAGGCATCTCGCAACGGATCGTCACGAATCTGAGGCAAGCCCTTTTTGACAAGCTGCAAAAGCTGCCGATTGCTTATTTCGATGCGCGTACGCACGGGGAGTTAATGAGCAGGCTCACGAATGATATCGACAACGTCAGCAACTCGATCTCTCAATCCACAACGCAGTTGATGTCAGGAGGGATCGTGATACTTGGTTCGCTGGTGATGATGCTCGTCTTGTCTCCGATCCTGACACTCGCATGCCTGATCACGGTGCCACTCGTGTTTCTGCTCACACGCACGATTGCCAAACGAACGAGTGTACTGTTCAAAAATCAGCAGATGGAGCTGGGTAAGCTAAACGGGCACATTGAAGAGACGATTTCAGGCATCCAGGTGGTGCAGGCCTTCAATTATGAGCAAAAGGCCATTGAGGACTTTACGACGATCAATGACCGGCTCTGCAAGATCGGGATCAAGGCACAGGTATGGACGGGCTTTCTCATGCCGATCATGAACGTGATTAACAACCTCGGCTTTGCCATGGTAGCGATTGTCGGAGGTGTACTCGCTGTAAAAGGACTGATCACAGTAGGTGTGATTGCGAGCTTTCTCAGCTATTCCCGACAGTTTGTCCGCCCGCTGAACGACCTCGCGAACATTTTCAATGTGCTTCAATCCGGTGTTGCTGGGGCGGAGCGGGTGTTTGAGGTATTGGATGAACAAGAGGAGCCATTGGATTCTCCGGGTGCCACTGTGCTTGCACAGCCCAAGGGTCACGTCGTGTTTGATCAGGTCAGCTTTGGCTATCGTCCGGATCAACCGATTTTGAAAAATTTTAGCTTCGAGGCACAGGCAGGGAGTACCATCGCGTTAGTCGGTCCTACGGGTGCAGGCAAGACCACCATCGTGAATTTGCTCACGCGGTTTTACGATGTGACCTCAGGTACGATTTATTTGGATGGAAAAGACATTCGGGAGTATTCGCGGGACAGCTTGCGGCGCAGCTTTGGCTTTGTTTTGCAGGATACGTACTTGTTTTCGGGTACTATCAAGGAAAATATTATGTACGGCAAGCCCGATGCGACAGATACGGAGGTAGTCGCCGCTGCGAAAATGGCGAATGCGGACGTGTTCATCAATCGGCTGCCGATGCGTTATGATACGATGCTGACGGAAAATGGGGGCAACCTGAGTCAGGGACAACGCCAGCTTTTGGCGATTGCACGCGTTATACTCGCCAAGCCGTCGCTGCTCATACTCGACGAGGCGACTAGCAGCATTGACACACGGACAGAACTGAATATCCAAGATGCGCTCCTCACCATTATGGAGGGACGTACGAGCTTTGTGATTGCGCATAGGCTTAATACAATTCGGGATGCCGATACGATTATGGTCGTGGATCGGGGAGAGATCGTGGAAAAAGGCAGTCACGATGAACTCACCCGGCAGAAAGGTACCTATTATCAATTGTTTTACAACCAGTTTAAAAATCTAGAGGCTGCTGGGGAATAATAGAGCACCCCGTCCAAACACGGAAATGACGTGGAGGACGGGGTGCTTTTTTATCGGTTAGGATGCTCGTTTACTGGCGGCGATCAATAAGAAGATCGGCCGACGGAGTTCGTCTCGCATCCCGGGTATATCCAGCATTTCTTCAGGAGGGCCAGGTTCAGCGACTTTTGTTAGGTGAAATCCGGCAGCAAGGAGATCGTTCATATAGCTCGAAAACGTTCGGTGGTACTTGACGACTTCATGATCCAGAAAGGTGGTTTGCCGGATGCCTTCCTGCTGATAGTTGTCCACTGGCCAGTGCATTCGTTCGCCTTGAGGTCCGTAATGCCAGTCCTGTTCAGCTAGAGCAGTGAAGACGGGATGCTCCACGGAGAAAACGAAGGAACCTCCAGGAGCAAGACAGTGATAAACACGTTGGCAAAGCAAGTCAAAGCGCTCCACATAATGGATGGCCAAGGAACTGATGACGACGTCGAATGCCTCTGGAGCAAAATCGATGTCTTCAATCGGAAGACGCTGATACTCGATGGCGGGATCAGTTGTAGTCTCTCTGGCACGAGCCAGCATTTTTTCGGAAAGGTCCACACCCACAACGGAGCGGGCCTGTTGCTCACGTGCATATCGGCAGTGCCAGCCGAAGCCACAGCCAAGATCGAGGACCTTTTTCTCGCGAAGGGAAGGCAGTAGCTCCCGAAACGCGTGCCATTCTCCCGCGGCGTTCAGTCCCTCAATCGAACGAGCCATTTGACTGTATGTGGTGAAAAAGCCTTGCTCATCGTATTTGTTCTGTTTCATCCGTTCAAAACCTCCTGGGTCGGGTCGTAGGCTTGGAGTAGTTCTCGCAGCGCTTGCTTGACGTCCCCTTGAAACGATCCACCGTGATAGCAAATCAACTGCTCGATGTCATATTCGAGTAAGTGGTAGACAGAGCGAATCGCTCCCTGCATATCCAGCGTATAGGACGGATTGGCGATTTCGAGTCTACCGTTTTCGATCACAACAGCATCTCCGGCAATCAGCGTTTTGCTTGCGATCAAATACAACGAAATATGTCCCGGTATATGTCCAGGTGTGTGAATGATCTTGATGCCGCCACACCAAGGTAGACGTTCGTGATTCGTTACGGTTCGATCAACCCCAGTGGGCTCGATGGACTGCAAAAAGCGAATAAATTCCTTAGCATGCTGCTTTTCACCAGACGACAGATGATCCAGTGTCGCTTGCGCCTGCTCCAATCGCAAAGAAGTTTTTTGTCCGGCGATATACGGTGCTTCGGATTCGTAGGCGATGATTTCGAGGTGCGGATAGGCTCGTTTTAACGCTGCCAAAGAACCGATGTGATCCATATCGTGATGCGTCACAATGACCTTCGTAAGGTCGTCGAGCGTAAGCTGTTGCTTGTGTGCAGCCTCCTGAAGCAGTGGCAAAAAGTCTGGATAACCACAGTCCACAAGGATCATTTCATGCTCATCCTGCAGTAGCACAGGGGTAATGATCTGTGCAGATCCATTGTACATAAACGAAATGTCGAGAAAGTGAATCTGGTTCATACGTTGTTCCTCCTGACTGACTGATCTTACAAAGGAGTGTAACGCAATTGGGAAACAGACACACGGCCGACCTTTTCTCTGTCTCATTTATGTCCACGAATAATGCGCCGAATACTGTGTTCGGTCAAGTAATGTTTCCGGGCGAGCATTTTGACAGAAGCCCCTTCGTGAAATGCCTGCCAAATCGCTTGATTGCGCTCGTTTAGCCACTGCTTTGTGTCTGTAGAGGCGCCCCATTGTCGTTTGTTTTCGTGGTGGATCGGGATGTACAAATAACTTCCTTGTACATAATGCTGAATTTGCCGCAGCAGATCGTCTGGCAATAAGTCTTGTGCATTTTTGTATTTCATTTGCTTTGCTCCTGTCTATATAGCGTGATGTGCGTATATAGATGAGCAAAGAGATCCTCAACTCAATATGTGGAAAGGCTCTGAACCAAGAGAAAGCGGAACTCTTTGCTCAGAGCCGCATTCGGCTCTTCGTACATAAGGGTCTAGCATATGAATCATCTCCCTTCTTGATTCTATAGTAGTGAGAAAGGGGAGTTCCTTCAATAAACATCTTTTCCTTGATTGCGAAATAAAGGGTAAGATGAGAGGGATGCGTAGATTTGTTTTTCGGATAGGGGATGAGAAAAAATGAGTCTTGGAGGTTTTCAGAGCGGCTTTTCCGCCCGCAAGGTACCACGTTCGGAAGTGCGGTGGGGACAGTTTTTAATATGCGATCACGGGTGTGAGGAAGT
Source organism: Brevibacillus sp. AG (assembly GCF_028369215.1). Classification (NCBI taxonomy): domain Bacteria; kingdom Bacillati; phylum Bacillota; class Bacilli; order Caryophanales; family Paenibacillaceae; genus Brevibacillus; species Brevibacillus sp. AG. The sequence goes on along the minus strand of NZ_JAQMYO010000007.1, from coordinate 53,685 downwards.
CATCCAATTGATTTCGCATGTATCTGGTGAAGTCGAATTTGAGCTATGCAAAATCGAGGCAGAGCGTATGGCACGCGTTCTTTTAGAAGCATCGAAAGCATAGCGCTCATGACATGTATTTTTCATAAATTTCTTGAAACTTATAGCCCACTCCCTCGTATAAATGAATGAGCATGTATAGATAGAGGGAGGACGAGTATGAGCGACAAAAATGTTGTAAAAATGAGTCCCTTTCAAGCTGGAGGAAAGCTAATCGCAACGATTGTGATACTGGTCGTGTTGGTCTTACTTGGCACGCAATCTTTTACGATTATTTCCGCAGGGCATAGTGGAGTTGTACTGCAACTGGGAGCGGTACAGCCAAAAGTGCTGCAAGAGGGCATGCATTTTAAAATTCCGTTCATCCAAACCGTGGTGCCGATGGAAGTGCGAGTGCAAAAATCAGAAATGAGCCAGACTTCTGCTTCACGTGACTTGCAAACCGTATCTACGACGATTGCCGTTAACCATCATTTGGATGCAGAAAATATCAATAAGCTGTATCAGCAAGTGGGATTAGAGTACAATAGCCGAATTGTTGATCCTGCCATTGCCGAATCATTTAAAGCCGTGACCGCTCAATACACAGCAGAGGAACTGGTATCCAAACGTTCCGAGGTCAGCCAAAAGGTAAAAGAAGTCCTGCATAAAAAGCTGGCAAACTATAACATCATCCTCGACGAAATCAATATTCGCGAGTTTACTTTCAGTGATGAATTCAACCGCGCCATTGAATCCAAGCAGGTGGCTGAGCAGCAAGCGCTCAAATCGAAGCTGGACCTGGAGCGGATCAAGATCGAGAAAGAGCAGGAAATCACGAGAGCAGAAGCACAAGCACAAGCACTGCGCCTGCAAAAGCAAGAGGTTACGCCAGAGCTGATTCAGCTCAGACAGATTGAGGCCCAACTCGAAGCGATCCGCAAATGGGATGGAAAGCTGCCGAACGTAACGGGTGGAGCTACTCCGTTTATCAACGTGGGTTCCCAATAACCGAATAAATGAACAAAGCCACTCCCTTTATAAGGAGTGGCTTTGTTTTTAGTTGCGGATGAGATAATCGAAAGCTCCCAAAGCCGCAGTAGCACCAGATCCCATCGAAATGATGATCTGTTTATAAGCACTGTTCGTGCAATCACCGGCTGCAAAAACACCAGGGATGTTTGTAGAACCATGGCTGTCTACCACGATCTCACCAAAGCGAGTGCGCTCAATCGTGTCGCCCAACCAATCTGTGTTCGGTACCAGACCGATCTGTACAAACACACCTTGCAATTCAATGTGCTTGGTTTCACCTGTCTCCCGTTCGATGTAAGAAATACCGTTTACTTTATCCGTACCCGTAATTTCTTTGGTTTGAACGTTTTTGAGTACAGTGACATTCGGCAGACTGTAGAGACGATCTTGCAATACCGCGTCAGCTTTCAGCTCTGGCGAGAATTCCAGAACGGTTACATGCTTCACAATACCTGCGAGATCAATCGCTGCTTCCACACCTGAATTACCGCCACCAACAACTGCGACATCTTTGCCTATGAACAAAGGACCGTCGCAGTGAGGGCAATACGCTACACCCTTGTTCTTGAACTCTGCTTCACCTGGTACACCCAGATTCCGCCAACGAGCACCTGTCGACAAGATGACTGTCTTACTCTTCAGAACAGCGCCGTTTTCAAGTTCAATTTCGATCAGATCCTTCTTCTCTAAACGCTTGGCACGTTGCAGCTTCATGACATCAATGCCATACTCTTTTACTTGTTTCTCCAAGTTGGCTGCGAGCTGAGGACCTTCAATGTATTTCACACTGATGAAGTTCTCAATGCCCAATGTGTCATTGACTTGACCGCCAAGGCGTTCAGCAACGAGGCCAGTACGAATCCCTTTGCGTGCTGCATAGATCGCCGCACTTGCACCTGCTGGGCCACCGCCCACAACAAGCACATCATAAGGGTCTTTATTGTCAAACTCAGATGCGTCTGGAGCAGAACCCAGCTTGGCAAGAATTTCTTCCACAGTCATACGACCGCTTTCGAAAAATTCACCATTGAGGTAAACGCTCGGCACAGCCATCACGTTTTTGCTCTCTACCTCATCCTTGAATACGGCACCGTCAATCATTGTATGAGTAATACCAGGATTGAAGATACTCATCAAGTTCAGAGCTTGGACAACATCTGGACAATTGTGGCAACTCAAGCTGATGTAAGATTCGAACTTATATTCACCACGAAGTTCTTTGATTTGATCAATGACACTTTGCTCGACCTTTGGAGCTCTTCCGCTAACTTGCAAGAGAGCCAATACCAAGGAAGTAAATTCATGACCAAGTGGAGTACCAGCAAAAACGACGCCAGTATCTTCACCGACACGGTTTACGCTAAAGCTAGGTGTGCGAGTTAATGCTGCTTTCTCCACACTGATCTTCAAAGACATGCTGGCTAACTCATCAATCAGTGCAAGCATCTCAGAAGATGCCTCATCGGTGCCTGCACTGACTTTGAGTACAATATCGCCTTCCAAGAGCTCGAGATATTGTTCTAGTTGCGCTTTGATTTCTTGGTCAAGGGCCATTTTATATCACACCTTAAATTTTGCCTACGAGATCAAGGCTTGGTTTCAGTGTTTTGCCACCTTCTTGCCATTTTGCTGGGCAAACTTCACCTGGATTGTTGCGAACATATTGTGCTGCTTTGATTTTGTTGATCAGAGCACTTGCATCACGGCCAATGCCACCTGCAGTAATCTCAACAGCTTGAACGACACCGTCTGGGTCGATGATGAATGTACCGCGATCTGCCAGACCTTCAGCTTCGATCAATACATCGAAGTTGCGGGAGATAACATGGGAAGGATCGCCGATCATGATGTATTCTACTTTACCGATTGCTTCAGAGCTGGAGTGCCATGCTTTATGAGTGAAGTGAGTATCTGTAGAAACGGAGTATACTTCAACACCGAGTTCTTTCAAAGTTGCATATTGATTTTGCAGATCTTCGAGTTCAGTAGGGCAAACGAAAGTAAAGTCTGCTGGGTAGAAGCAAACTACGCTCCATTGACCTTTGAAGTTTGCTTCTGTTACTTCGAGGAATTTACCTTTTTGGAATGCTTGTGCTTTAAAAGGCAATACTTCAGTTCCGATGAGTGACATAGTGTTAGCTCCTTTATATGTTTTTTTGTATAGTACATATTCAGGACATGCGTAACGAGGCATGCTTGAATATAATTTACAATGATTATTATTTAATAAATGATTCAGTAAGTCAAGTTTTTTATAATGATTATAATGTGATAATTTTTACAAGCCGTTTTCTCCATCATTTAGTATGATTCGAACGGCATAAGAGTATTCGTTTGCTGTATGAAAAATTGACGAATCGTCCGTAGAAACCGGGCGGATTGTTTTACGTATGAATTAAAGAGCGAATTGAGAGCGTAATAAACATACAGGAGTGATGATATGCCATCTCCAATTAGCGCACCGCAAAAATGCTTGTCCAAGGATGCGTTCAAAGTACAACTGATTACTGAGGGGATTACGGCAGTGATTGGGTTGGTTATTTTGGCCGTCCTTTATTATCTAGATGATCGTTTTGCCTGGAAGGAATGGATCGGATGGAGTCTGCACGGATTGCTCGTGATCGGTGTGATCGCGATGATTTGGTCTTTTGTCGAGCCGTATTTTTTATATAAAAGCTGGCGGTATGATATCGACGAAGATTTCTTGCAATTGAAATTCGGGGTGATCACAGAGAGACATTTCCTTGTCCCTATGACGAAAATCCAAGCAGTTTCAACGAAGCAAGGACCGATTTTACGAAAGTACGGATTGTACACCATCTCGATAAAAACAATGGGGTCCTCGCACGAAATTCCAGGACTGCCGGGGGATGTCGCTTCTCAATTAAGAGAACAGATTGCACACTACGCCAAATTAAAGGAAGTGGAGTAGTGATGGAAGCAAAACGATACCATCTACTAAATATCCTTTTTGATCTCATCACCCAAGTAAAGCATCTGTTTTTTCCTGCGTTGATTCTGTTTGTGTTCAATCGTGATTCGACTAATGCATTCATTACGTATGGGAGAATTGTGTTTTACATCTATGTAGTAGGGATGCTGGTCTATCTGGTTTTGAAATGGCTTTCGTACAAATATAGGCTGGATGATACGGCTTTCCATCTTTACCAAGGAATTTTTACAAAGACAAAGCAAACGATCCCCTTTGCCAAAATCCAAAACGTCAATCGACATACGACGTTGCTGCACCGGATTTTCAAGGTGACTTCCATTCGATTTGAGACAGGGATGGTTGGGGATGATTCTACCGTGGAATTCGCGGTGATTTCTTTAAACGAAGCGGATCGACTGGAGGCTTACACGAAACAGGCAGTGCGAGTAGAGAAAGAGCCTGAAGCTGAAGGGAAAGAAGGAGACGCGACCTCTTTGGAGGAAATCGGTACGCCGTATCCCACTCCTGAGCGAATCATTCACTTTACGCCAACGAAAAAAGAGATTATCAAGGCTTCCTTCACTTCTCTCAGCTTCCTCGGGATGATTACGTTACTGGTATGGGCGTATTTCAAACTCACCGAATATATCGACGTGGAGGAGCAGGTAGTAGGTATTTATTCGCTTATTACGAGCTCATGGACATTGATTACGCTGACAGCCGTTGGACTTCTGGTCCTATCCATCGTATTCGGTATGGTCACGACTTACATTCGTTACGGAAAATATGAGATATCGTCGGATCATGAGCGAATTTACATTGCCAAAGGAGTTATCGAAGAAACAGCTTTTTCGATCGCAAAAGAGAGAGTGCAGGCGATTAAAATCAAGCAATCCTTGTTAAAGCGCATGCTGGGTCTCGCCGAAGTCAAGCTGACGGTTGTCGGCGGGGATAGTGATTCGGAGAAAGATAAACAGGATGTCAGCTCACTCTATCCATTTTTACCGGTAAAACGTGCGTATGAGATGATCTCAGAAATATTGCCTGCGTATGAAGTGACGGAAGAAATGACGAGTCTCCCAATCAAATCGTTATGGGTTCGCTTGGTCAGATCATGCTGGATTTGGATGATAGGAACAGGTGCGCTTTCCTACTTCAAGCCGAATATTTGGGGATGGGAGCAAGCATGGTGGATCATATCCATTGCGTTGACACTGTTCGTTCTGGTCTTCGAGGTCATTGAATTCTACAACACGCGATACACCTTGAATGATCACTTCATCCAGTTCCAAACAGGGAGCTTAACCACAACATTATTTGTCTCCAAACGAGAAAAGATTATTGAGGTCAACGTCAAAAGAGACCTTCTTCAAAAGCAGTTAGGTCTCGCTTCTATCAAAACGGTCAATCGCGCCAAACCAGTGAGTCATAAAGCGGTAACAGATGTGCCGATTAAGTTGGCGGAAGGGTTTTATCAGTGGTATATGGGACGTAGAAAAGAGATTAAAGTAGAGTAGAAGAAGAGGGAACGTAGAAGGAAAAGGCGAATCTTTTCCCTCTACGTTCTTGTGCTTTCAAACAGCTCCAGCCACTCCCCATCCGGACCTTTGAAGAACATATAACGCGAACCGTTTGGTAGTGTGGTTATTTCCTGATCGATAAAGGATACATGTAGTTGCTTCAAACGGTCGATTTCAGCTTCGAGGTTGTCTACAGAAAACGCAAGGTGGTGGACCTTGCCCTCTACCGGCAGTGAATCGCTATATCCGTGAATGAGCTCCAGCTCTGTCTCTGTACTCCCCGGAAATCCAAGAAAAGCGAGGGTAATGACTCCGTTGGAATGAGCGAGCTTTCCTTTTAGCTCCATCCCAATTACTTCGGTGTAAAAGGCAATGGATGCCTCCAAATCTTTTACCATCAAACCCACATGCTCCAGCTTTTTGATTGCCATATTCGTTCGTTCCTTTCCACAGGTATGATTTTTTCTATTGTAGAAGAATTTGTAGGAAAAGTCTGTATGCGCAAACAGACAGGATGGTTTTTCCGTTGAAAAACATGGCTATAATTTGGATATAGTGGAAATTTTGTCATCCTCGGGGTGGAGCATGGAGTCAATTGTGGAAATAGTTGCGAGAGTAGCACTGGCTTTTGCGATCATGATGATCATTACACGGATGCTGGGGAAGCAGACGATCGCGCAAATGACGTATCACGACTTTGTCGCGGCGATCACTTTGGGGGCGTTGACAGCCAATCTTGCCTTTAACAACATGATTAAAATCTCGCATATGATCGTGGTGTTACTCACTTTTAGTGGCATCGCCTATTCGCTCATGATCCTCTCTCTGAAAAGCCGGAAGATGCGAAAATGGTTTTCGGGCCAGCCGACGGTGATCATCCAGAATGGAAGAATTCTCGAAGATAACATGCGCAAGCTGAAGCTGTCTTTGGATACGCTGAATCAAGAGCTGAGGGAGAGAAACATTTTTAATATCGAAGAAGTTCAATATGCTGTGCTGGAGTTGAATGGAGAGGTATCGGTCCTGCGAAAGCCGCAGTTTCTGCCTGTCACACGCGGAGACTTAAAGCTGAAAACGGGGAATAGGCAGGCATTCCCGATTGAATTAATCATGGATGGCCAAATCATCCAGAGCAATTTACGCCAACATAGCCTGACCATCGAGTGGCTACTCTCACAGGTGGGCAAAAAAGGCTTGAGCGTCGCGGAAGTGAATTACGCCGTGATTAGCTCCAATGGACAAATTTACTTCGATCCGTATAAGGACGGTATCACCAATCCGATCGACAAAGAATAAGGATTCGCAAAAAAACCTCCGAGGTGGAGGTTTTTCACTTGCTCGAGTATTGGCGGAGTGTCCCTGTTTGCTTCAAATAGTTATAAAATCTGTGCAAAATAGTGACAGCTTCTGCACGAGTCAGCATTTCTCCACCCTCGAACTTGCCGTTCCAGGCAGTCATGATCCCTGTTTTTTGCAAGAGGGCGAGATTAGTTCCAATGATTCCACTGTAGTCATCCGTAAACAAGATTTCATTGTCGTCGTGCCCAAAGAGAAGGGGATAGAGGATATTCGTCTTGTCTGCCCCATCTTCGTTGTACCGACCATCCTCCTGGAAAGTATCTTCAGGCGAATTTGGATCAAGCGAATACGGACTCAAGACGATGGGAATATCCCGCATGGCAGAAAGGATTTGAAAAACTTCTGCAGCTGGAATGTCTTGGTTATCTAACATAAAAACGGGCAGCATGTTTGCCGTACCAATTCGATTCAGCTTGGTATCCGGGAAAAATTTTGCACCAGCAGGTGAATCGTTTACGGCATTCCACCAATCTTGTGTGACGATTGATGTGATTTCCGTGTACGCCCAGTGATTTTTGGGCACGTCTGCAAATTTCTCGATGTGATAGCTGCTGTAATCTGTTTTTTTGTTAGCCTTGTACGGTCTATATTGATCAAACAGGCGATAAATCATGACAGTCATTTCTGCCTTGTCGACCAATCTGTCAGGTTGGAAGCGACCGTCAGGATAACCACTAACCACACCCTTATCTACCATGAAGGAGATCGAATTCATGGCCCAACCGTATTTCTTCGGATCGACATCATTAAATTTCGGTGCAGCATGAGAAACTGCAGGATAAATACCAGATAATCCGAGAATGAGTGCAAGTAACACTGTGATGACTTTCATATGTTCTCCTCTCTTTTTTCTATGAAATGGTAAGGATTATCCTTCTAGTATACTATCCGGCGATGGAAAAGGAATGCGCTCTGCAAGAACAGATGTGACGATATGCAGCGAGTCAAACTCGCCAGACGAAGCCGCGATGATTGGTGGTTTAGAAGGAAACAGTTGCTTGTTTATTTCATGGGGAGAAAGCCCTTGGCTATGCAAATGCAGGATTTCCCCAGACAGATTCTCCAAATGCCCCAGCTTTTGTTGCAAGCGTATTTTCCCGTCTGGATGATAGCCGGAATGGGCGCAAAAGATCGACTTGAAGTCACAAGCCAGTACAGTACGAAGGGAATTCATCAAGGTGGGGATCGATTCTTCTCGTAGTATGACCTTCGTTTTCACCCCCATAAAAAGATCGCCACAGAACAAGCGGCCAGTCCTTTCGTCCAATAAGGCTACATGGTCTTGGGCATGGCCGGGGGTATAAAGCACCTTCCATTCCGTAGAGCGAGAGTGATGGACGTCACCCAAAGGTTGGGCCACAAACGGATCACGAATCCCCCAAGTAAGCTTACGGTAGAAAGGGTACTGAGCTTTTTGTGAGCAAATATCGACTCCTTTTTCGTGAATGAAAAGAGGGACCTGCTTGTGCTGGGCAATCCACGAGGCGGTACCGACATGGTCTTCATGGCTGTGCGTCAGTACGACCGAATCAAACGAGGCTTCCTGAAACCTGTGAACGAGAGCTTGCTCAAGTACTTTCGGGCCAGTATCAACCAGCATGCCATCCGTCACATAACCATAAATCCCTGATTCCCAATCCCCTACGCGAACAATCCCTTCCAGACATGCCACGTCTTCATGATGATGAATGTGAATCATACCGCACACCTCCCATAGTAATGGAATCATTATACTATTGAATGAGTATTCAGTCATTTTTGATTGCGATCTACACTCATCCTATATCTCTGTATCGTGTATGATGAATAGGGATGATTGCTCGTATGAGGTGAAAACATGAATGCATTGCCGATAAATGAAGTATTGCCAGAGCTGGTAAACACGCTGCGCAAAGAGACAAACGCAGTGTTGGTCGCTGCTCCGGGTGCGGGGAAGACGACGCGGGTACCACTGGCCTTGCGTGAAGAAGCTTGGTTACAAAATCGACGAATTGTCATGCTGGTCCCACGCCGACTGGCCGCACGTCAAGCTGCTACCTACATGGCTGCCTTGCTGGGTGAGGCAGTTGGACAAACGGTCGGATACCGGGTCAAGCGTGAATCAAGAGTAGGTCCAGACACACGGATTGAAGTGATTACAGAAGGAATTTTAACGAGAATGCTACAGGATGATCCGGAGCTATCTGATGTCGGTCTTGTTATTTTCGACGAGTTTCACGAACGGAATTTGCACGCAGATTTAGGGCTGGCCCTTAGTCTTCAGGCACAAAGCTTGTTTCGGGAAGACCTGCGAATTCTCGTGATGTCCGCTACGCTCGATGCCGAACCCGTGTCAGCCTTGCTGGGGAATGCTCCCGTTGTCAATAGTAAAGGCAGGATGTTTCCAGTGGAGACGCACTTTTTGACTTCCCCGATGGAGGGGCGTCTGGAAGAGGTCGTTGTCCAGATGATCTTCCAAGCGTTGAGACAAGAAGAGGGAGATATGCTCGTCTTTTTACCGGGAGCCAAAGAAATTCACCGCGTGCAAGAGTTGCTTGAACAAAGCGGTGTGGGCACGAACTTACGGATTGCGCCTCTTTACGGAAATTTGTCGCAGGAGGAACAAGATAAGGCGATCCAGCCCGGGAAAACAGGGGAGCGCAAAATTGTCCTCGCTACCACTATTGCCGAGACGAGCTTGACGGTCGAGGGTGTGCGCATCGTGATTGATAGTGGATTAAAACGGGTCCCGCGCTTTTCTCCACGAACAGGGATGACGAGACTGGAGACTGCAAAGGTATCGAAAGCATCTGCTGACCAACGCCGAGGAAGGGCTGGACGACTTGCGCCAGGGGTCTGCTTTCGACTGTGGACAGAGCAAGAAGATCGCATGCTCATTCCACAGCAGGCACCTGAAATCATGGAAGCGGATCTGGCTGTGCTCGCTTTGGAGCTGGCTCTATGGGGAGTCGGGTCGTCGGACGAGTTGGATTGGCTGAATCCCCCGCCGAAGGCAGCGATGGCACAGGCTCAAGAGCTGCTGCATCAACTGGGCGCATTAGATGAGAGCAAGCAGATCACACCACATGGACGAGTGCTCGCTGGGATGGGGGTACATCCGAGATTGGGCCACATGATTCAGAAAGCGAATGAACTGGGGCATGGTGAATTGGCTTGCGAGCTCGCTGTCCTCTTGGAAGAACGCGATATTGTGAGGGGGCGCCATGCTTTAGCAGATGCGGATATGCGTACGCGTGTTGAACTGCTTCGTCAGGTAGCGAACAAACAGAGTGGGGCAGTGGAGCTTCCGATTGATGTAGGAGCATGCAAAAGACTTTGGAAAGAGGCGGCGTACTTCAAACGGGTATGGATAAACAACAAGCCTAGTGACACTTCCACTCGTACAGAAGCGACGGGAAGACTGCTGGCGTTTGCGTACCCGGATCGGATTGCCCAGCGAAGGGCAGATGGACGTTATTTGCTTCGCAATGGGCGTGGGGCAGCTTTTTCCGTGCAGCAGCCACTGATTGCTTCGCCGTATATTGTGGCAGCAGAACTCGATGACCAGGGCGCAGACAGTCGGATATTACTGGCGGCTAGCGTGGCAGAAAGCGAGCTGTTGAATGATTGTACGATGCAGATTACCGAACGAATGAACGTATGGTGGGAGCATACAGCAGGGGCAGTTCGCAGCCGTAAGCAAAAACGGCTGGGGGCGATCCTGTTGGCGGATATACCTGCGGAGGCTTCGACAGATGAGGTGTTAACCGCGTTTTTGGACGGAATAAAAGAAGAAGGCTTGGAGAGTTTGCCGTGGAATCGGCAGGCGAGACAGTATCGGGAGCGTTTGTTGTTTATGCATCGTCTGGAGGAGGACTGGCCGAATGTGGAAGAGGAGGCACTGCTTACTTCCTTGGAGGAATGGCTCGCTCCCCATGTGTATGGTTTCAAAAGAAAGGAAGACTTGCAGTCGCTGACAGTGACGACGTTGCTGGAGAGTATGCTGTCATGGGAGCAGCGCAGACAACTAGACGAATACGCTCCGACTCATGTGATCGTCCCAAGCGGTTCCAAAATTCCTGTCGATTACAGTGATCCAGCGGCACCGGTGCTTTCGGTCCGGTTACAGGAGTTGTTTGGTTGGCAAGACTCTCCGAGAATAGGCAGAGGCAGAGTACCACTGACATTGCACTTGCTTTCACCAGCTCATCGTCCGGTACAAGTGACACGGGACTTGGCGAGCTTTTGGGCACATGCGTATTTTGAGGTGAAAAAAGATTTGAAGGGGCGTTATCCCAAGCATTATTGGCCAGATGATCCGCTAGCGGCAATTCCGACAAACCGAACGCGTCCACGCATATAAATCGATTCGCTAGGTATATTCGGGCATAGGGAGGGACTCGGCGTCAGGTGAAATTTCCCATTTTGCTAGTTCCATGTTCGTGAGTCACGTCAATTGTGAAACCTTCTTCGTGTTCGGGCACGTCAGGAAGATACCGTGAATCACGTACTACCCCCTCTACCTTTATTATGCTGCCTGTTGATCAGGCGGTTTTTTTTTGAAAAAATGCAGACTTGATTTAAGTCAATGACCGTCTCTAACCTTCCTCCTACAATAATACGAAACAATGCAAAACAGGAGGGGTCTGATTGCTGGTGTTTCACTTCTCATCATGGTGTTTGCTTCCTTTTTTTCTTTTGGTTTTGTTCATGGAAATCTTGTCGTAGAAGGAGATCCCAACGCAACCTTCCACAATATCCGGACATCCACTGTGCTTTTCCAAGCGGAAATTTTGGGATGGCTCATGATCCTGATCACGGACATACTCGTCGCCTGGGCTTTCTATCTCTTTTTGAAGCCAACGAATAAATACCTGTCCTTACTCGCTGCGTGGTTCCGTCTTATCTATGCGGCTGTTTTGGGAATGGCCATACTGAACCTACTCGTTGTCTTACTTCTCGCGAAAAGTGCTGTTCCGAATTCCTACTTGCCAATCGAGCAGGTTCCAGGACAAATGATGCTTTACTTGGAGGCATTTCAATCCATTTGGTCGATTGGCTTACTTATTTTTGGTGGGCATCTGATGATGATCGGGTATATGGTATTTCAATCAGAGAGTATCCCGAAAGTCATTGGCCTGTTATTGTTGCTGGCTTCCATCGGCTATATTTTCATCAACGTAAGCAACTTGTTTGATTTGCAAAATATCGAGATCATTTCAATTCTGACCACCATCTTTCAAATACCCATGATCTCAGGAGAGCTGGGCTTTGGGATCTGGTTACTGTTCAAGGGCGGGAAAGCACCCAGTTAAAGATGACGACTTGCTGCTATTTATCGACAGAGACCCTCTTTTTGATCCGACTTAACGACTCTGGCGTCATGCCAAGATAGCTCGCTAATTGATGCTGAGGCACCCGATCGATTAAGTGGGGACGTTTCTGCAAAACGGTTTTATACCGCTCTTCAGGTGTGGAAGCGATGAAGGAAGCGAACTCATCTTGTATCTCGCCAAGGTTTTCTTCTAACATCTTGCGTGACATGGTTTCCAATTGTGCGTATTTGTTGAACATGTCGCTGACGGTTTCGAGATTGCCGACAACCAATGTACAGTCTTCGAGACAAGCTAAAAAATACGCAGATGACTGATCCAGCTTACGCTGCCCCAGATTCACAATGGTTTGTTCTTCCGTGTAGAATTGGGAGGTAACTTCTTTCCCCGTTTCATCTATCGAATACTGTCTGACACATCCCTTTAGTACAAAATAACATTTCGTGGGAACATCTCCTTGTCGAAGGAGTATGGTTCCTTTTTTATATTCCTCCGTAACGATTTCTTCAACGATTGCCTGTTGTTCTTTTTCAGAAAGGATTGTAAATCTAGTTAGGTATTTCAATAGAATCTCTTTCATTTCATTTTCCTTTCCTGAAAGAAAAAGGCTCCCATGCTCGAAACGGGAACCTTTTTTCTTTGTTAGTCTTTCGTCGCGGCTTACGCCTTGCTCCCCCACTGCTCCCGATAAATCAACTGTTGCAGATCCTCGCGTTGTCTCCATTGGTGTAGCTCCAAGAGTGGACGTTCCGGATAGTGATCCGTGTAGCCGATCGACAGCAATGCGACTGGATCGATATGCGGCGGTATGTTTAGGATACGACGCACGTCGGCCTTCTTGTAAAAACTGACCCAGCCCATCGCCAAATCTTCTGCGTAGGCAGCCAGCCACATGTTTTGGATCGCACAGCTGACAGACATGATATCTGTTTCCGGGATGGAATTGCGTCCAAGTACATGGTCTCCGCCACGTGTAGGATCACAAGTGACACAGATGGTGACAGGCGCTTCCTTGATCCCTTGAATTTTCAACTCTAAAAAGGTCGACTCTCGTCCCGTACCTTCGTAGTGGATGGCTAGCGCCCGGCGTTCTTTATCCGCACATTCTGCGAGAGCTTGTTTGGTTGCGTCATCTTCTACCAGGACAAAATTCCAAGGCTGCATGAATCCGACAGAAGGAGCATGGTGGGCAGCAGCCAAGATCATGGCGAGCTTTTCTGGGGCGACAGGGTCTTGACGAAAGCTACGGATATCGCGACGATTGCTGATGGCTTTATACAAACCGTTTTTTTCTTCCGCGGTTAAGCGTTTCATGAGAAAAACCTCCCTATTTGCATTCAGGTCTCTTTATTTTACTTACAAAGTATGCTTCCTTCCAGACATCTGCTTGACATATTCATGTCCTACGCTAAAGGGGAGAGTAGTCCGAGCAGAGGGGAGAGAGTACGAGCATGCAAAACATCTTAATCGTGGAAGACGAGTTACCCATCTCTCGGGTATTGAAGGCGTACTTGGAAAAAAACAATTTTCAGGTCGAACAGGCATTTAACGGCGAGGAAGCAGAGCGGAAGTTTGATTCACTCAATCCTGCGCTCGTCTTGCTGGATGTGATGCTGCCTGGACGAAGCGGATGGAGTATTCTCGAATATATTCGGGCGAAAAGCTCGTGTCCCGTCATCATGCTGACAGCGTTGGGACAAATCGATAACAAGCTGGCGGGCTTGAACAAAGGCGCCGATGACTATATCACCAAGCCCTTTATTGCCGACGAAGTGGTCGCTCGCGTACATGCGGTATTACGTCGTCCGAAACAATTGATAGAAGGCGATCATGTGAAGCAGTTCGGTAGTCTGAAAGTCGACTTCAAGGCGTATTCTGTCATGCTGCACGGCATCGAACTGGCGTTTACGCCTAAGGACTTGTGCCTGTTTCTTTTTTTGGCACAGTACAAAAACCAGACATTCACCAGAGAACAGCTCATCGAGCAGGTGTGGGGGATGGATTACGAAGGAAGTGATCGCGCAGTAGACCTCGCGATCAAACGCATCCGGCGATCCTTGGAGAATTGGCCGACATCCGAAGGGGAAATCCGTACCTATCGTGGCTTGGGCTACAAGCTGTGTGTATATGAGTGATAAAAAACGCACCTCTTTATTTCGGTATTGGACGACGCGATACCTGATCATCTTGTGTATCGGCCTTTTCGTGATCGGGATTGCCTCCAGTTATTGGATTTCTTATAGCGAAACTCAAAAACGCCTTGATTTTATGAGACTGATGGCGGCGGAAGTAGCGGATCGGGTCGTTGATGTGGAAGGCAAGGTAAAAATGGCTCCGTTCTTGTTTCGTATAGTGGACAGTCGCCAGGAGTCACTCGGAGTCAATTACAAGCCTATTATGATGATTTTAGATGAACACAAGCAACCAGTATTTGGCGTACCAGGTCCTTTTTCTGGGGAGCTGAAGCGCATCGCGCCTGATTTGGTGGAAGCGGATGACAGCCTGTCACGGTTTGAGCTTGCGCGGGGCGAAGAAGTGCTTTTCGTGAAGGAAAGCATTAAGGTTGATGAGCGAGTGGTTGGCTGGGTCATGCTGTTCACCCCACAAAAACAGGTGATTCGAAGCATGACGGAATTCCAGTTGCTCGCGATCATGCTTCTGGGTCTCGGCTTACTTGGCTGGCTCGTCATTTATTTGCTGACGAAAAAGCTGTCTCAGCCGATTAAGGATGTGGCGGACGCTGCCAAGCAAATCGTGCTGGGGAACTACGAGATTCAATTGGATAAAAACAAGCGCGAACAAGAAGTGTATGAGCTGATCCATTCCTTTGAAGAAATGGCAGAACGACTGAAGCAGCTGGAAATGATGCGTACCGAGCTCTTGGCAGGGGTAACCCATGAACTCAAAACACCTGTTACATCCATCAGTGGGCTGGTACAAGCCGTGAGGGAAGAGGTTGTGAGCGGTGAGGAAGCCAAGGAGTTTTTGGATATTTGTACGAATGAAACGGCACGTTTGCAAAAGATGGTAGAGGATTTGCTCGATTTTAACTCTTTTGCTGTCGGTGACATTCGCATTCGCAGGCAACCTCAAAACATACAAGAGCTGATCCGGGAAATTACGCACCAATGGGAAATTGTGCAGGAAGAAGAGAAGCTAAGCTTGCACATCGAAAATGCCTCTGATCCGATTTGGATAGAGACCGATCCACTGCGTGTGCAGCAAATCATGTACAATCTCCTAAACAATGCGGCACAAGCGATGGAATCGGAGGGGCAGATTCTCGTGTCGCTATCTGCAACAACAGATGAGATTCGCATTGACGTGAAGGACAATGGACGTGGGGTACCGCTTGAAGAACAGTCTTTGATATTCGAGCGATTCTACCGAGGCGAGGACAAGAAGCACATCATCCGTGGGCTTGGGCTTGGTCTGTCTTTTAGCAGAATGATTGCCCAAGCGTTAGGGGGTAGGTTGACCCTGACAGAAAGTACCTCGTCGGGAAGCACATTCACCTTGATTTTGCGTAAATAACATACGTATGGACAAAAAGCGACCAGGTTAGCTCCGGTCGCTTTTTTATACATCATGGACAACCCAAAGACCGCGATACGTTATTTTACAAATTCCAAGACCTGATCAATGATGTGATTGGCCCCAATCGGAGTAACGCCACGATTCCACAGTTGTTGTTCCACGATATAAACCTGATTTTTTTGAACAGCGGAGAGTCCTTTCCATACCGCTGAGTTTTTCATTTCAGCCAATTTATCTTTTGCTTCTTTTTCTACATTCTCCATCAAAAAGATATGGTCTGGATTCAAGGCTGGCAGCTCTTCAAAAGAAATCGGCATCATCGGCTTGTTACCTTCCAGTTTCACCCCTTGTAGATCCAGTTCCTGATGAATGATTCTCCCGATACGTGTATCGTCGACCCCATATACTCGAAGCTCCTTTGGCATGACACGCATGACGACAAATACTTCATTGCCCGCGCGCTTATCCAATTCTATTTTGGCAGCCTCTACCTTGTCCAAATATTTCTTCAGTTCTTGTTGTGCCAGCTTCTCTTTTCCTACGATTTTACCGAACTCTAGAAGCATTTGACGCCAGTCTCCTTGCAGTTCACTACTTATGAATATCGTAGGGGCAATTTGGCGCAGTTGGTCGGCAACTTTTTCATGGGAAGGTCCAAAAGCGATAATCAGGTCGGGTTCAGACTCTAGCAGGCGCTCCATGTTCAACGACTCTGAGCTGCCAATGGGAATGACACCTTCCATCTCTTTGGCGATATAGGGTAAAAACTGATCATTCACTAAGGAAGTAGTGGCTGCGTAAGGCTTTATTCCAAGCGTTAATAACGGATCAGAGAAATAGTCGAGCAAAACGGCAATTTTTTTGGGGCTGGCTGGGATCTCCACGTCCGAATAAGCATCTTTATAGGTTCGAGTGAGCAGGGACTGACTTTCTGTCTGTTCGTTGGCGCTTTGTTCCTTTGGCGAAGCAGTAGAGCCACATCCTGAAATATGTAAAATGACTGCTAAAAGGAGGAGGAGAAAAAATAGCCTCAACTGGAATGTACGATACATGGGAATAACCTCCTAATGAAAAATGTTGGAATCAATATTGATTATCATTATCAATTGAATTCGAGCTAATTATAGGGTGACTTTATTCGATCGTCAATATTTACTGAGAATCGTTCTCTTTTATTGTGTCCAGTATGAATTCATCTGACTTTTCCCTGACGTATTCGTTCCGTATAGTGATCGCAACCAAAATGACAAGTCTTCAATCAAGTAGACGGTAGGAGGACTACGAGTGACACAAATGGAGAAAAAGCGAACGTTGTTTTCGAAGGTAGGAAGCAACAAGAAAAGACGGATGGTTGGTATATTGGCTGTCGGAGCCGTGGTCATTTCAGGTGGAATATTCGGCTACCAGTCGTTTTTTCCCTCACAAACGGCGCAGGCCGCTTTTCAAGTGGAGACGGTAAAAAGGGGAGACATCTCAGAAGTCGTGCAGGCATCAGGCACTGTCCAGGCTTCCAAGCGCTCGGCTCTCTCGTTTTCCGATGCAGAAGAAGCCAAGGATGCGATCTCTACCATTCAGGTCGGCGTTGGTGATGCTGTGAAGGCAGGGCAAGTTCTGGCGACGATGGACGATTCCGTAGCGAGAATCCAGGTGACCAATGCGGAAGCCAATCTTTTATCGGCACAAGCCAAGCTAGAAGAGGCACAAAAGCGGAAGAGTCCTGCTGAAATCACTTCTTTGCAAGCCACCGTCAATCAGACCAAGAACGAGTGGGAGCTCGCAAAGCAAAACATTGACGGGAAAAAAGCGACGAATGACGTGGAGAAGGCAAAGGCAAATTTGGAGAGTGCCCAAAAGACATACACTTCCCAGAAAGCACTGTTTGCGGCAGGTGCGATTGCCAAGAGTGAATTCGACAGTGCCCAGTCCTCGTTGGACCAAGCTCAGCGCGATTACAACTCGGCAGTCTTGACAGCCGGACAGACGACAGGGCAGGCCAGTGTGAAGGTAGAGCAGGCATTGGCTGCGTATCAAACAGCGCAAGAAGCGTTGCAGGAAGCGAATGAAGGACCCGATGCCGCTACAGTATTATCGGCCAAAGCAGCGGTGGAACAGGCAAAAGCGGGGCTGCAACAAGCACAAAAGGCATGGAGGGCTGTCACCTTGAAAGCACCGATGGACGGAGTGATCGTCCAAGTGAATGGTAATGTAGGCGAAATACCCGGCAATGATTTCATTATCATGGATAATTCGAATAGCGGAGACTTAGAGGTATTGGCCCAGATTAGCCAGAGTGACATCGGAAAAGTGCAGGAAGGCTTGCCTGTGACGTTTACGACTAGTTCTTATGCGGACGAGACGTTCCGTGGAAAAGTTAAGCTGATCTATCCAGAAGCGAAAACCGACGCTGGAGTCACCACTTACGATGTGCTTTTGTCTGTGGCAAATCAGGATAACAAATTGAAGATCGGGATGACGATGAACGTCGCGATCGAAAGAGGTACTCATAAAAATGTGCTTGTGGTACCTGCGCAAGCGCTGCAAACGCAAAATGGCAAAGATGGCGTGTATGTGCTAAGAGATGCTGCTGCACAACAAGCCGGTGAAGGAGCGGAAGGGAATCAGGCTGAGGCGAAGCAAGCGAATAACCGCAGTGGAGGCAGGGAAGGCAGAGCAAATATGCCGTATCGATTTGTTCCGATCAAAATGGGGTACTTCACTGCCGATCAGGTAGAAGTGACGGAGGGGCTTACCGAAGGAGAGCGTGTCGTTATCCTCGTGAATACACAGACCTCATCTGGAACGAGTCAAAATGGAAATCGAATGGGCGGCGGCGGTATGCCGGGATTCGGCGGAATGGGCGTCCAGATAAGGGGACGGTAGGCAGATGAAACCGGTCATTCAAATAGAAGAGCTCAAAAAACAGTACGTCATCGGAGATCAGGAGATTTATGCGCTCAGAGGTGTCAGCTTGTCGATTGAGGAAGGGGATTTCGTGGCCATCATGGGGCCCTCCGGTTCAGGCAAGTCTTCCATGATGAATGTGATTGGCTGTCTGGATAAGCCCACCTCGGGAGAATTTTTTTTAGACGGCTATCCTGTATCACAAGCACATGACGATGAATTGGCGGTCATCCGCAATCAAAAAATCGGCTTTGTTTTTCAAAATTTTAATCTGTTGCCACGTACAACCGCAGTTGAAAATGTAGAGCTGCCTCTATTATATGGAGGCACGCCTGCACGGGAACGAAGAGAAAAAGCCATCCGGGCATTAACGAGTGTCGGGCTGGCAGAGCGATTGAACAACAAGCCCAATGAGCTGTCAGGTGGACAGCAGCAACGCGTGTCGATCGCGCGAGCTCTCGTCAATGATCCCGTCATCTTGCTGGCAGATGAGCCGACAGGGGCGCTGGACACAAATACGAGTGAAGAGATCATGGGTATTTTTCAAAAGCTGAACGATGCAGGTAAAACGGTTATTTTGGTGACACATGAACCTGATATTGCGGAGTATGCCAAGAGGATCGTCCGATTTCGTGATGGGCAAATCATCGCGGATGAAGTGGTGGAGGATCGCAGGAGGGTGTCGATGGAGGGTAGAGCAGATGAGCTTTATTGAATGTGTACGCATTTCATTTCGCAGCATCAGGGCAAATGGCTTGCGCTCCGTTCTCACGATGCTGGGAATCATCATCGGTGTGGCTGCTGTTATCGCGATGGTGGCGATCGGAGAAGGGACTTCCACGTCTGTTACATCACAGATCAATGGTTTAGGGAGCAACCTGCTGATTGTCTCACCTGGTCAGGCGACACAAGGTAGGGTAAGCCTTGGGGCTGGCTCTCTGAATACGTTGACGATGGCAGATGCAGAAACCATGATGCAAAAAGAGTCCATATCGGGTGTGGCTCCCAGCGTCAATGCGCGGGGCCAGATTGTCTGGGGAAGCAATAACTATTCCAGTACGCTCGAGGGGACGTCAGCCGATTTCCCTCAGGTGAGGAATGTAGAAATAGGACAAGGGCGTTTCTTTAGCAACTTTGAAGTGAAGATGCAATACAACGTGGCTGTCGTGGGGACAGAGGTGGTCAGCAACCTGTTTAAAGGAGCGAATCCAGTGGGGCAAACCGTTCAGATCAACCGTATTCCCTTTACGATCATCGGCGTATTGCAGAGCCAGGGAAGTACAGGCATGACAAACAACGACGATCGGATCATCATTCCGATTACCACTGCGATGAACAGGTTGACCGGAGATAAAAATGTAGGCTCGATCTACGTCTCGGCAGCATCGTCGGACTTGATGGAGAAGGCACAACAAGATATTCAGCAAGCCCTTCGTGCCAATCACAAGCTACGGCCTCAAGCTGCCGATGATTTCCGCATTACGTCTCAATCAGACATTTTAAGCACAGCACAGTCAGTCTCCAGCTCGATGACCGCGCTCTTATCTGGCATTGCTGCTATCTCGCTGATTGTTGGCGGGATCGGCGTAATGAACATTATGCTTGTATCAGTCACGGAGCGGACACGGGAGATCGGGATTCGCAAGGCGATTGGAGCCAAGCGGGGAGATATTCTCCGCCAGTTTTTGATCGAAGCGGTTACGCTTAGCCTGATTGGCGGGGTGATTGGTATTGCCTTAGGGGTAGGGGCTGCGTTATTGGTTAGCAAGCTCGGTCAGATGGCGACCTCCATTAGTCTGTCGCCGATCATGTATGCATTTTTGACGTCCACATTGGTTGGTGTCATTTTTGGTGTGTATCCGGCGAGAAAAGCAGCACAGCTCAAACCAATTGACGCACTGCGGTATGAGTGAGTGTGTAATTTTACCAATCCGGGCATACTAGCCGTGAGAGGTGTTGGTGCTGATGGAAAAAAGCGTTCAATTTTCCGTACCATGGCGAGAAGCGACACGCATTGTGAAAAGGATCAAAACAAGCAAATTGCGTTATTTTGTCAGACAACAAGAGGGCAAGACCAGTGTTGCGTTCGTCTTTCCTCGAGTTAGCGTCAGCCAATATGTCTATTTGTATATCATTTTTGGACCTAGAGCTGCTGATGTGCTCAACAACGATAGCAAATAGAATGATCCCTGATGGCCCGAGCAGGCGTCAGGGATTTGCAATAATTCACAGGAAAACAAAACCTGACACTTTTCGATAGGACTGTTTCATAGTACAATTCCAATATGAACGAACTTGGGGAAGTTCGGGATGGCGGCACCCAATCTGTGCAGAAGGGCCGCCTCTTTTTTTGCTAATGTACAAATGTTCGTTTTCGACAGCATTTTTACTCATAGGATATATTAGGTACAAATACCTGAATATACAGCTAGAACGAGTGAGTAGTTGGATATAAAATGAGCGTATTCACGTGAATACAACGTACTACTCTCTCCCAAGATTTGATCTTGGGGTTTTTTTTTGTCAAAATGCATGAAAAAAAGCCGTTTCTCATAACGGCTCTGTTATCGATAGAGTAGGTTGAAAGCTTCCTTTTAGCAAGGCATCAATCAATTGCTCCTGTGTGAGAGAAATCGTGATGCCCATCCCAGGTAGATCGACAGAAAAAACATTCCCTCGGTACAAATACCAAAGATCGCCTGTCGGCTCAATGGAATAGACGTGTATATTTTTCTGTGAATGCTGGCCTGCTTTCTGGATTTCCCGCAACGCTGTAAATAGTTCTCCCCATACAGGCAGATAAGGCTTCGTTTGGTGCTGTACAATCGCTTGAATCAGTAGGTTTTTCACGAGAGAAATAGCATCCATGGTTGAGTGGTTCAACGAAAGCATGACCGTTATACTCCTTTTGCATGGCTTGGCGCATTAGTCTTGTGTGATGGCGATTTTTGTCGAAGTTATGAATAAGTGTAAAATAGTTATCAGTTCGATGCAAGAGAAGAGAAGGTAGAGATGAGTATTTGGATATTTGACGGTTGCTGCTGATTTGGATAGCATAGGAAAAGCGGTTTTGACAAATGGCAATAGCGAGAAGCGGGAGATGAGATTGTGGCAAAAAAACACCGATTGATCATCGAGTTTTGCGGTGGATTTGGACAAGGGCTGGCCTTGCTGTATGCTTTGCGGTCGCCTGATGTTCAAGTGGCAGGAATCATTTGCAGCGACACGCAGTCAAGCTTGGCTAGCAAGCTGATTGATTTTGCACAGCCAGGCTATGAAATTCCAATCGCTACAGGTGCCAAGCAACCGCTTTTCTCGGGAACGATAGAGACGACCACCTCGGAAGGTGTACGGCTCCTTGCAGAAAACACGCAGGATGAGGAAAGTGACTTGACGCTCGTGACATTTGACCGTTTGACGACGCTAGCTTTGGCTGTCACGCGTGATCCATTGTTGGCGCGTAAATTTACGCGAATTGTGGTGCAGGGTGGAGCCATACGCGTACCAGGAGACGTTACGGCCATTGCTGAAACAAACATGCATGGTGATCCAGAAGCAGCTGCGTTCGTTTTGGCAGCCCGCTTGCCGCTGGTGCTTGTTCCATTAGATACAACCAGCTCGTTTCGTTTGACGGAAGAGCAAGTACATATGCTGGGAAGTCTCGCACAAGCAGTTGGCCTGATCGATAGAACGACGATGTCAGACATGCAATTCGCCGCTTCCGCTCGTGCGCTCCATGCATGGGTAGCGATGCTCGCAGCTCTCTCTCCAGAAAAGATGCGGATGGAGCAGATGAAGCTCTCAGTCGAATGCAAAAGCGAATGGTCACGCGGTGCTATTCTAGCCGATCTACGGGCGAAACCGAGTGTAGGAACCGATACGGCCGTATGTGTTGAAGTTGAGAGAGAAGAGGCAGAGCGCTGGCTGCAAACCGTTTTGGATCAGGGAGGGGTATAAGCGCATGGAAAAAATCATTTTGGATGTCGATACCGGGATTGATGATGCGCTGGCGATTGCTTATGCCGTTCACTCGCCTGCTCTTGAAGTGTGTGGGATTACCACGACTTTTGGCAATATTACGGTGGAGGAAGCAACACGCAATACCTTACAGGTGCTAGAGCTGCTGGGTGCCTCTGCGATTCCTGTCTACCAGGGGGCATCGAAGCCGATTGTTCGCGACCTCACAGGAAAAGCAAGGCTGTTCCACGGTGAAAACGGGTTAGGCAATGTCGTCCTTCCTGAGCCATCCACAACGGATCAGCCACAGTGTGCCACACAATATCTCATCTCTACGATAAAGGAACATCCTCACGAAGTGACACTCGTGACCGTCGGGAGCATGACCAATCTGGCGCAGGCGATTATGGCTGCTCCAGAAATCGTATCCCTTGTCAAAAGAGTGGTCGTGATGGGAGGAGCTGTAACAGTGCCGGGGAATCGCACACCTGTAGCAGAGGCGAATATTTGCGCCGATCCGGAAGCCGCAGCGTATGTCTTCCAGTCTGGTATTCCAGTGACGTTGGTAGGCCTGGATGTGACGATGCAAACGCTGCTTACCCGCGAGCACTTGCAGGAATGGAGAGCGAAGGATACACGCTTGAGCCATGTTTTCTCGGATATGTGCGAGGTGTACATGAATGCCTACGCCACAGTGGGTAATTTGCGCGGCTGCGGTCTGCATGATCCATTGGCGGTAGGTGTCGTCATTGATCCGACGTTTGTGAAGGCAGTCCCGATGCATGTTGCGGTAGATACGTCCGGGGGAGTCAGTGATGCCCGTACGATTGGAGACAGACGGGAGCATCCAGCGCAGCCGCCGAATGTGGACGTGTGCCTGGAGGTTGACCATGAGCGCTTTGTCAGCCATTTTTTACAGAATGTATTAGGAAATTAGGAGGTAGTTATTGTGTTAAAAGAGTTTAAAGAGTTTGCTTTAAAAGGAAATGTGATGGATCTCGCTGTCGGTGTCGTGATCGGTGGGGCTTTTGGTAAAATTGTTACCTCCCTCGTTAATGACATCATTACCCCATTGATTGGGATGCTTTTGGGCAAGGTCGATTTCTCCGGTCTCTTCATCAATTTGAGCGGAGTTCCTTATAAGACGATCGCTGAAGCAAAATTAGCTAAAGCTGCAACGCTGAACTACGGGTTGTTCATCAATTCCGTCCTTGATTTTGTCATTATCGCTTTTTCTATTTTTATCGTCATCAAGCAGCTCAACCGCTTCAAGCGCAAACAAGAAGTGGAGAAAGCACCTGAGACAACGAAAGAGTGCCCGCATTGCATTTCGGCTATTCCGATCAAGGCTACACGTTGCCCGAACTGCACCTCCATGCTGGAGACAAAAGGAACATTGGCACACGAATAAGACAAATACACGAATCAAACGAACAGAGGAGGGCGATTATGCCTTCCTCTGTTTTCGTTTCACGCGGTTTTTATACTGAGAGTGAAGTCTTTTAATCGTATGGTAATAGGTCTTGTCTTTGAGCTTGGCAAACAACCCATGGGATGGAAAGTCGTAATTGACCTCAATAATGGAGAGGCTTCCGGCTTTATCAATGGCAAAATCAACGCCGATTTGCGCACTGTGCCGATATTTATTAAAGTGGGCACATACACGGTGACTGATTTGGATCAAATCAGAGATGACACTTTTCAATTTGGCCAGCTCGACTGCTCCAGATTTTTTCAAGGCATGCGGGACTGTGACGACATATCCGCCGCCACGAGCGACATTGGTAATAATACTGTCGGAACCGGCTACCTTGGCTAGCATGCCGGCATACTGCCATTTGCCTAATCCATTGCGCATCATCATGACGCGAATATCAAAGGGGCGGCCGTCGATTTCAGCTAAATCCAGCCCTTTTTGGATGACATAAATTTTTTCTGTGCACAGGCTGGTGAGCTGTTGCTTCAAGTCTGCCAAGGTCATAGCGTGCATCGGCTCTCCACGTTCCTTGACGAACTGGTAGCCCCCGTCGTCCGTTTTCCAGACACGGATAATGCCTTTTCCCATATGGGTTCGCGTCGGTTTGATATAGACGGTAGAATACTTCGCTACATACGAGTCCAAATGTGCAGGCTGATACAAGGAAGTAGGCGGGAGGTAAGGGCGAATGTGCGGACTTTTTGAAAAGAACTGATGAAGTTTCCACTTGGAAGAAGAGATCACACCATGCACCTCACTTTCGAAAAATCCATTCGTCCTAACATATGCAACTACATTCACGACCGTTTTTGCTGGCTCTCGATGAGACTGGCGTTTTTCAAAAAATGCCGAGGAGTGAGAAGGATTTAGAAAGTTGTGGGGGAATATATGTTCTAATCATTGGACAAGGATGGCGAAAATCATGCGGCAATATCGCCCAGTGCAACCTCCGACTCTGGAACGAGCGAACGTCCAAAATGAGTACCGTTACCGAGAATACATGCCCAGCAAAAGTCTGGCGAACTATATCGCCTGCTACTGGACCTCAGAGTACAACGGGGAGGGTATCGCACGTATGAGCCGAGTCATTCCGGATGGATGCGTCGATATCATTTTCAATCTCGGAGCTACTTCTGTAAAGAAGGGGGCATTTCTAACGGGACTGATGCGGACGTACGAAGACATGCTAGTAACCGAACCACAATCCTTGATCGGCATTCGGTTTTACGTTGAGGGAGCAGCTCGCTTTTTGCGCTACCCCGTCGCCATGATCAACGGCCATCATCCCCATCTGCAAGACATCTGGGGCAAAGAGGCGGATGAGGTGATAGAGGGCTTGCTCGAAGCTTCCGACACGGCGGAGCGGATCGCTTGGTTGGAGCAGGAGCTAATCAAACGATTATGGATGGATGATCCAGCAGACCAGTTGCTATTGACAAGCATGAACTATTTATATGAATACAGAGGAAATCTTTCCATGGCTGCGCTCGCCGAGAAAGTGAATTACAGTGAGAGAACCTTGCGCAGGACGTTTCAACAACAGTTGGGTATGAGCCCGAAGGAACTGGGCCGAATCATTCAATTTCAAGGGCTACTGCAAATGCTGGCTAAAGGAACACGCACTTCGTTTACAGATGCAGCTCTCCAATGTGGCTATTACGATCAGTCGCACTTGATCAAGAGCTTTCACACTTTTTACGGTGTAGCTCCCAGTAAGATTGTCTCGCCAGATCGTACGAATTGATAGTCTTGAAAAGTTGTCCGTTTTTTACAATCTTCTTTTTGCGAGACGCGTTACCCTATAGAAAGGATGGTGAATTCATGTGAATGAACAAACATTAGATACATACTGCCGGAAGCAGCCCGGTGCCACTCATGACTATCAGATGGATTGGGAATGCGATCGCTACCATGTCGGAGGCAAAATATTTGCCATGATCGGAGGCGATTCCAAAGGTGTTCGCATCCTCACCTTGAAATGCGATCCGATGCGTGCGGAGGAATTGCGCGAGACCTATGAAGGGATCGTACCCGGCTATCACATGAATAAATCCCATTGGAATTCTGTCTACTTGGACGCTGCCATTCCCGAAGGTTTATGGGAAAGGATGATCGAGCATGCGTACGAAACGGTGCTCCAAAAACTGCCTAAGCGCGTCCAGCAAGAAATCAAGAGCGAATAGGAGTGAATGATATGGGAATCAAGCTTGATATGGTAGGGATTGTTGTACAGGACATGAAAAAAGCGTTGGATTTCTATCGGGTTCTCGGTTTCGATATTCCCGAGGGAGCAAATGAAGAGCCACATGTGGAAGTAGCGCAGGAGGGTGTTCGTCTGGCCTTTGATACAATAGAAGTTGCCAAGGGTGTGTATGGAGGATGGGAAGCACCTGTTGGGCATCGAATTGAGCTGGCTTTTTTGTGTGAGGATGCTGCGGCACTTGATGCGTTGTATACGAAAATCGTTTCACATGGCTACGAGAGTCACCGTGAGCCGTGGGATGCGTTCTGGGGCCAGCGGTATGCCATTGTGAAAGACCCGGATGGGAACCTGATCAGTTTGTTTGCGTAATACGAACCTTACATAAGAAGACAAGCCGAGCCTATGTGAAAAAGGTTCGGCTTGTTTGCGTTTTGGACCGAATCATTGGCTGATATATAAAACTTTTTAATAGGAAAACATACCCATAACTTCACTGGTTTTCCTCACTATAACGGGTTAGTGCTGTGACAGCTTGAACGGGGAGAGGCTTGTCCATGGTTATTATTTCAAGAAATAAAATTTACTAATAATCGATTGACTTGTGTAATTTTACTACATATAATGAAAGCGATAACAGGAACGAATTTTTCAACGATTCTCGATTTTTAAATGGGGGCTTTTGACATGGATCAACCTGCAAAATTGCTCGATTATCGTGCGAAAAATGAGCATGTACTCATCGGCCTCATGTCGGGAACTTCGCTGGATGGCGTTGATGCCGCACTCGTAACGATCCGCACAGATGAACAGGGCGAGATCGAAAAGGTGACTCTCCGCGATTTTTTTTATATGCCTTACTCCGATGAATTGCGTGAGTGGGTCATGAATCTGTGCAGTGTCGAAACAGCGAGAGTAGATCAGTTGACTGCGGTTCATTACGGCTTATCTGAATGGTATGCCTATGCGGTACAGCAATTGATGCAGAAAGCTGGTGTCACGACAGCCGAAGTAGACGCAGTCTGTATGCACGGACAAACCATTTGGCATATTGCCGGGCGCACGCCATTTCCAGGACCACAAGGAATGACAGAGGTCAGGGCGTCCTTGCAAATCGGCGAGCTGTCCACACTGGCAGAACGTACGGGTATTCCGGTAGTGGGGAACTTCCGCGCTCGAGACTTGGCTGCTGATGGAGAAGGAGCACCGCTTGTACCGTATGCAGACTATATTTTGTTCCGCCATCCGCAAAAAGGCAGACTACTGCAAAACATCGGTGGAATCGCCAATGTCACATTACTTCCTGCAAGCGCAGCGATTGATCAGGTCGTCGCTTTTGACACAGGCCCTGGCAATATGATCATGGATCAAATCGTCCAGCTCATGACCAACGGACAGATGAGATATGACGAGGGTGGCAAGCTGGCCGCAGGTGGCACCGTCTCGTCGGTGCTGCTGGAAAAATGGCTGCAGGACCCGTATTACCAGATCAAGCCACCGAAAAGCACAGGCCGCGAAGTATACGGCAAAGCTTTTGCCCAAGAGCTGTTCCATGATGCGGATCAACTCGGGATTAGTCAGACGGATCTGTTAGCAACCGTGACAGCATTGACTGCCACGACAATTGCGAACGCCTATGTGCAATTCGTATTACCAACAACCAAAGTGGAGGAAGTGATCGTCTCAGGGGGAGGCGCTCATAACCAGGCGCTTCTCGCCATGCTGCAGCGTCAATTGCCGACAGGAATGACCGTGATGACGGCGCAGCAGTTTGGGATGCCTGACGATGCGAAGGAAGCCGTCGCTTTTGCCATTTTGGGTCATGAGACACTAATGGGACGACCATCCAATGTGCCATCCGTAACAGGGGCGAAGAGGGCCGTACCGTTAGGAAATATATGCTTCTAACATGAGATCAACAGAGGGGGTACCATCGTGAAAAAAAGAGTATTGGCAGGCTTTTTCCTATCATTGTCTCTCGTGCTTTCCGCTTGTTCTGGTGGAGGAACAGCACCCGCAGAGCAAGGCAAGTCAGCGGAAGGACAAACAAAAACAGAACTGATCGTGGCAGCCGAGCAAGAGCCAGTGGGCTATGACCCGCACAAGGTTCCAGCGGCATCCAGTGTTCGTGTCTATGCGCTCATTTACGATAGCCTGACCAAGCTGGACGAGAACATGAACATCATACCGAACCTGGCAGAGAAGTGGGAGATTGCGCCAGACGGCAAAACCGTCACCATGTTCCTGCAAAAAGGCGTCAAATTCCACAATGGCAAAGACATGACGGCAGAGGATGTAAAATTCAGCTTTGAACGAATCATGAATCCAGACACAGGTTCGATCGCGAAATCGTATTTTTCCAGCGTAGAAGCAATTGAAGTGAAAGATCCAACGACAGTTGTCTTCAAGCTGAAAAATGCGGATGCCTCATTCGTTGCAAATACGGCAAGCGCCTATGCTTCCATCGTGCCAACAGGCTCCACTGACCTGACCAAGGAAGCAATCGGTACCGGTCCCTTCAAAATGGAAAAAAGTGAGTCGGGACAATATGTCCTTTTGAAGAAAAATGCGGATTACTTCAATAAAGAACTGCCAAAGGTAGAGTCCATCAAGTTCCAAATCATGAAGGACGAGGCTGAGCGTCTCGCTGCGATTCGCTCTGGTAAAGTCGACATCAGCATGGTGTCTGCTGATTCTGCGAAGCTCTTGGAAGGCAAGCCAGGGGTACAGATCAAGAACTACCAATCCTTGGAGTACAGTTACCTGGGCATTAACGTAAACAAAAAGCCTTTTGACAATCCAAAAGTGCGCGAAGCGATCAGCTATGCCGTTGACCGTAACCAAATTATCCAGACTGTCTGGAAAGGGGAAGCGACTCTGACTGGTCCGATCGCTCCTGCTTTGACCAACTCGGCTTTGGACCCAGCTACTTATCCGACCTACAAAACAGATGTAGAAAAAGCGAAGCAAATGCTGGCGGAAGCGGGCTATCCAAACGGTTTCGAGACTCAAATCGAAACAGCAGCAACTTACCCAGATATGGTGGAAACGGCACAAGTGATTCAACAACAGCTCAAAGCAATCGGCATCAATGCGAAGATCAACCAGCTTGAGTGGGGGAACTACATCGAAACGTGGAAATCCAAGGACATGAACTTGATGGTAGGCCGCAACACTTCTGGTGTAGATGCTGACCGTTCCATGCGCTTCTTCTTCTCGACAACTGGTTCTGCTAACGTGTGGAACTACTCCAATCCTGCCTACGATGAACTGGTGCAAAAGGCACTGACGACAGTAGATCAAGGAGAGCGCAAAAAGCTGTATGACGAAGCACAAACCATGCTGGTAGCAGATGCACCGAACCTGTTCCTGGCATCTCCGAAAAACTACCACGCGGTACGTGACAACATTGATTTCACGCCGTCGGCAGCGGGCGAAGTATACTCGCTGATCAAAACTTCGATCAAGTAATGTAGCATACGTGTGAGGAAGGCTCCGCCAGAGGTTAGGCGGAGCCAAGTTTCTAAATATGGAGGGAAACTCGTGGGATCTTACCTAATCAAACGTGTCGCCAGCCTGATTCCCATCCTGTTTGGCATATCCGTCTTGATCTTCACGATCCTGCATCTGGTGCCGGGCGATCCAGCTTCCATCATGCTAGGAACGAATGCCACACCGGAAGCAATTGCGGCGTTGAATAAAAGCATGGGGCTGGATCAGCCGTTGATTAACCAGTATCTGCATTGGATCACAGGAATCCTGCAAGGGAATTTTGGTGTGTCGGTCCACACAGGAGAAGAGATTTTGCCCCAAATTCTCAAGCGTTTTGCCATCACCATGCAACTGACTGTATTTGGCGTTCTGATTGGGTGGGTGCTCGCGATTCCGTTCGGGATTCTTTCGGCGATTCGCGCTCATTCCAAAACAGACATCGTGGTTCGTGTGTTTACGCTGCTTGGTATTTCTGTTCCGAACTTTGCCATCGGGACCCTGCTATTGCTCGGTTTTTCCCTTTATTTCAACTGGTTCCCGCCCATTGATGTGGTGAACTTCTGGGAAGATCCGATCGAGGCGTTCAAGGTATTCATACTGCCTGCGACAACGATGGGGATTGTAGTGGCTGCTGGTGTGATGCGGATGACTCGTTCAGCGTTTTTGGAAACCATGGACAAAGATTTTATTCGGACAGCACGGGCCAAAGGTAACAGTAAGTGGACAATCGTCATAGGTCATGCGTTCCGCAACTCTTCGATTCCGATTGTCACGATCGCAGGTATGCAGATCGGTTACCTGTTGGGCGGGTCTGTGATCGTCGAGCAGCTATTCTCGATTCCTGGTTTGGGCCAGTACATTCTGGAGGGAATTTATCAGCGGGATTATCCGGTTGTACAGGGAGGCGTTTTGTTCGTCGCTCTGGTGTTTGTCCTGGTCAATCTGCTCATCGACCTGATCTATACCTGGATTGATCCGCGTATCAAGTATTGACAAGGGGAATGCGACATGAGCACATTTCGAAAGCGTTTTTTGGCGAATAAGACAGCCGTCTTCTGCTCCATTTTGCTGGCGTTGCTCTGTTTGACGGCAGTGCTGGCTCCAGTGTTGGCTCCGCATGACCCGACACAAATGTTTCAGGATCATCGGATGGAAGGCAGCTCAGGTGAGTTTTTGCTAGGTACGGACCAGTTTGGTCGTGATCTTTTGAGCCGCATCATCTACGGTGCGCGCGTATCGCTGGTGGTCGGGCTTTCTGCCGTTCTTGTCAGCGTCGTTTTCGGTACGCTGTTTGGCTTGATCGCTGGCTACTTCGGGCGCTGGATTGACGGTTTTATCATGCGCTGTATGGACGTTCTGTTTGCTTTTCCGGAAATTTTGTTGGCGCTGGCGATTGTCGCAGTATTAGGGCCGGGAACCTTTAACACGATCATGGCCATCGGAATCGTGAACATTCCGATCTTCACCCGGACGGTGAGGGGAGCGGTTCTCTCTATCAAAAATCTGGAGTACGTAGAAAGCGCTCGTGCCATCGGTGCGAGTACACCGCGTATCTTGTTTCAAGAAATTTTTCCGAATGTAACGGCACCGCTGCTGGTTCAATCCTCTCTGGCGATTTCAGGCGCGATCCTGACCGAATCGGCCCTCAGCTTTTTGGGCTTGGGGATTCAGCCACCAGACCCGTCATGGGGCGGGATGATTTCAGAGGCGCGTCGCTACATGGAGTTGGCTCCGGGCATGATTATCTGGCCATGTGTGGCCATGACGGTGACGATTCTTGCTTGCAACATGTTTGGAGATGCTGTCCGTGATATTCTCGACCCGCGTCATCGTGGGAAATAGGAACGATAGGCAGAGGTGAGAACGAATGAACGTGCAACAGATCAGAGAACGAATGGAGTTCAGTCTGACGCAAGGGATTCATCAGGGCATTTTTCCGGGAGGCGCTGTCAGTATGCTGCGAAAAGGCGCGCCAGCTTTGACAGTCTGCATGGGAAAAACAAGCTATGGACAAGATGGAAGGTCGGTTCATAGTCAAACGATATACGATATGGCCTCTTTGACCAAGGTGATGGTGACCTTGCCGCTCATTCTCATTAGTGTGCAGGAAGGCAAGCTCTCATTGACTGACTCTGTGACGACCTACCTGCCAGAATTGGCGAGCGTCCACGATCAGGAACGCAAAGGGCAGATCAAAATCATTCACCTGCTCACACATACATCGGGACTTCCTGCATGGCGTCCGTACTTTTTGCTAGGGAAAAATCGGGAGGACTATTTGCGGCTCATCGCAAACGAGTCGATGCTGGACGCCCCGGGACGAAGCGTTGTGTACAGTGATCCGGGATTCATGCTGTTGGGCTTTTTACTGGAGCGCATCTGGGACGAGGAATTGGACGCGCTGGCGATGCGACTGATTTTTCAACCGAGCCAAATGTTTCATACGAGCTACTTGCCGCTGGAACAAACACGTATGCAAGGAATGGACATAGCTGCTACGGAGAAGGGCAATGCCTTTGAACAAGAGATGGCAGTGACTTTTTTGTCGGAGCTGGCAGAAGCCAGACATCCTTTGGCGCGGGAATGGCAGCAGGCTTTGACCGGATACGGTTGGCGAGAAGGAGTGATTAGTGGCACGGTTCACGATTGCAACGCGCACTATGGCTTGGAAGGTGTCAGTGGGCACGCCGGACTTTTTTCTACCTTGGCTGATACAGAGCGCTACATGCACATTTGGACGAGTGGGAAGGCTTCCGTGCAGCTTGATCCGACGCTGTGTGCCTTGGCTACTCGCTCACTCACAGACCATTCGATTCATCGCAGAGGATTGGGGTGGATCATTTCCCCGACAGGCGGCTCCTTAGAACAGCTTGCCGCAGGTTGTAGTGGGGGAGACCTTGTCTCGGAATGCGCCTTTGGGCATACCGGCTTTACAGGAACGTCTATCTGGTCGGACCCGGCGAGAGACGTGACGCTGATTACATTGACAAACCGCGTGCATCCTGTCGCGAACCCGTTGATCGGGGCGTGGCGGACCGCTCACCATAACCGATTATTTTCTGTAATCAAACCTGACCACACATCCTGATGAAAAGGGGGAGTACTCATGGCAGCAATGCTTACGATTGATGATTTGCGAACTTCTTTTATCCAAGCAGGCAAAAAGCTGACCGTGATCGAGGGTGTCAGTCTCTCTGTAGAGCCTGGTGAAACTGTCGGTGTGGTCGGTGAATCCGGATGTGGAAAAAGCGTGACCAGCATGTCCATCATGCAGCTCTTGGGAAGGAATGTAGAGATGACCGGGAGCATCCGTTTTCAAGACAAGGAGCTGCTCTCACTTACGGATAAACAAATGCAGACGATTCGCGGCAATCAGATCGCGATGATTTTTCAGGAGCCGATGACTTCGCTCAACCCATTGCATTCGATCGGCAAACAGATTAGCGAGCCCTTGCGTCGGCATCTCGGACTGTCCAAACAGGAAGCCAAGCGACGAACGATCGAGCTTTTGAAAGAAGTCGGGATTCCGCGTGCCGATGAAATCATTTCCGACTATCCGCACCAATTGTCAGGCGGGATGCGTCAGCGTGTGATGATTGCGATGGCGATGTCTTGTGCGCCCAAGCTCTTGATTGCCGACGAACCGACGACGGCTTTGGACGTGACGATTCAGGCGCAAATATTGGAACTCATGAAAAAAGTCCGTCAAGAGCAAGGCACTTCCATCCTGCTTATCACACATGACCTGGGAGTCGTGGCGGAGATGTGTCATCGTGTCATCGTCATGTATGCAGGTCAAATCGTAGAGGAAGCCGACGTCAAGCAGCTGTTTGACGAGCCGAAGCATCCGTATACGAGAGGACTTTTGAAATCGATGCCTTCTGTCAGTGTTAACCAAGAGCGTTTGGATGCGATTCCGGGCTCGGTGCCCCTTTTGAGCGAAATGCCTGCGGGATGTCGTTTTGCACCGCGCTGCTCACAGGTCATGGATATTTGCCGCGAGAAAAATCCAGAACTGACGCCTGTCGCAGACAACCAAAAGTGCCGCTGCTGGCTGTATCGCGAGGAGGACGTGCAATGAGGCAACCACTGCTAGAAGTCAAATCATTGACCAAACATTTCACGAGCAAGCAAGGAATCTTCAGCAAGGAAAAAGTCGTCCGTGCCGTCGATGGGGTCAACTTGACGGTTTACCCGGGCGAAACCGTCAGCATCGTTGGCGAATCAGGCTGTGGGAAATCCACAACAGGACGCTGCATCCTACGCCTGATTGAACCAACTGACGGAGAAGTGTTTTTTGAAGGACAGGATATCCGCAAGCTCAATGAAACAGAGCTGCGCCGGGCAAGACGCAACATGCAGCTCGTGTTTCAGGATCCGTTTGCCTCGCTGAACCCGCGAAAAACAATCGGGCAGCTTTTGGAGGACCCACTCATCATCCACGGCATCGGCAATTCAGTAGAACGTCGCAAGCAAGTAGAGGAGATGATCCAGATCGTCGGTCTCTCCAAGCAGCAGCTGGATCGTTTTCCGCATGAGTTTTCCGGTGGTCAGCGCCAGCGGATCGGCATAGCAAGGGCACTGATATTGCGCCCCAAGCTGATTGTGGCTGATGAGCCTGTGTCTGCTCTGGACGTGTCGATTCAGGCGCAAATTTTGAATCTGATGCAAGATTTGCAAAAGGAGTTCAATCTGACGTATTTGTTCATCTCGCATGATTTGAGTGTCGTCCGCCATATTTCGGACCGGGTAGCGGTGATGTATCTCGGAAAAGTGGTGGAGGTAGCGGATAAACAATCGTTGTATGAGAAACCAACACATCCATATACACAAGCACTGTTATCAGCGGTGCCTGTACCGAATCCCCATTTGACGACCCAGCGGATCATTTTGGAGGGAGACCTGCCTAGTCCAGCAAATCCGCCGTCTGGCTGCACATTCCATCCGCGTTGCCGCCACTGTATGGACATTTGCAAAACGGTTGCTCCTGTGGCTAGCGAGGTATCGAGAGGGCATTTTGTCACTTGCCATCTGGAGCAGTCATGAAGTGAGCATGGGGCAGTAAGATTGAAAAGGAGGTTCGATAGAGCATGAATCTGGAGAACTTGCAAGCATTGACGACTGAAGGAAAAAACGAGAGCAGCAGTGATTTGGATCAATTGAGTGCCCGAGGCATCGTGCAAATGATGAACGATGAGGACAAGAAGGTACCTTATGCGATAGAGCGCGTCCTCGATCAAGTATCCGATGCGGTAGAGGTCATCTCACACGCATTGGAAAAGGGCGGGAGACTGTTTTACTTTGGTGCTGGAACAAGTGGACGTTTAGGGATCTTGGATGCGTCCGAGTGCCCGCCGACCTTTGGTACACAGCCTGAGCTCGTTCAGGGTGTGATTGCAGGCGGACCATCTGCAATGGTACGCGCGGTAGAAGGCGCAGAGGATTCTTTTGAATTAGGTCAAGAAGATGTGCATAAATACGGCGTGACCAAAAATGATGTGGTCGTAGGAATCGCAGCCAGTGGACGGACTCCGTATGTTCTCGGTGTTTTGGCAGAGGCACAGAAGATCGAAGCCAAGACGGTTGCTGTCTCTTGCAACAAGCCTTCGTACATCAATGAAGGCGTAGATGTCGCGATTAATGTGGTCGTAGGACCGGAAGTATTGACCGGATCGACGAGACTCAAGGCAGGAACAGCCCAAAAGCTGGTGCTAAACATGCTGACGACAGCGACGATGATTCGTTTGGGCAAAGTGTACGGAAATCTGATGGTCAGCGTGCAAGCAACCAACCTCAAGCTGAAGGAACGAGTAAAGCGGATCATCATGGAAGTGACCGGAGCGAGTTACGAGGAAGCAGAGCAACTGGCTGATCAGGCAGATGGTGATGCGAAGACAGCTATTATCATGAAGCTGACGGGATCGAGCAGGGAAGAGGCCACTCGTTTGTTGAATGTTACCAATGGAAGAATCAGGGAAGCCATTCAGCAGTTGGACTAAGTTTTTGGGAAAGGATGGAGAGATTCCATGTTGCCAGAATCCATTCGCGAAGAGCTGCGTGCCATCGTCGGAGAGAAAAACTGTCTCGACAAACAGGAAGCATTAGTCGCCTATTCGTATGACGCGACGCCGATGCAGCAAGCATTGCCGGATGTGGTCGTCATGCCGAAGAGCACAGCCGAAGTCCAGCAGGTCATGCGAGTTGCAGCACGACATCACATCCCGATTGTGACGCGTGGAGCAGGCTCTAATCTATGCGGCGGAACGATACCAGTCGGTGGCGGAATTGTTTTGGTATTGAGCCGGATGAATCAGATCGTAGAGATTGACGAACAAAATTTGACGATAACGGTACAGCCGGGGGTTCGAACGGTCGACATCCATCAGGCGGTAGAAGCGCTTGGTTTGTTTTATCCACCAGATCCAGGCAGCATGGTCATCTCCACGATTGGCGGGAATATTGCGCTTAATTCGGGTGGACTGCGAGGGTTGAAGTACGGAACAACCAAGGATTACGTGCTGGGTCTCGAAGCTGTGTTGCCGAACGGAGAGGTCATCCGTACCGGGGGCAAGCTGATGAAGGATGTGGCGGGCTATGATCTGACCAAGCTCTTGGTCGGTAGCGAGGGCACATTGGCGATCATTACCGAGGCTATTCTCAAGCTGATTCCGAAGCCGCAGACACAGCGGGTTATGCTGGCGATGTTCGCAGATATGGCACAGGCGGCGAGGTCTGTTTCTGCTATCATTGCCAATCGTATCATTCCTGGCACGCTTGAATTTCTTGATCAGGGCACGATCCGTGTTGTCGAGGATTTCAAAAAGATCGGGCTTCCGACAGATGTGGCGGCGATCCTCCTGATCGGTCAGGACGGAGAGCCACAGACGGTTGATCGGGACATGGAGCAGATCGCTGTTATTTGCGAGGAGAATGATGCCGTCCAAATTAAGGTAGCGAAGACAGCCGAGGAAGCTGATGAGGTAATGACCGCCCGACGCAGTGCGCTCGCCGCATTGTCACGGATGCGTCCGACGACCATTTTGGAGGATGCAACAGTTCCCCGCGCCGCGATTGCGCCGATGGTCGCTGCGATTCAAGAGATTACGGAGCGTTACGGACTGCAAATTTGTACCTTTGGTCATGCAGGAGACGGCAATTTGCATCCGACCTGCATGACAGACGCTCGCAACACGGAAGAGATCGAGCGTGTCGAGCATGCCTTCGAGGAAATTTTCGCAGCGGCAATCGATTTGGGGGGAACGATTACGGGAGAGCATGGCGTAGGAATCGTCAAGGCACCGTATTTGGAGTGGAAAGTAGGGGCCGCAGGTATGGAGATCATGAAAGGCATCAAGTACGCTTTCGATCCTCACAATCTCCTGAACCCTGACAAAATGTTTGCCAAACAGTCCCGGAACAGAGTGGTGGTCCAGCGTGCTTAAAGAAGCCTTGGTGAATAAACTCGATTACGACGAGCTGTCCAACTGTATGCGCTGCGGCTTCTGTCAGCCAGCCTGTCCGACCTTTCGGGAAACAGGCTATGAGGCAGCTTCTCCACGAGGTCGCATCGCCTTGATGAAAGCCGTAGCAGACGGTGTCATGGAGCCGGACAAAGATTTCGTCGATCAAATGAATCTGTGTCTAGGCTGCCGGGCATGTGAGCCGGTATGCCCAGCAGGTGTTCCGTACGGTCAACTGATCGAGCAGACGAGAGAAGCGATCGAAGAAGTGCAGGAGCATCCATGGTGGGTCAAAGCCGTCCGCAAGCTCGCGTTTTTCCACCTGTTCCCTCATCAGAAACGCATGTACCAGCTCGGTGGACTCTTGCACTTCTATCAGCGCTCAGGAGTGCAAAAAGCCGTTCGCAAGCTAAGAGTGTTATCCATCCTGCCTAAGCAAATGCGGGAAATGGAAGCAATCATGCCTGAAGCAACTGGAAAAGGGATCGTGGACTTTTTCGGTGGCACGGTTATTCCAGCCGTAGGCGAGCGCAAGTATCGCGTAGGAATGTTTCACGGCTGTATCATGGATGTCTTATTCAATGAGACGAATCGCAACACCGTGCGGCTTCTAAGTGAGGCAGGCTGCGAGGTAATCATCGCTCCAGACCAGGTGTGCTGCGGTGCTCTCCATGCACATAGCGGTGAGCGTGAACAGGCTCGCCATCTGGCGCGAAAAAATGTGGCTGCTTTTCACAAGGCTGATGTGGATATCATTGTATCCAATGCAGGCGGTTGCGGGGCGATGCTACAGGAATACGACCATTTGCTGGGGGAAGATGCAGAATGGCAGGAGAAGGCACAATGGTTCGCTTCACGCGTGAAGGATATTAGCGAGTTGCTTGCACTCCTCGTGGAACCAACAGAATGGCAGTCATTGCCCCAACGGATCACTTATCAATCCTCCTGTCACCTGCGCAACGGGATGAAGGTGACCAAAGAGCCAGTGAACCTGCTGCAAGCCATTCCGGGAGCCACATACGTACAGCTCCGCGAGGGAGATCGCTGCTGCGGCTCAGCGGGCATTTACAATCTGGTGCAGCCTGAGATGGCCGGAAGCCTTTTAGATGAAAAAATGGGTCATGTAGCGGCTACCCAAGCAGACATTCTCGTGACCTCGAATCCGGGCTGTCTGTTGCAAATGAAAGCAGGCATTCATCGAGCTGGGCTGGAAGGAAAGATGGAGGCCGTGCATATCGTCGATTTGCTGGCGCGTGTCAGTCAGAAATAATAGAATCGTATAGTCGAGAAAACGTGTAGGGAATCATTCTGCAAGACGGAGTGGTTCCTTGCACGTTTTTTTCATAGAAAAAGGGGATAAAAATAAAAGGACTATTAACGGAAATTGCATGTAAGAATGGCCAAATGCATGGCAGTAAAAATTCGGAGAGGAAGTGGTAGGGAGCGATGGAAATCAAAGTCGCAGTTATAGGTCCTTACGATTTGCTTGATGAGGTTTTGCGTATGGCAGCAACATTTCCAGCCTTAACGTTGCGCCCCCTTCAGGATGTCAAACAACTATGTTGATGCGCCAAAACCGATGGTGTACCTGCCTTACAATGGCACGAGTCTCTTTCGGATGTTCTTTCAGTTGTTGCGAGAGAGCGGGATAACAGATTTTGTTAATCGCTGTCGAATAATGTATTATAATAGAAGGAAATAATGTAAAATTTTTAATGGAGGTAATAGGATGTCAATGACGAGTACGTTCACAAACTGGTTGAAATCGACAAAAGTTGGTTTGCAAGAGCAAGTGAAAAAGTTTCAAAACCGAGATTTTCTAGATGCAGTGGTAGCAGGCTGCGCATTGGTAGCGGCTGCCGATGGCAGTATTGATTCCGCAGAAAAACAAAAGATGGCTGCTTATATTGGAAGAAGTGAAGAGTTAAAGGTATTTAACATGAATGATGTCATTGCGAGATTTAATCACTTTGTATCTGGCTTTGAATTCGATCACGGTGTCGGCAAGATGGAGGCATTGAAAGTGATAGGAAAATATAAAAATAATGCTGAGGCTGCGCGTATTGTTGTCAGTGTTTGCTGCGCAATTGGTTCCGCGGATGGTCATTTTGATGAACAGGAAAAATCCGTTGTTCGAGAGATTTGTGGGGTTGTTAATCTCAATCCAGCAGAGTTTCAGCTATAAAAAAGAAGGGCGCCTGATCGGTAGCCCTTCTTTTTTTACTTTTTCGCTCCAAATAGATTAAAGATAGAGGGAGACTTAAATTCTTCAGGTCCAACATCCATTTTAAAACTTCCTATTCCAGCGTCATCAAAAAACAAGAAAAAATGACATTGTTTTCGTAATTTTTGTCGAAATTTAATTCGTTTCATATCGACATTTTTATTATACTGGAAAGAGTAAGTTATATTTACAGTTGTTTTCTCTATTGGATGTAATGTTATTTAAATGTGTATTGCTTCCAAATGATAATGGTATGGATAGATTAGGAAAGGGGCGGGGTTTTTACTATTGTAGTAAAAACGTTTATTCATGAGACATTTCGATTATTTGAGTGCAGAAGAACGCGATGAATTATTTTATGGAAAACCGGTTTCGTTTAATAGAAACACGGAGAAGGAAATCCTTTCCTGTAGTCTGGGAGCCACATTATACATGCCTGCAACGAAGGCAACGATTTCTCAAGATATCGTTCGAAAGAAGCATGAAGGTCTTGTTTCGATGGTGGCTTGTCTGGAAGATGCAATCGGTGATCACGAAGTTGTGGAAGCGGAGCAAAGCTTGCTTAAACAATTTGCTACCCTGGCACACCAGCTGCGACTCGGTGAACTGGATATCAATGATGTTCCTCTTATTTTTATTCGGGTTCGGGACGCAGCCCAAATGAAACGTATAGCAGATACGCTGGGTGAAGATCTATATGTGCTCGCTGGTTTTGTTTTCCCAAAATTCACGAGCAGAAATGGCGAAGAATATTTTTCCATTCTCCATTCGATTAACGCCCCTCTTTCTTTTACGGTTTACGGTATGCCTATTCTGGAATCTGCTGAGGTTATTTATAAAGAAACGCGAGTGGACGAGCTTGTTTCGATTCGTCAAATTTTAGATAAATATGAAGATCTCGTTTTGAACGTCCGGATGGGTGCTACTGATTTTTCCAGCCTGTTTGGGTTGAGAAGGGGACCCGATGTGACTATCTACGACATTTCTACGATTCGGGATTGTATTAGTGACATGGTCAATATTTTTACCAGAACCGAAAAGGGGTATGTTCTCTCTGGACCGGTTTGGGAGTACTTCACTAATGGGGATCGACTGCTCAAGCCGCAGCTAAGAGAGTCGCCTTTTGAAAAACAGCTTGGTGGCGTACAAGGAAGAAAACTGAGATTAAAGCTTTTAAATAAATTCGAAGACGGACTGATAAAAGAAGTGCTCCTAGATAAAGAGAATGGATTGACGGGCAAGACCATCATTCATCCAAGTCATATCAAAATCATTCATTCTCTCTCTGTTGTTAGCCATGAAGAATACGAGGATGCCATGAGCATCCTGCAAAGCAATTCCAACGGAGTACTGAAAAGTCACTTTTCCAACAAAATGAATGAAGTAAAGCCGCATACTAATTGGGCAAAAAGAGTTTTGGTGAAATCAAAAATTTATGGGGTGTATCATGGACACAACAACTTTATCAACCTCTTGGCAAAATCCTCCAAGATACAGCTTCAATATTCTCGATAGTTTGGAAGTGGAAGTGATTGTGGAGAAGAATCCATTTGAGCTTCCACTAGAGCTTCTTTTCGGAATGGCAGGTCGGATTAATAAGAAGAGAGGCTTTTTGTTCGTAAGTAAGGTACTAGGAAAGCATATTCCAGTCATTCCGGCTGTATCGTTGGTGAGTGGTGCTTTACTAGGTACGCGTTTTTTAGAAGCCTACTATGGTCAGCAGGTGGATACTGCTCCACTCGTTCAAGGCTTGATGAATCAAGAGAGAAGTCAAGAGGTCTTCCAGCAACTGATGCAAAAGCGATTTGAACTGCCTGAGCAGGTGCTTTTTATCGGCTTTGCCGAAACTGCAACGGGCCTCGGTCATTCCATGTTTAGCTGCTTTCAGAACAACGCGTACTATATCCATACGACAAGAGAAATGATTCAGGATATACAGCCATCAATTACGTTTGAAGAGGAGCATTCTCACGCAGTGGCTCATCTTATGTACCCTCGTGAGGACCACTTGTTATCCACAGATGCGCCGATTGTTTTGGTAGATGATGAGATCACTACAGGCAAAACTGCGCTCAATATCATTCGAGAAATACAAAAGAAGTATCCTCGTAGTCATTACATTGTGGCTTCCTTGCTCGACTGGCGATCTGATGAGGATTGTCAGCGATTCAGGGAGTTACAAGAGGAATTAAACATCACAATTACTAACGTATCCCTCGTGAAAGGACAAATCAAAGTGGAGGGAGCACCGGTTGAAAAGAATGATAATGAAGAAAAGAGTATTGTTGAGCGAACCAGCAGCTTCCCTAAAATTATACAAATGGATGGGGCAGAATGGCCCCGTTTGAGCTATACCTCTATGGATTCAAGCGACTTTCCTAATCAACGGCCGTATTTGTTGCAAACGGGACGTTTTGGGATGATAAGCTCGGATCAAAACTTGCTGAATACGTACTGCGAAAAAACGGGAATCGAATTAGGCGCGTATAGGAGCGGAAAAACTTTATGCATGGGGACAGGCGAATTTATGTACATCCCAATGATGATTGCGGCGCATATGGGTGATGACGTTTGGTACCAGTCGACCACAAGAAGCCCGATCCATCCTTCTGAGATGGAGAAGTACGCAGTGAAAAATGCATTCGCCTTCTCTTCTCCTGATGACCCGCTTGTACCGAATTTTTGTTACAACATCCCTGATAACTACTATTCAGATGTATTCGTATTTTTTGAGCGAGGGACGACGGGAGAGCGATTGCGCTCCTTTTATGACGTGGTGAATAATCTTTCCATCCCCAATAAATATATCGTATTTTTCGGATAAAGGTGGCGTAGACTCTTGAATTTACAGTCTTTACAACGCGTAATCCAAGAACCTTCACCAATGGGCAGCTACCCTCCAGGTGATGTGACATTTCTGCTTAAAGAGATAAACGGATTGATAAGGGAGACAGAGACAGAGGATCGTGAGGAATTAATTCAGACGGGACACCATTACTCAGAGATGCTACCGATCGAATACCGTCCAACAAAAGAATATATTGAATTGTTCCATCAAACCTTACAAACATCAGCCAAAAAGGTTGCATTGGCAGTTGCCATCGTAGCAGAGCTGATTAAGGCTACGAAGGGAAATAATGTAGTGATTGCCTCACTTGCCAGGGCAGGAACGCCAATTGGCATTTTAATAAAAAGGTATCTGGAATCCATTCATCGGTTACATATTCCACACTATAGCATCTCTATTATCCGTGGAAAGGGCATCGATGAGAATGCTCTTTTGTATATGCTAGACAAGCATCCAGGAGCCAAAATTCAGTTTGTGGATGGATGGACGGGAAAAGGTGCGATTACGCGGGTGCTGCAAAAAGCGATCAAATCCTTTAATGAAAAGCTGGGAACGCATCTTGATGACGATCTGGCAGTATTGGCTGATCCAGGTCATTGTGTGAGCAAGTTTGGAACACGGGAAGATTTTCTTATCCCGAGTGCATGTCTCAATTCTACGGTATCAGGCTTGGTCAGTCGGACTGTTCATCGCCAGGATTTAATCGGACCTACAGACTTTCACGGGGCGAAATACTATCGTGAATGGTTGTCTGAGGACGTATCCAATCTTTTTGTTGATACCATCGCTAAACATTTCCACGAGCTGGCAGACACAGCGAAGCAACAGTGCAGCATGCACTTGATTCAAGATGAGGAGCAATGGATCACATGGAGTGGCGAACGTGATATCCAGCGAATACAACAGGATTACAAGATAAATGATATCAATCTAATCAAGCCTGGAGTGGGAGAGACCACTCGTGTCCTTTTGCGAAGAGTTCCGTGGAAAATCCTTGTGAATCGAATGGATAATCCTTATTTAGCCCACATTCTTTTGCTGGCCCATGATCGCGGTGTACCGGTTGAAGAACGTTCAGACCTTTCCTACTCTTGTTGTGGGATCATTCGTCCACAGGGGGAGGATAACCGATGATCTTTGCCAGTGATCTTGACCAGACGTTGATATATTCGGAGCGATTCTTAACGGACCCGACGCTGCAGGTACGCTTAATCGAGCAACTGGATGGAAAGCCAATTTCGTATATGACAGAGCGGGCACTATTGCTACTGCAAGAGATCCATAAGCACATGCTGTTTATTCCAGTGACTACGAGAACGATCGAGCAATATAGGAGAATTACGGTATTTCAGAACGAGCTGCGGCCTGCGTATGCGGTCACGAGCAATGGTGGGAATATCATCCGTAATGGGGCTGTCGATGAGTCGTGGAACAAAAAAATTCGTGAGCGTATAGAGGATGAGTGCATATCCATCACGGATATTTTGGCGCGTTTTGAAGACATAAAAGACTCAAGCTGGATTCTCAATGGAAAATCGGCAGAAGATCTGTTTCATTATTTCATCATCGATCGCCAAAATATGCCAACAAGCGAATGGGACGGTTTTGTGCAATGGATGGAGCAAGGCAATTGGACAGTATCCATCCAGGGGAGAAAGCTTTATTTTGTGCCAAGAGCCGTGAATAAACGCGATGCAGTCCTCTATGTAAAAGACATCGAAAAGAGGACAGAGATTTTCGCATCGGGAGACTCTTTGCTCGATTTGCCTTTGGTGTCCTGCACGAAAAACTCTCTGATTCCTTCTCATGGGGAAATCTATCATCTTGCTCAAATATCAGCACAAGACACACCGTTTCAGTTTACAGCTAAGAATGGAATACGAGCGTCAGAGGAAATTCTTGACTGGGTAATTGAGCAAATAAAGATAACACGTTAAATCTGTAAAACGTTATTACTTGTCAAAATATTGCACATATCGTCGATTTTACGGGATTCATGTAGATATTTTGGTAGATTTATGAAATAATAGTGATGTCTAAAAAATTTTACTTCATTACATGAATCTGTAAAATTTTAATGAGGTTGGGAGGTAGAACATGTCAGTAGTCAGTTTGCAAAAAGGTCAGAAGATCGACCTGACAAAAGGGAATGCAGGATTAACTAAATTGTTAGTTGGTCTAGGCTGGGACCCGGTCAAGAAAAGTGGCGGGTTGCTTGGAGGCATTTTTGGTGGCGGGAGTAACGCAAACATCGATTGTGACGCTTCCGTAATTATGCTCGACCAGAACGGGAAAATAACTAAAGAGAAGAACCTTGTTTACTTCGGCAACAAAAAAAGTCAATGCGGCAGCGTATCACACTCAGGAGATAATCTCACCGGAGATGGTGAAGGTGATGATGAGCAAGTGAACGTAGACTTGAGCCGAGTACCCAATGATGTACATAAATTGGTGTTCGTTGTGAATATTTACGATTGTGTGAGTCGTCGCCAAGATTTCGGGATGATCGGCAATGCGTATATTCGCGTAGTCAATGCTTCGAACAATCAGAATTTGTGCAAGTTTAATCTAACCGATAATTATTCGGGAAAAACTTCGTTAATTATAGGAGAACTATACCGTTACGATGGTGAGTGGAAGTTT
Organism: Brevibacillus sp. AG; assembly: GCF_028369215.1. Classification (NCBI taxonomy): domain Bacteria; kingdom Bacillati; phylum Bacillota; class Bacilli; order Caryophanales; family Paenibacillaceae; genus Brevibacillus; species Brevibacillus sp. AG. Next base: position 8,770 of record NZ_JAQMYO010000007.1, on the reverse strand, counting down.
TCTGCGATTGGCGAAGGGACGACAGACACAGCTATCTCCCAACTTGTAAGAAGATATAGCTAATTTGAAAATTTTTAAAATGAATGAAATATAAGGAGGTTTTTTAACATGGCAGTATCTTTGCAAAAAGGTCAAAAGGTAGATCTCACGAAAACGAATCCTGGTCTGGTTCAAATTCAGGTAGGTCTTGGTTGGGATACAAACAAGTATGACGGAGGACAAAGCTTCGACCTCGACGCTTCTGTATTTCTCTTGAATGATGCAGGAAAAGTACTGGATGACCAACACTTTATTTTCTTCAATAATGCAACTAGCCCTGACGGTTCCGTTGTGCACTCTGGTGATAACCGCACTGGCGAAGGGGAAGGCGACGATGAAGTAATCAATATTGATTTGTCCAAAGTATCGGCTAGCATTCAAAAAATCTCTTTTGCTATCACGATTTATGATGCGCAAACTCGTAACCAAAACTTTGGACAGGTTTCCAACGCTTATGCACGCGTGGTAAATCCTGCAAACAACGAAGAATTACTCCGCTATGATTTGGGCGAAGACTTCTCTATCGAAACTGCGATTGTAGTTGGAGAGCTGTATCGTAACGGTAGCGAATGGAAGTTCAGTGCAATCGGTTCTGGTTACAAAGATGGATTGGCAGGACTCGCTCGCGATTTCGGAGTAAACATCGGATAAGAAGCATACAAACCACAGATGAAGGATTGAATTTTTATGTCAGTTATTAGTTTAACTAAAGGTCAGAAAATTGATCTTACAAAAGGCAATCCGAATTTAACAAAAATCGTTGTTGGTCTTGGTTGGGACACAAATAAATACAGTGGCGGACAAGCTTTTGACCTCGACGCAGCTGCTTTCCTTTTGCGTACAGGTGGAAGAGCGTCCGGGATTCAAGATTTTGTCTTTTACAACAACCTTCAAGGCGGGAATGGATCGGTGGTTCACACTGGTGACAACCTGACTGGTGAGGGTGACGGCGACGATGAGCAAATCAAAGTGGATTTGAAGGCTGTTCCAGCTGACATTGAAAAAGTAGCGATCACGATTACGATTCATGAGGCTGATATCAGAAACCAAAACTTTGGACAAGTATCAAATGCGTTTGTTCGAATTATAGATGAAACAACAGGCAGAGAAGTTCTGCGCTACGATCTTGGAGAAGATTTTTCTGTAGAAACGGCAATTGTTGTTTGTGAATTGTATCGCCATCAAGGCGAGTGGAAGTTTGCAGCAGTGGGTAGCGGTTTTTCCGGTGGTCTACGAGCGTTAGCCAATAACTTTGGTTTGCAAGTTTCATAATTTCCAGAAATGGGTGCTAGTAATTGCGCTAGCACCTGTTTTCTGACCTTTGAAATAAAGGGTGATCGAAATGGGAATGACGACGATTAAGGGACAAAAAATCGATGTAACGAAGTCAAATCCTGGACTTTCCAAAATTACAGTGGAACTGAGCTGGACTGCTAACGATGGGCTTGACCTGGATGCTTCGGCTTTCTTAATCGGGAAAAGTGGTAAAGTTAATAAAGAAGAAGATTTTATTTTCTACAGCAACCCCAGATCAACGAATGGCTCTGTATCTCTTCTAACAGGATCGAGCGAAAGACAGCGTTTTGACATTGATTTAATGAATGTACCACTTGATGTAGAAAAGATCGCTTTTACTCTTACCATTTATGATGCGGTTGCACGTAATCATTCATTTAATCGTGTTTCGAGTCTTTGTCTTCGTATTCTAAATCCTTCTACTAACTCTGAAATTATTCAATTTCCGCTCGATAGTTTTACGATTGAAAATGCAATTGTGGCAGGAGAGCTATACAGACATCAAGGACAATGGAAATTTAATGCGATTGGCAGTGGCTTTCATGGCGGTCTGGCAGCTTTGTGCGGAAACTTTGGGATCGAGGTATCCCAAGAAAAAACGCCGGAGTCGAAAGCGCCAGAACCAAAACCTGCACCGAAACCCGAACCGAAACCCGAACCCGTCGTGTCTACTTCTCCCCCTATTTCGATCACAAAAATTGAGTTGAAGAAAAAGGGAGAGGCAATTAGTTTAAAGAAAACCTCAGCAAACCTGGGGCAGCTCTTAGTTAACCTCAACTGGAATAAAGGCACAAAGCAGAACACGGGCTTTTTTGGTAGAAGCAAAGGAATTGACTTAGACCTTGGCTGCCTTTATGAATTATCAGATGGATATAAAGGGTGTATACAAGCATTAGGTGGAAATCTTGGCAACTACCGCGACTTTCCTTATATTGCATTAGATGGGGATGACCGCACAGGCACCCGATCAGAAGGAGAGAATCTACGTATCAACGGAAATAATGTCAAGGAATTCGAACGAATCCTAATCTACGCTTTTATTTACGAAGGTGTTGCCAAATGGGCAGAAACCGATGGTGTGGTAACGATTACGCAAGCTGACAATCCAGCCATCGAAGTGAAAATGGATGTGCATGACCCGCGTAAAGGGGTGTGTGCCGTAGCGATGATTGAGAGACAAGGTGATACGTTCAATATCAGGAGATTGGTTGAATACTTCTCCGGTCATCAGGAGATGGATCGTTACTACGGGTGGAATATGCGCTGGACAGTCGGTTCGAAATAGCAAAAGATACAGTTACTATTTGCGGACATCATTAGAAATGGAGTGAACTGTATTTATGGAAATGATAGCTGATTTTTTAGTTCAATCATGGAGCGCGCTACTAGCGATCATCCTGATTGACATCGTGTTGAGCGGAGACAATGCTGTTGTAATTGCAATGGCAGCGAGAAATCTCCCGAAACAACAACAGAAGAAGGCCATTTTTATTGGTACTTTTGGTGCGATTGCGCTACGTATTGTTTTTGCTGCGATGGTGGTCTGGCTGATTCAAATTCCGCTTTTAAAAGCAATCGGTGGTTTACTGCTTCTTCAGGTAGCCTACAAGCTGTTAGCTGCTGATGAAGGCGAGGACAACATCAAGAGTGGAACGACCTTAATGGGTGCAGTAGGGACGATCATATACGCAGATGCGTTGATGAGTTTGGACAATGTAATCGCGGTTGCAGGTGTGAGTCACGGAAGTATTACGTTAATCGCAATTGGTGTACTTGTCTCGATTCCGATTATCCTGATCGGATCGGCATTTATTTTGAAGGCTTTGGAAAGATTCCCAATCATCGCTTACATTGGATCGGGAATTCTGGCTTGGACTGCTGGCGATATGATTGTGAAAGACAAAATCATTCAAAATTATATTTCTAGCACAGTGGGTCTGATTATTACCATCGTTTTAACGGTCGCTGTCATTCTGGCTGGGTGGTTGAAAAGTAGAAAAAGCAAAGAGGAAAAATCAGAAAAAGCTGTTGCCTAGTTTTTGATTGTGTGAAAAGTGGTAAGTCCATAAAGAAGATACATGATAAGAGCGAGGTCATTGCGACTTTCGCTTTTCTTTATAAATAATGAAGAGTTGAAGGGAAGAACTTCTCATGAAGAAACGCATTTGGTTTAATCGTACTTTCTCTACAGCGTATCATTTTATTGATATGATTCGTACAAATCCGGACGGTTTAGACTTTGAGTTTTATGTCACTCACCCAAAACGGTATAGCGTGATGCTGCAAAATGCTGATGTTGCAGAGATTGAACCAAGCTTGCCAATTCCAGAGTATATTGAATACTGCGTGCAGTTTTGTCAGAAGCATCAGATCGATATCTTTTTCCCGAATTATAGACTGGTGGAAATTGCAAAGCATTTAGATCGGTTTGAACAAGTAGGCACATCTGTTCTAGTATGCAAAGATGCCGACTTATTAGAAACCGTATCAGACAAAGGAAAGCTCTTTCAAGCCTTGAGGGATACCCCGGGATTACACATACCTGATTATTTCATTGTCAACACAAGCGAGCAATTTAAGATTGCCTATGAGAAGCTAAGAGAAAAAGGTCATAAGGTCTGCTTTAAACCTGCTAGTGGCGAAGGAGGAGCGGGTTTTCATATCATCGAAGAACACATGAATCCCCTAGACAAGCTGCTCGGATCAAGCAACCAAACGATCGCCATCGATGAAGTTCTGAGCATCATAGGGGATCAAACCGTAGATGACATCATGGTCATGGAGTATTTGGATGATTGGGAATACAGTATTGATTGCCTGGCAACAGAAGAGGAGTTAATTGCGATCGTACCACGGAAAAAAGTAGAAGGACGAATTCGTTTGCTAGAGGAAAATCAAGCACTTATAGATCTGGCAAAAGCAGTCCATGAACAGCTGCGACTTCCTTACCTTTTCAACGTTCAAGTAAAGTACAAAAATGGTGTGCCCAAATTATTAGAGATTAATCCGCGAGCGTCAGGCGGTTTGCATTCTTCATGCTTATCAGGTGTGAACTTCCCTTATCTTGCTGTGAAACTTCTACTGTCGGGGAAGGTTGAGGTAGCTGCACCAAAATTCGGGGTGTATGCGACTCATATTGAAAAAGAGATTGTATTACGACAATTGTTATAGAGAAAACTAACAAAGTGGAGAGTCTACATGGATTTAATGGATATGCTAATAAACAAAAAAATCAAGTTCCGTCCCATCCCTCAGTGGGGAACGTACCTTCGAAGGGAATGGGAGAACACAAATAAATTTGACCCGAACAAGATCGTAGACCGGGCAACATATGAGGCACCGATGCAGCAGCCAATGGGTATTCGACATGTGCTGGTCAACGGGAAGATCACCGTGTCAGATGGGCGTCTTACAAATGTGACCAGTGCACGGTAATTCGCAATCAGTTGTGAACATAATAAAAGCCGCTCGGGTATTATATTGACCCGGCGGCCTTTGTTTTTAGCTATGATAAATATCTAAAGCAGCTTGTACAGCCCGTCCTGCATGCACACGCGCTCCATGTCGGATGAGAACCGCTTCCAACGCCCCTAGCACATGCAAAATATTTTTCTTGCGGCAGCTGTAGCCCATTGTGCCAATCCGCCAGATTGTCCCTTTTAGCGGCCCAAAGGAACTGGCAATTTCAATATGAAAATCCTCGAGCAGCATAGCGCGGACTGACTCTCCGTCCAGTCCCTCAGGAATTTTGATGCAGGTCACGACGGGAAGCTTGCAAGCCGGATCGCCGTAGAGCTGCAATCCCATCGCCAATACACCAGCGACCAAGGCTTGTTCATGCAAGCGATGTCTGGCGAATCTTGCTGCCAGACCTTCCGTGAGGGCAATGCGCACTCCCTCGCGCAAGGCGTATAGCATCGTTGTCGCCTCCGTATGGTGGTTCAGCCGTGCAGGTCCCCAGTAATCCATGAGCTGGCTCAAGTCAAAATAGTTGCTGCGGATTGTTCGGGTTTGAGCAGATTTTGGAGTAGAGGGATCAGCGAGTCCACGCTCGATCTTTTTCCGCTGGAGCAAGAGCGCTTCGACACGAGAATTAAACGTGATAGGAGCCATCCCAGAGGGGACAGACAAGCATTTTTGCGTGCCGCCAATGCATGCGTCGATATACCAATCGTCTACCTTCACTTCTGTCCCGCCGATCGAAGCGACAGCATCGACGACAAATAGGACATCCATCCGGCGGCAAGCTTCTCCGATTTCCTTCAAAGGCTGAACGCATCCGGTGGATGTTTCGCCGTGAACCATTGCTACGATTTTCGGCTGAACTCGCTCGATTTCGGCAATGACGTCCTGCGGTTCAAAGACACTTCCCCAGCGCGTTTCCATCGTAATTACATCTGCTCCGTACCTTTCCGCAATCTCCGTGAGCAAGTGCCCGAAGCGTCCATAAATGGGCACAAGCACCCGATCGCCTGGTTCGATTATGCTACACAAAACGGCCTCAATGCCCGCCCGGGAAGTTCCGTCAATAGGGAATGCCCAATGATTGGATGTCTGAAACAATTTCCGAAGCATTTCCATTGTTTCGTTCATAATGTTCGTGAATTCTGGATCGAATTGTCCCAAAATGGGTGAACCCATCACGCGAAGAACACTAGGCTCGGCCTCGACGGGCCCTGGCGTCATGATCGTCCGTTGTGAGGTGGTCAGTTCTTTGTATGCACACATAAGCGCTCCCCCAGCTCTTTCTATATTAACGGCCGCTTTTCCGATTCATCACCGGAAAAAACGGCCGTAGCACTACCTATCTTTTGTGCCCTTCAAAAATCTATTTTGAAATTCAAGAATCCAGCTTTCCGCAGCGCCTCATAGATGATGACGAGCGCTGGACCGAGTATCAGCCCGAAAAATCCCATCACCTGAAATCCGAGGAACAAGCTGACAAGAGCGGCAAGAGCACTAATTCCCAGATTAGATGCGAGTACCTTTGGCTCAATAATGCGGCGGACGACCGTAATCACGAGGAAGATGACGATCAGGCCGATTGCCAAAGAAGAGTTGCCCATCAAGAAGTTGTATATGGCCCATGGAACGAGGAACGAGCCTGCGCCCAATATGGGGAGAATATCGACGAAAACAATCATGAGCGAAATGACGGCTGCATACTTGACCTGCAAAATGAGCAATCCCAAAAAGGACAGCGTGAACGTCATCAGGCTCAAGATGATTTGGGCACGTAGAAATCCAACGGTGGCACGGTTCAATTGAGAGATAACCACCTCAACCTTTTCACGAGCAGATACCGTGAACATTCTCATGAAGCCCGCACGCAATTTCGGTAAATCGAGACTGATCAAAAACAAGGCAACCAAGTAAATAATCGTGGAGATCAAAAAGCCCGGAACGATGGCTGCCACACCGAGAATACCTTTGGCAACCGTGGAGGCTGAAGTAAGCGCCCAGCTCTTGAGACCAGCGAAGACACTCTGGATTTCCGAGACGGTTTCGGCAGGTAGCGACTCATAGTAAGTTTCCCAGCTCATCAAATAGGATTCGACCAACTCGAAAATATGCTGCGAAAAAGCTGGTAATCGCTGAGCCAAATCAATTCCCTGAATCACGATCTGCGTACCGATCCAGTACAGCACGATTCCAAAAGAAATGAGGAACAGGAAAAAGGATGCGATTACCGCACTCATCCGGTTCATTCGTAGCCTTTTGATAAGAAACAAGACGAGCGGCTCAACCAGAATTGCTGTTAACAGTGCTAGCAAAAAGGGAACGGAGTAAGGTAAAAGAAACAACCCGACTGCCAGAACCAGTAGCAGGATAATCATTTTCCGAATCGTCATGACTGCGCTCCATTCTTAATGAAGAATCGCTGAAAATTGATTCCCTTATTTTATCATTTTTCCAGAAGCGAACACAATGAGCCCAGTAATATCGCGATTCGATAGCGTATTATCAGAAAAAATAAAGAAATGAAAAGAATATAAAAAAGGGGAAAACACAAAAAGTCATGATATGATTCTCACCTATATACCACACAAGTTTGATGCGTGTAAGCATATCGACTTGAGAGTCACATCTTAATCTTTCATAGCGAGGTGTCAGAATGAAGCGGTTTGGATTAGCGATGCAGATTGTCGTCGGTCTCATTCTGGGTATCCTGGTGGGTGCTATTTTTTACGGCAACCCGGCAGTGGCGACCTATTTACAGCCTATCGGTGATATTTTTCTCCGATTGATTAAAATGATTGTCGTTCCGATCGTTGTTGCCACGCTTATTGTGGGCGTAGCAGGCGTAGGTGACATGAAGAAGCTGGGCAAAATCGGTGGTAAGACAATTCTGTATTTTGAAATCGTTACCACGATTGCCATTATCGTTGGTCTTTTGGCGGCGAACATCTTTCAACCAGGTGTCGGTGTGGATCGAACCCTTCTTACCAAGACCGATATCCACAAGTATGTAGACACGGCAGAAACGACACAAAGCCACGGTATGGTGGAAACATTCGTCAATATTGTGCCAACCAATGTGTTTGATTCGTTGGCTCGTGGCGACATGTTAGCCATTATTTTCTTCTCCGTTCTGTTTGGACTTGGTGTAGCAGCAGCAGGAGAAAAAGGAAGGCCCGTTCTCAACTTCTTCAATGGGGTTGCAGACGCGATGTTCTGGGTTGTAAACACAATCATGCGTTTTGCTCCGTTTGGTGTTTTTGCACTGATTGGTGTTACCGTTTCCAAGTTTGGTTTGTCATCGCTCATTCCATTGGGCAAACTGGTTATTTTGGTTCACTTTGCCATGTTGTTCTTCATTTTGGTGGTATTGGGCATCATCGCACGTATCAGCGGAGTCAAAATCACTTCCATTCTGCGTGTACTGAAGGACGAGCTGTTGTTGGCTTACTCCACTTCCAGCTCCGAGACTGTATTGCCTAAAATTATGGAGAAAATGGAGAAAATGGGCTGTCCGAAGGCGATCACGTCTTTTGTTATTCCGACAGGCTACTCCTTCAACCTGGATGGTTCCACACTGTACCAAGCACTGGCTGCTCTGTTCATTGCGCAAATGTATGGTATTCACATGCCAATCAGCACACAGATCACGCTGATGCTCGTACTGATGGTTACGTCCAAAGGGATCGCTGGTGTACCGGGAGTATCGTTCGTAGTACTGTTGGCTACGCTCGGCTCTGTAGGTCTCCCAGTAGAAGGTCTTGCTTTCATCGCCGGTGTAGACCGTTTGATGGATATGGCTCGTACAGTTGTTAACGTAGTAGGTAATGCGTTGGCAGCAATCGTGATCTCTCGTTGGGAAGGTCAGTTCGACAAAAAGAAAGCAGACGATTATGTTCAGGCAGTAAAAGCCGATCCGACTGCTGCTTAATAGAAGCAACAAAAAGTTTTTAAGAAGCCTCCTGTCAGTGAATGA